>NZ_AUFW01000017.1 GCF_000426705.1 Spirochaeta cellobiosiphila DSM 17781
TAACTGAAGTGGTGAGGGATGAATTATTATCAGGGAACAGAATCATTACGGATTTGTTCCAAGCCAGTGTAAGTATCAAAGGGGGATTTGCTACAGACTCCACTGATTATGATAGCAATGTACATTATGTAAAGCCTAACTTTACGGCCTCGGCTAAGCTTAGAAAGGACATTGTCTCCAAAGCGGGAGTCAGCAAGGTCGACCCTGGTCAGAAGGTTCCCAAGGTGAGCTTGGTCTATGACATCCGCTATGGAACTTATGGTCCCCACTATCCTATTGGGGGCATCATCGAAGTAAAGGGTAAGAACTTCACCTTAGATGAAGAACTGGAAATCCTTTTAGTTAGTGACTTCTCTGGAGAATCTGTCGGAGGGGTACATCTTCTTAAGATCACTCCTTCCAGTATTCTCTGTCAGTTACCTGATACTTTGGAAGCCGGGGAATACACCATGATCGTAGTTGTGGGAACAGGAGACGGAGCGCTCCGTGGTACCTATAAAACGATGATGAGTATCAGCTAGAGCGTAACTTACTAGATCCATCCCGAAGGCTATAGGCTTTCGGGATTTTTTAAGGCTCAAACATCAGATTTTGCCTAGGAGGAAATGGTGATTTTGCTTACTGAGTTTTGACCAAAGCTAGTAAGCAAATGGTCAAAACCTAACAGGCAAAGGAATGAAACTAAGTAAGCAAACGGGCAAAACCTAGTAGGCAAAATCCTTGTTTTGAGCACGAGAAATTGACAATAAGGAGACTCATTATGAATGTGTTAGACGCGATAGGTGGCTTGTTCCAACCGGCCTGTGACCTAATAGATGATATACATACTTCGGGAGAGGAGAAGCTGACTCTTCAGAATAAGTTGGAATCCATTAAGATGGGTATCCAGTCCCAGATGCTTAGTTATGAGGCTGAAGTCTTAAAGGCTCAGAGGGATGTGCTTGTAGCTGAAGCTCAAGGGCAGAGTTGGATACAGAGGAATTGGCGTCCCTGTTTGATGATGGTGATCATTGCCATTATAGGGAATAACTATGTGTTACTTCCTTATCTGAGTCTGGTATTAGGGAAGGCTCCGAAAATGGAAATGCCACCGGAATTGTTTAACCTTCTATCCATTGGGGTTGGCGGTTATGTTGTGGGACGTAGTGGTGAGAAGATTGCTTTGAATTTGAAGGGGGTTAGGGATAGGAAGTAAATAACCGAAAGGAATTATCTAAGAATATTTTGTCCCCCTGTCTTTGGATGGGGGGATTTTTTTGTGTAGAAAAAGTACTTTATGTAAGACTCCTAACACCTCTATAATTAAGATTATATATTTTAAAATTAGAGAGGAAAAAGTGGTTAAGAAAAAAAATACAGAGGAAGAGAAGAAAACAGCAATATATAAATATACAGCCCCTGCTATAAACGAAGATGAGGATCCGTTGTTCTCTGTTCTTAGCGATGCAATAAATGCAGATAATGTACTCAATATAGGAATAACAGGTCCTTATGGATCGGGTAAGAGTACTTTTTTACGATCGTACTTTAAAAAGTATGAGAAGAAGGGAGAGGATGAGCCTATTGAAGTTTCAGTTGCTTACTTTGGCACAGAAAATGATAGGAGATCTAAGGGAGATATACAGTACAATATTCTACAACAACTCCTCTATAAAGAAAAAGTGGAGACAAGTGAAGAATCAAAGCAAATATTTAAATTAGAGTTCAAACAAGCATGGAGTATAAAGCTCTTTCGAATATCAATACCTTTTTTATTCTTATCCTATTTACCTTTTCATGATTATTGGAACTTCTTAACTACTTGCTATTCTCTCTACCCTAGCCAATTGTTTGATGTAGTTCTACCTGATTGGCTGATTGATCTTCTTCAAATACCAGGATATTTATTTCTCGCCTATATTATCAATGTTCTACTACTACTAGGCAAAAGAAGCTTTAGATTAATCTCAAAAGTAAATACTCCAGTGGGGGAAATAGAAATTAGAAGAACTGAAGAGATATCCGTTATAGATCAAAATATGGATCGGATAATAAATTTTTTTAGGGAAAATAAAAAATATAGTTATGTAATTATTGAGGATGTAGATAGGTTGAAGGAAGAAGGTGGCATAAGCTTAATGCTAAAGCTACGGGAGATGAATCTTTTACTCAATAACTCTAAAGAGATTCAGCGCAAAATAATCTTCCTATATGCTGTAAAGGATGATTATCTAGATGGTGAGGAGCGAACAAAATTTTTTGATTTTATGATTCCCATAATTCCAATTATCAATCCTACTAGCTCATACGATTTCCTAGTTAAGGAGTATAGAGAAAAGGTAGATAACGATTTATTTCAAACTTGTAATCAAAACTACCTAGAAGATATTTGTATGTATGTGACGGATGCGAGAACAATTTTCACAATAATGAATGACTATTTTATCTATTATACTAAATTAAGACGAAATGAAGACCTCAAGGAGGACACCAAGAAAAAATCCCCTGATCTTGATGTTAAGAAGATATTTGCCAT
Organism: Spirochaeta cellobiosiphila DSM 17781; assembly: GCF_000426705.1. Taxonomy (NCBI): domain Bacteria; kingdom Pseudomonadati; phylum Spirochaetota; class Spirochaetia; order Spirochaetales; family Spirochaetaceae; genus Spirochaeta; species Spirochaeta cellobiosiphila. The sequence continues at coordinate 2,516 of NZ_AUFW01000017.1, forward strand.
AGTTGTATACAAGAATTTCTTTCCACAGGATTTTGATGATTTGCATAGAAATATGGGTACGTTATATGATGTCTTTCATAGCTTTAAAGAAGGATACTTAAATAGGAAGATTTCAGATCTTGATGAGAATATCAGAAAAATACAACAAAAGCTGGAGCCACTAGAAAAGGAGCATTTAGAGGATGTTGAGGACTTAAGACGTATTATTCTATTTAAAATAGCTGATGAATATGGACGTATCTTTAATATTCGAAATTATTTCAGCTCTATTCATGATGAAAGCAATTTTAATAACATATTCTCTGACCTATCCAATCTTCATCAAATAAATATGCGGGATTTGAAGAAGGAATATGAAGATCGTAAAAGAATAATAGATTCTAAAAGTAAAATATTAAAAGCGAAGAAAGAGATTGAAGTTTTAAAGTCCAAAAGAGCTAATCTAAGATCATCAGCATTAAAAGATATTATAAGTAATGATATAGATGCTTTACGGAAGAAGTATAAGGATCTAGAAGACTCTATGAAATATAATTTGGATCTAGCGATATACCTAATTAAGAATGGATACATTGATGAAAATTACAGGTTCTATATTTCTCATTATCATGAAGGTGCCATCACACAGAGAGATAGAGACTTTTTAATAGCTGTAAAGAGTGGGGAGCCTTTGTCCTCAGACTATAATATTGATAACATTAATAATGTCTACCAAAGAATAAATCCATATGAATGGCGACAAAAGTCAATTATTAATAAAAAACTATATGATCACACTTTAGAGCATAACAAGGAAAAAAGTGAGTTAATATTAGAGCAAATTGTAAATCATAAATGCGATGAGCTATTTTCATTTTTTTTAACAACTAAAGATATACGAGAAAAATCTTTTACATGGTTATTATTGAATTATTCTCAATTTTCGCATGATTTAATAGAATATTATGAACATACTCAAGAGGAAGTAATCTATGATTTAATCATATTCTGTTCCGATTTATCTGATGATATAAAGATTTTTGATGAAAATATTGAATCAATAAGAACATGGATAGGACAAAAAGTAGATTTAAATCTATTAGATCATTTTAGAAAAACGGATAAGTTAGAGTCTATTAAAGACTTCTTTGAAAGAAATAATATAATATTCAAGTCTGTTAGTGATACTACTAGTAAAAATAATGTGGAATGGATTTTAGATTGCAAGCTATTTGAACTTAATAGATCAATGATCTGTTTGTTTTTAGCTGTGTTAGAACAGTCTGAAATAAATATAAAGAGAAATGATATTATTACTTCCATATTTAGAACTAATGATCAGAGGTTAATAGATTGCTATAAGGAAAATATTGAAATCATTGTTGGGATCTTATTAGAAAAAAATAATATTAACGAGGACGAGAAATATTTACATTTTCTTATTGAAGTATTAGATCAGGATAAGGAAAATGAAGAAAGTATAAAAGAAATAATCAATCGACTTCCAAAATATTACTTTACAGATATTGGTGATATTTCAAGTGAATATTATCTTGATTTAATACGGGTTAATTCTATTAATCCTACAATAGGCAATATACATAAACTAATTTTATCAGGAGATATCGAAAATAAAGTAATAGATCAATTAAAGAATGTTGAAGCGTCAAGCATATTCTGTAAAAGTATACAGTCAGAAGAAAATGAGTCGCCATATTTGGAAACTATAGAAAAGGTATTTATTGAAGTAATTACGAATGAAGACTTCAGTTTTGAAATATTTAAATCAGAGATTATTGCTTTTGGTAGAGAATTTGATATCGAATGGAGTTCTGTAAATAGTAATAAATTTAGTTTTCTCTTGGAAAATGATTTGATTTCTCTCTCGCAAGAGAACTATAAAGAACTTGCTGATCATGATGATAAAACTCTAGTCATATTATACTTAAATAAGTACATAAAAAATATAGACAAGATAGATATTGATAGTGATGTTGTCAGATTGTATATAAACGACGATAAGATCGATACAACATATAAAGTTACGATGTTTGAAAATACCATTGAGACTCTAATTGACGAGAATGATTTTGACTATGTGCTGGATACTATCTTGAAGCTTAGATATGATGGTATTATATATAGTTTTAATAGATTATGGGAAGGAATTTCGGATCGAGATAAACGTATAGAGTTGCTAATAATTCAGGAAGATAATATAAATCCTAGTGATTTTTTGGAGTGTTTTCATAATCTCGGATCAGAATATGAGAAGATAGGTTTGAGAGACCACAGACGTCCAACTATAACTTTCTCAGAGTCAAATAGAAGACTTCTAGACATTTTGATGGCCAAAGGTTTAATAAAGAAATATGACGAAGAGGTTAAAAAAGACGTTAGAGAACTAAGAGTTTTAAATCCTGAAAAGGGTTAAGATAATAAGAGAGCGAAAACAGAGATGAAAGAAAATAGTTTTAAAATGAATGATGTGGTGTATGGTAATGCAACATTGAATAATTTTATGTTATCAAGTTTTTTTAGGGAATTAAGTAGTGAAGCGAGAAACAAACTAAAACGAGCCTGTTCATCTTTATCTCAATGCTTTTCTGAAAAATATACCTCGTCAGGAGTTCTTTCTGTGATGATTACCTGCAGGACAACCCCATTCAAAGACAAACTTTAAACGGAATCCATCCAAAAATTGAGAGTAGTAATTATCACTTTTCTGCTTCAATATTAAAATATACTGGTTACTCGGTGTTTGCAATAGAGTACTTCCCTAACATTTTCACCCATTACTTCTTTATCAAAATATCTCACAAATTTCATTCCATTTTTTTCAGCAACCCGTAGTGAAGGTTTATTATCATATTTTGTATATGTATATACTACAGGATAATCAAAGATCTTAAATGCATATTCCATACAAGCTATTGCTGCTTCTGTGGCGAATCCTTTATTACAATATTCCTTTTTGATATGATATCCGAGTTCAGGTAATGGTTCACCTTCTATGTCTTGTATGGTTATTCCGCAATCTCCAAGAAAAATATTTCCTTCCTTTAAAATAACAGCCCAGAGTCCGTGCCTGTATTTTTTGTAATTATCTATATTCCATTTTATCCAATCCTCAACTTTTTTATCATTGAATGTTGTAGGATAAAATTTCATTGACTCTGGATCAGTTAGTATTTTAGATAACTCTTCTTTATCACTTTTAATTAATTCTCTAAGATAAAGTCTTTTCGTTTCGATTATTCTTTTCACAAGGATCTCCGACAAAATTACAATTGATATTAAAATTGATTACAAATTATCGTTAACTCTTTAAATTCTTCACTAGATAAATTATGCAGACTATAACTCCGTCTACTATAATTTTATCCAATGCTCTTTAAGTAGCCCAAAATGAACGACATCCCTATATTCACCTTTTATTTTTACTTCTTTCAATGCCACACCTTCTTTTTTCATTCCAACCTTTTTCATAACTTTTCCAGATTTTTCGTTTCCAACATAATGTATAGCTTCTACTCTATTTAATTCTAGATCAGTAAATGAAGCATCGATAATTCTGGCCAAGGCTTCGGTCATATATCCTTTATTCCAATAATTTTGATTTAAAACATATCCAAATGAGCCCTTATCATTTGGAGCATCAATTCTTAATTCTATACATCCTATGCATTTCTTCTGTAATTTTAATTCAATCGCAAACATTCCTGGTTTATGAAGAAACAAATCGGGAAACCTTTTTTTTGTGTATTCAATATCAGAATGAGGAGGCCATGTTAAATATGTAACGACTTCTTCATGGGAAGCATATTCAAAAACATCTTTAATATCAGATAATTCAAACCACCGAAGTGTTAATCGTTGAGTATCTAGTGATTTTATCTTCGAGAGTTTTTGATCATATATGGTTTTATTTTCACTCATATATAATTACTTATGTACAACATGTTATGATAGTAGTTTAAACAAATTATCTTAAGTGCTGAACCCTCTAGCATGGAATCCTCAAACACTTTTTATCTGATCTTACGTTGTTCATTTTCAATGCGATGGAATACGAGCTGATAATCAATTAATTCATTTGTTTCGATATTATCATTAAAGGAAATATCAAACAAATAGTTTGGAAAATCTGCTTTTAATTTCGTTTTGTAAATTTCCAACAGCTTCTTTCCTAAATATAAGACTTGATTCTTACTGCTTTCATTTTGTTGTTCCCAGACAAATAAATCCAATATATGAAAGTGGTTAAGAACGCTTTCAATTTGTGAATAATATTCAATAGATTCTATTTTTTTCCAAGTTTCAAAACTATCTACTGAAAAACGTGATTCTATAAATACACAACCCTCATGTTCTATAAAATTAGGCCAGAACATAAACGAATATCCTATTGCTAACTGGATATTTCCTTCACATCTTGTCCAATCAGAAATATCAAAGTCATCACCATTTTCTTTTTTCCAGCTTTTTAACTCTGGGATTAATTTTTCTTCATCAATCATTTAGCTTAGCCTTTATTAGATTATTGGTTTTATTTTTTGAATATATTTTCATAGTGATACTTGAGACTTGAAAGATCTAGATCTTTACGTGAATAATTTAAGTTTTTGTTATGAAATATATTTCTTTTATCAGTATGTTCTATCAACATAGTTTTAGGATTTATAGCAATTGATCCATAGTCAAATTCTGTATGATGATTTGGACATAAAATTATTAAATTACCGAGAACATCAGGTCCATTATAATTGCCTCCAAGAGGTATCAAGTGATGTGCTTCAGCATAAAAATCATAAGTAGGTAATACTATTTGCATACCACATATTTGACATTTCCAATTGTAAGTTTCTTTTACTTTACGTGATAATTTTGTATCTCTTATAATTCTAGAAACATTAACATCTTTGCGAGAAGGAGCACTATAGTCTGCATACGATGGTTCATTTACTGTAGGGACATGAATAATATTTTCAGAAAATGAAGGTGAAAAACTAATAGACTTAGAAACCTCATTAAATATAGCGTAGATTTCATTATTACATGGTGCTAGATAACGTTGCTGAATTCTTAACTCTTTTTCTTCCCCATAAAGAGTATAGAACTGACTTTTATCTTTTTTATACTCTTCTACTAATCTTTCAGTATATGAATTAAATATATTATTCACATAAGCTGATTCAGATAAAGGGTTATATTGATATAAATCAATTCTTTGATACGGTGCCATGTCAGCCCAGTCTGTTGGGTTTGGCGGTGAAGATTTAAGAGATTTTACTTTTGACTCAACTTTTGAAATTCCCACCCATTTATAGTCCGGATCTTTTAATAAATGTATAACAAAATCATTTTGTTTAACATCTCCTAGAATTTGCCATCGATTACGGCCACCTTTATCCTGTACAGGGCTCCATAAGCAAGTGCCAAAATCCCATCCAGGACCACCATGAATAGGGTTTGTTATTTCAATAAATACGGATTGATTATATTCTAATTCTGGTAACATATAAACCTTATTAAAAATTACACCTAACGTTTCTGGAATAGGTGGAGTACTGAAATGTCTATTTTCTATTATAGACCATAAGCACCATTGGGCAAACCAATATTGAGCTATGGATGTCGAAGTATACCTCTTTTTCAAACACCAACCTTAGCAAAATAAATAGAATGAGAGGCTTTTATTAAGTATACAATTTTTCAGCTAATTTAATTGATACTTATTTATCACTTTAACAAAACAAGACAGGGACAAAGCCTTTCTTTGTACACTCCTCAATGTAGGCACAGGCTGTAACATACGCTAGTCCCATTTTTCGAAAATTGGGAAATCTTTTAATCCCAGTTCTTTGTAAACGCCTACCTGATATCATAATCCAGAAAAGAAATACTTTCATTGTTGGAGAGAATTCTTTATGGTAGTGGGCTACGAATAAGAGAAGTATCCACCATTAAAATCAGACATCTAGATCTTTATTTTCTATAAATGAAAACGAAGCTATTCTCCTGACCAGGAACATCATCTAGTTCTCCAACTTTTACCATAAATCAATGCTTTGTGGTCCGGTCTTACTAATCCATAAATCTCTTTTTATTCAGAATCGAGACTCCATAGTGGATTGCAAAATGTGCAATTTTTGTAGCATATCCTTTACCCCAAAACTTTTCATCGATACGGTAACCTAAATTTAATTTTTCTTCATTTCCAAACATTTTATAACTTAATCCACCAATACCAATAATGTCAGCTCCTTTAGTGACTATTTTCCATTGGCCAAAACCATGAATGTTCCAATGATCTAATATTTTTGTAAAACTTTTTTAAGCAATACTAATCGACTTTATCGATCCAGAAGGATTAAAAAGATTGTTGTTGGGATTTTTGTTAAGGCACTATTTAAAATAAACACAGTCTTACTTTTTAATTCATAAGCTTCAATTAGGACTTATTCAAATGCGAAAGAATGGGCATTACAATCAGGTTTTCCTTTGGGATAATTAACAGTTATTATTCCTACTAATTCTAATTACCGTGTTAATTCTTTTGAAAGAGTTTCAATTGAACTTTCTTCAATTCATCAATAGTTATAGAATATATTATATCCGACACTTTTCAGCTCTGGGAATGACGCAATATCAGAACTCTGCTCATTAGCCCTTTTCCCAATTATTATTGATTTTCTTCTTTATTTGTTCTCGGTCTTACCTTTTAGATCCCTATATTAAATACACATCCATCACAACAGCCAACAACTCATACTGTCGTCCCTTCTTCCTAAAAACAAACAACACCCAAGAAGCATCTGAGTGCTTCACCTCAACAAGAGCACAATCTTTGCCAAAACGATTTTCAATTTCATTAGGAGTACAACGTTCGAAGCTATTAACATAGTATTCCTCTGGCTCTCTTATGGAATACGGACTATCAGAATAACCAAACGCTTCTTGTATAGCCTTACGCCCCTGTCCTATTTTTGTATCATCATGACTAAGCAAAACTTGATATAACTCTCCTACTTCTACGGAAGAATACTTACCTTCATAACGTGGTTGATTGGATTTGATTTCTTTGTAGACTTTATTAACAGCACTTATCAAATTATTTTTTGATTTATCATCAATGAGATAATCATCGATTTGACTTTGCACAATTTGCTGATGAGTTCGTCTTTGTTCTTTATAGACCTCCTGATAATTAAGAGGCCCACTAAGTCTTTTATATTTTTCATCACTAAAATCATACCCTTTAACTTGGATCACACTGTTAGGATAGGTGATGATCTTGACGTTGAAGTAAACAACAGGATCAACTCCTGGTACTTCATAATTAGAATTCAATAAATAACCATAATCCGTCTTATTAATGGTAGTTAAACCCATCCCTTCATAGGTCTCCCTCATTGATAGAGACTCTTGTCTTTTCCAATCTTGTTCAAAGTCTGCTGAGAAGTAAAAAGTGGGATTATAATCTTCTCCCCACGAATATGAGGCTTTTCGTTTGAAATGAAAGATATCGTCCCTATAACTATTTTCCAGTGATGTATAGACACCACAAATATCCCTATAAAAAGCAACCAATTCATAGAAGCTAATGTCACCTTTCAATGTCCTACTTACAGAAACTTTAATACCATTAATATTAATATTTATGATATCGATAGTATCTAAGTTAATAGATGAGTAAAGGGGTAAATCAGAGATAGGAATAATCGTTGAAACAAAGGGAGAATAAATCCAACCTCTCTGCTCCTCCGTTTCAATATATAACCAATATCCGGATAAGTTTTGAATGCTACTCTTTTCAGGGCTACGACTAAAAATGATAAAGGGATCTTCTTTGTTCAATAACCCAAATATAGAGGAATCAAGACTTGGTTCTGATCGCAACCTAACACGTTCATCATTACAAGTACCATAATAAATATCTATACCATTGGCTACTGAGTTATAAATCACAAAAAGGAGCATTATCAAAATAGTTATAGTCTTTTTATAATTCATATTTTTCCTTGTTCAAAAGTAAGTTAAAAATATTTCTCTTTTGATACTACTTCATCCAAGGATATAGATCAAATGTAACTTCACCAGATACGCCCTTGTCACACAAGGCAGGGGAACGCCCCCACCCTGTTCAAGATAAAATATTACCTTCCGGCCATCATAGCTTCAACGTCTGTCCCAACGTCACCAGTAGGCTTGATGTCAAAATTCTCAACAAGGACTTTAACAACATTAGGAGAAAGAAAGGCAGGAAGTGTAGGGCCTAAACGAATTCCTTTAACACCAAGAGATAGTAACGCTAATAGAACGGCAACAGCCTTTTGTTCGTACCAGGCGATATCATAGGATATGGGCAAATCATTGATATCCTCTAATTCAAAGACTTCCTTTAGCTTCAATGCTATTAAAGCCAGAGAATAAGAGTCATTACACTGACCGGCATCCAAAACTCTGGGAATACCATTTATGTCCCCTAAGTTTAATTTATTATAACGATACTTAGCACAACCAGCGGTCAAAATAATAGCATCTTGGGGAAGCTCTTCAGCGACTTCTGTAAAATAAGATCGAGTCTTATGTCGTCCATCACAACCACCCATGACAATAAAACGTTTAACAGCTCCTGATTTGACCGCTTCAACGACTTTATCTGCCAAGGCAAAAACCTGTTCATGAGCAAAGCCTCCTACAATAGAACCGGTTTCAATATTAGTAGGAGGATTACAAGTCTTGGCCTTTTCAATGATGGCAGTAAAATCTTTTTTACCATCTTTTTCTTCTATATGAACAACACCTGGATAACCAGCCATACCTGTCGTATAGATTCTATCTTTATAACTATCCTTTACAGGAACAATACAGTTTGTGGTCATTAAAATGGCTCCATTAAAGGAAGCGAATTCTGAATCCTGTTTCCACCAGGCATTACCGTAGTTACCTACAAAATGTTTATACTTTTTAAACTTAGGATAATAATGGGCAGGAAGCATTTCTGAATGCGTGTATATATCGACGCCTGAGTCTTTGCTTTGTTCCAGTAGTTGTTCAAAATCCTTCAGGTCATGTCCTGACACCAATATTCCAGGTCTTGAGCCCGCACCAATATTTACTTCTGTGATTTCCGGATTTCCATAAGTTTCTGTATTGGCTGTATCTAAAGTCGCCATAGCTGTGACAGCGGCTTCTCCTGTTTTAAGAGTCAAAGCGATTAATTTATCCACATCAGATTCGGATATTAAACTTTTCATTGTCTGAAGATGAAAATCCCAAAGTTTCTCATCATCATAACCTAGTACCTCTGCATGCGTAGTATAAGCAGCTAATCCTTTTAAACCGTAAGTGATCAATTCCTTGAGGCTTCTAATGTCTTCATTATTTTCTAATCTCACTCCAATACTTGTAGCTTTGGCAGCCCAGCCAGATTCAGGTAGATCCCAATTAGCAGAATCATGCTCAAATGAAGCTCCCTTTGAAAGTAATTCCCTGCGAATGACAATGGTCTCCCTGATTAACTCTTTAATACGATCATCATCAAAATTGGCATTAGTAATGGTTGCGAATAAAGCTCGAGCAATGAACTTTGCCACACTTACCCTTTCTTCCTTAGTTATGGCGTTCTTATCTTGAGCATTGATAACTAGTCCAGATAGACCTTTGAGGGAATAAATCAATAGATCCTGTAGGTTAGCTGTTGTTTCAGATTTACCACAGACACCCTTGATTTCACAGCCTGTTCCTTTAGCAGCTTCCTGGCATTGATAACAAAACATGTTAGACTCCTTTTCTTATTTTTCTTGAGTCTAGTAGAGGGGGCATTACGATTCCGTAACCTATGTTACAGAATTAACTTTTTTTATTTTTATAATAGTGATTATGGAATTATATAAAACACTTGCCAGGGAATATAAAGATATATTTCCTTGTACCAAGGATAAGCTTAGATTTGTTGAAAGCTATTTGGATCCAGAACACAATCAGGTAATACTGGATATAGGCTGTGCCACTGGAGAACTTCTCACACAGTTATCTACGGAGAATAGAGAACTAACAGGAATAGATCTAGATGAGAGTATGATAACGGAAGCAAAGAAACAAATCCCCTTATCTATAAAAGGGCAGCTCCAGTTTGTTCAATCGGATATGCTTTCCTTCTTGTCTGGATCAGAATCAGATAAATATAATCTGATAACTTGTCTGGGGAATACATTGGTCTACCTCCCTGATGAATCGGTATTATTTGATTTTTTAAAAGCGACTCAAAAGACACTGGTAAAGGAAGGAACCTTAATCCTTCAGATTCTTAATTACAGGAATCCTTCTCTCTCTCCAGGGTTCACCTTTCCTACAATAGAGACAGAAAATATGGAATTTACAAGGATATATGAAACAAGCAAGGATCTCACAAAACTAGGATTTAAGACCATTATAAAGAGTAAGATAAATGGGGAGATCCTGGAAGATAGACATGACCATACTCCCTTTTTAAGTAACAATATCCAAGAGATGGCCAAAGAAGTGGGATTTTCATCAACATTAATATTCCGTGATTACCATCATAGGGAGGCAGTAATTTCTGACTTCTTCCATTTGCTGGTAATGAAGAAATAGGCAGAGCAGAAACAAAATAGGACTACACTTAAAACAAGAGCTTCGATCTGAGTTGAGGTGCTCACTAAAAATGAAACACAGTGAGGAAGCAGGTTATCTGCTACCACTTGTTTCACCATAATATTGTTGGAGCATAGTGGGATAAGAACGGCAAATTGTTTACTGTTCATTATCTAGTCACCTAATCAATATATTGTATTCACCAAAGTGTACAAATTCGGCACATCTGAAAGAATAACCTCAAGAGCATCCAGCAAGCGATCACCACTTTCTAGAGAAAAGGGAAGAACATCTTGCCCATTCTTATAAAGCTCCTGATTTTGCCAAAGGATATCTCCATCTCTATTTACAATAAAGATGGTATTAACAAGGGGTTTTTTCTCATCAGAATAGAAAATACCACTAACCATATAGATCGTATTAGATATGGCTTGAACATCATTAATCTTGAAACTAACAGGATTTAGTCCCCATTCATTGTAAGTGCTAATAGAAGGAGCTTGAACAAAAAAGGTGGAGACAGGCTTTGAGGAACTTCTGTACTCATCGTACTCAAAGAAATATAGCCCATCTCGATATCCCAACAAAATCGTTCCATCATTATAGATGCAGGATCTATATGTTTGGAAATTTAGAGTAATACCGACATCTAATAAGGGTGTATTGGTGACAGTCTCTTTTTGGAGATCAAAGGTCATGATGTATGGAACACTTTCAACCGGAGAAGGCTCCTGAGTGTTATAGCAAATAACTTTATCATCACTTACATCCCAAATTTTTAATGCACTATAATACGTATAGTTATCTTTTGGATTATAAGTTTCCTTTTCTAATATGTTAAAATTCCCATCACAAACCGTCAAGAATATGGCCTGAGAATAGTCATTTTTGTCTTTACTCAAGTTTCCTTCAGAGAATATATAATATTTATCACCGGACTTTATAATGTCCCTAACCCATTCACGGGAAAAAGGGAATTCTGATTCTTCAGGTATAACCTTGGAGGGCGGAGCTAGAAGTTTCTCTTTCCCATACTTTCCAATGTCTATAATTTCAGAACTCACACCATCTTCTATATTAATAGGAAGAATCAATGGAAATATATCTTTTGCATCAGCATAGGCTTCATCTGTTCCACCGATCAAATAGAGATTAGATCCAACAAGAGCGAGCCCTAAACGCCCCCATTCATCGGCTTCGGGAATATTTATTTGTTTTAGAATATTCCCCTGTCGATTATAAATGGATATCACCCAACGGCTTTCCGCCCTTTGAGAGCCAATATTTTTGCCCAGAATAGCTATATCACCAGAGGGAAGATTCTCCCCATCGGTAAAAAAACAGCCTTTATCCCCATCTAAAGAGAAAAGCGTCTGCCGACTGACAGTATCAATAACCTCTAATCCTCTTTCAATATAGGAATGTCGGTCTTTCCACCAGAGAAACGGGTAAACCACACTCAGAGGCTTTGTATCAGAGATTATTTGTTCTTGAGAACTTTCATAGGTAAAAAGAGCTCTGACATGGTAAGCCCCCGGAAGCAGGCCGATTAAGTAACCGCTTTGACCTTTTCCAAGATTAATCTCACTTATAATATTACTGAAATCTTTATCTGTTGATACTTGAACAAAACCAGTCCCCCTAATCTTTCGCTGTTGAGTCCATTCAACTTCAATGGAGAGATCCTCTTCATAAGTAAATGTTTCTGCAGATACCTTGAGCTCTACATCGGACTGTCCTGACCCTTTATAGACTATAGAAACAGGAGTTGACCAGGAACCGGAGATTATTCCCAGAAAAATAGGTTTTACCCGAAAGAAATACAAACCGTTAACCAAGCTTGTCCCCTGAGATTCATCCCCTAACTTCAGACTTTTTTGCTCAGTCTCCCATTGATGCTCTATCTGGGCAAAGTCGGCATAAGCCGATGCCTGAACTAAGTAATTTCCAGCCATGGACACTTTATCCCACTCCAAGGTAAATTGAGCGCTCGTAACTATTGAATCGCTTCCTGATTCCAGTACGGATAACCTTCCGCTCTTACAGGAAGGGAGAATAAATGTTAGAGATAGGAGAAGGAAAAGCAAAAATGTTTTTTTCTGGAAGAATCTCATATACGTCCTTTTACTCCGATAACTTCAGCTGTTCGGAATTTGAAACCATAATTACTGTAGGTGACTTCAGATAATAAAGAAAGTCTTTTTTTTTAAAGAGGTTTGATTACTTGTGAGAGTTACTTACTACTCTTTTGAACTATGTAATTTGGGATAATATAGGACTAAGTATCTTACTTCGGTTTGTCCTTCCCATTAAAACAAGACTTCAATGGGCCACCTTCCCAGGATACCATTTCTGAAACCATATAGTCAGCATACCCAGAACAAGAGGCCCAATCTGAGTCACCAATCCTAAGTAAGGTTTAATACTTGTAGCCAATAAAAAGTAAGACACAATACCAATGACAATATAATAATATCCCCACCAGGAAGTAATGATCTTGTTGGTTTTCATAAACAAAGGATTAGAGAAGGCAGAGCTCCCCCCATAGGATCTTGAAGAGTAATAAGCCGTTAAAGGTACTTTGCTAAAAAGGGAACCTACCCACAAAAGGCCAAAGACAATATAGGATAGTACTATCAATATCGATTTATCTTCCAGATAAAAACTGATCAAACCTAATAAGGGAGCAACAGACAGGGTAAGCCTATCATAGGGTGTTAACTCAAAACGATGCCCCAGTAAAGTAATCAAACTGGATAAGACAATGGCTAATATCCCTCCTAATAGAGCAATACCTTCAATAGGTGTAAAGATCCACAAAGCCAACCAGGGCAGAAGTAAAAGAATCATAGAAGGAGATTTTTTGCTTTGACATCCCTCTTGATGGAGGTCTTTATGAGGTGACTCACTGCCAAACATCTGGTCCATATGATTCATTGTATCGAACTCTCCCCGGACCTTAAGCCCCCCATCCATCATAGCCTGTGCACCGGCAATGCTCCCTTCTGATATCTGCTTCCACAGGGTAAAGCTTGTCTCGATAATCGTATCAGCCTTATCTGCTCTGTTGGGAGCCTTAATGACCTCGCAGCCTGTCCGGGTGATATGGAAGGCATAAGATTCTTCTACATCTGTAAAATCCATTCGGATCTTCAAATCTTTATAATAACTTTTAGGATTATACACAGCAGCCATCTGTTTGATAAAAGGGAGCGCCTTCGCTCCTTCTCTCTGTTCATTAATAACCCAATGGGAATTAGCCATCTCACAGAAGACTTCCGGTGGATAGAGAAGCTCATTTAATTTTGATTCAACCTCAAGAGAGACAGTACCTGTATGGGCATATTCCTGACCAGCTGTTGTAACAGACTGGAGATACTCTGAAGTTCTTCCTTGTAATTGGGGTACAGAAAAAAGTTCACCTTCAGGACATAAGATAGTATAGGGATGAGACTGATCGACCCTAAAGCGTTCGAACTGTTTTAACAAAGCATCATAATTACTATCCTTACTATAGAATCCGCAGGTGGATATGAGGATCGTATTTTGATGGGACATATCATAACGAGAAGGATGGGTCGCTCTTACCTGAGGATCTGATACAATATCAGGCAGGTTCATAGGCAGTAACCTATCCATTACAGCCTTTGCCGGAGAAGGCATTCCAAAGTAATAAAGCGGAAAGGACCATATCACTAGATCAGCCGCTATGTACTTCTCAAGAACAAAACTCATATCATCCTTTATCACACATTGACCGGGACTTTTTGTCCAACAATGAAAGCAGCCAAGGCAGGGTTTAATCTGTAAATCTTTGATGTTAAGAAATTCAGTGCGATAAAGCCCTGAAGACTCTAAGCCCTTACAAAAAGCTTTTGTTAGTATAAGGGTATTACTCTTCTCCCCCCTGGGAGAACCGTTAAGAACCAGAATGGATTTCATTTTAAACCTCTTTTAAGAGTTGTAAGGCTTCTTCAGCCCAGCGAATATTAGCTTCATGATGAAGAACCCCCGAGCGGGCAGTAATCTTCCAGAACACAGCCTGCTCTGGCGAGCTTATATCTGAGTAATTTCCAATGTACTCATTGATATGATCATGTTCTTGCCCTTCCTTTTTTTGTTCTTCCAAAAAAGCTTCCAACTTTTCTATAGCCCTCTCTTTTGATAATTCCCCAAGGAAAAAAACCTTCATTAGAAAGCTACTCCTAATAGGGAGATCACTATTATCACGGTCCTCTTTGAGCCACTTGAGAAAAGCTTCTCGTCCTTCTGGTGTTAAGGAATACACCTTTTTATTAGGTTTATCTTCTTGTAATACCAGAGAGACACTTAGCCAACCTTGTTTTTCCAGGTTTACAAGTTCTTTATAGATCTGGCTCTTCTGTGCCTGCCAGAAGAAGTTCAGTGATTCATCAAATATTTTTTTCAATTCATAGCCAGTGGCATCAGAGTAGCCCAGAAGCCCCAGTAGTCCGTACTTTAGCGACATTTTAGTCCTCATGTATAATAGTCTACTTATAGACTATTAGTGTGCTGTGACATTGTCAAGAAAATAAAGCATGGTAAAAGTTTTCTTTGAAAACTGCTCATTTACTATTTATGATTGAACCTATGATCAAGTTTAAAAAAGTATTTTATTTTATCTTTACATTACGATTTGGACTGTCCCTTCTTGGAGTACTTATCTTGATCATGATACCTGCAGGATTCCTATCCCAGGGACATGCACCTAGTTATTACATCAATCAGTACGGCTTTGTTGTTGGTCGCCTAATAACCGTCTTACAGTACAATCTGTTTTTCTCCTCCCCTTTATTTATAACAGTGGTTCTCTTATTCGGCCTCAACTTAGCCGGCTGTACTCTAGTGCGGCTATCCAAATCGATCAAATCAAAAAGGAAGGATTTTGGTCCGGACATCATTCATATAGGAATTCTCCTAGTCATTGTTGGGGGTGTTACCTCAGCAATGACCGCCGAACGTCTTCAATTTTATTTAAAGCCCGGGCAAGCCTTGCAAATAGGAAGTAATTTGGTGATTGGAATTACAGATTTTGAGTTTCAAAAAGATGAGAAGGGATATCCGAAGCAGTGGATTTCCACAGGGATAATGACAGATCGTGAAGGTCATAAGATTTCAGATTTTATGACCAGTGTGAATAATCCCTATCGTTATCATGGGATAACCATTTATCAATATAGTTATAATAAAGACCAGGATGGCCAATATCATACAGGCCTATTAGTGGTAAGGGATACAGGGAAGAACATCATCTTTCCCGCTTTTATCATTATCATAATAGGCATCTTCACAAGCTATTATAAAAGGATACGAAATGTTTCTAAATCCCCTTAGTTATGCCCTTTGTGCTATGACAGTACTTCTGGCAGCAATTGGTCTATTCAAACAATCTGCCTGGGTCAAACAACTTCAGCGCATCACTACCATACTAACAGCTCTTGTTCTGCTTGCAGCGATCATCTATCGATCAATTCAAATGAATTTTCCTGCTTTGACCAATACCTTTGAATCCCTATTGATCTATAGTTGTCTCGTGTTGTTAATCATGATTTGGTACCAGTTCCAGAAAGGATGGCCTTTTAACCAGAGACTGTTCTTTTTTACAACCTTTGTGGCATTAGTGTTACTATTGATGGCTTCCAGCCCCATAACAGATAAAAATATAACTCCTCCTGTACCGGCTCTTAAATCAACCTGGCTTATCCTTCATGTCTTCTTCTCCTTTGTAGGAGAATCCTTCTACGTTTTATCCTTTGTAGCATCCCTACTGGTTCTTAGATCTGTGGAGGATAAGAAAAAAAAAGAATTCGACCATTTTGCTTATGTATTTACTATCCTAGGGTATTCATTTTTTACTGTAGGTGCTTTAATATTTGGTTCTATTTGGGCAGAACAAGCATGGGGAAGCTATTGGTCATGGGATCCTAAAGAGACTTGGGCTCTTATTACCTGGCTTATCTACTCGTTCTATTTGCACTACCGAATGCGATCTAAAGAGCCCAACAAACTAGCCTGGATATCTATTGTTGGCTTTTTGTGTACGATGTTTACTTTTTTTGGTGTAAATTATCTGCTGAAAGGACTACATAGTTATATCTAAGGAGTTGGAGTACCACACATGTCAGATATCGATCCTGAGATAGCTGAACTGATAGGAATAGAGAACCAGGAAAACCAGGATAAGGCTCCTGATTTTTCTGACCTTTTTGATGAAGAGAACCCTCAAGGGACTGAAGAAAAGGATATTCCCGACTTAGCTAAAGAAAGTATTAAACCAATCACTCGTTTTACAGAGGATCCTAAACCTTATTTTGCAGATAAAAACTTTTATAAAACGATTTTAACCGGGGAAGGAGAAGCCTCCAAATTAATGCATGCGGGGCTCACCAAGTATCTCCATACACAGGATAAGAAGGAACGTTCCTATTATAGAGCAAGAATCACTAATTCTTTTTGGGACATTGCCCAAAGCATTGCTGCCAAAATAGGAAGCACACAGCCCCTA
The DNA here is from genome assembly GCF_000426705.1 of Spirochaeta cellobiosiphila DSM 17781. Taxonomy (NCBI): domain Bacteria; kingdom Pseudomonadati; phylum Spirochaetota; class Spirochaetia; order Spirochaetales; family Spirochaetaceae; genus Spirochaeta; species Spirochaeta cellobiosiphila. The sequence continues at coordinate 19,644 of NZ_AUFW01000017.1, forward strand.
CCCAAAAGGTTATTCCTCAGATATGGCGTTCTTCTTCCTACTCTGATTACTGATGCACAAAGACAATCTATTGCCAGTATTATCTATGAAAACAATACGGGAGAACCTGTTCATTACGTTGATGAATGGTTAGAACAAGTGGCCAGAGGACGAATCAATCCTTTGGCTTCAGATGAAGAACCTATATCCAAAAGAACACCTCAATCAAAAGTCACAGGTCAGCTAGACAAGACAATAGGCCATAGACACTCTCAGCTGGCGGTTCTTAAAACCAAATTAACCTATATTGATCAACAAGAATTGAGAATGGTGGAAGCCCTCAAGCTTATCCGGCATCATCAAAAACATCAGAAATATCCTGATCTGAACGATACCTATGGAGCCGGCCAGAGGCAAGCGTTAAATGATCTCCATGATGCTATCAAACAGGTCCTTACGACAGACAAAGAAGTATCACGGATTTACCATGAGTTAGAGCGATTGGATATAGAGCTATCCAAACTGGAACAACAGGCAGGAGAATTGGGAGAAGGATCTAATGTTGATGGAAGCGTCGCCATAAATGAAATGATCTCCGTTCGTCAGATTCATAAGCTTTGCGGAGGACGACAGGGAAACCACCTGCCTTTACTGATGAAGAACTTCTTCTTTGAAAGAGGAGACAATTATTGTACTCGTGAAAATGTCCTTGAGCAAATGCGTCTTGTAGAAGAGTTAGATCCCGGACTTTTCAAAAGGACCTTCAGACAACAGACCCATCGGATCGTACCCCATGTGATTTTGGTAGCTTCCTATGGAAACCGGGGGTTATGTTGGGAACCTTTTGAACGTTATAATAGAGCAACCAGTCGAGGACGTATTGGAATTCCTATGTTTCCCAGAGACATGAAGATTGCCATACTGTCGGCTTTAGCAGATTTACGTTGGCAAGTCGCCAAAGAAAAGGCTCAACACTATTGGATGGAAGAAGGCTTAACCGGATGGTACTATCAGAGATTCGAGGATAGAAAGTTACGAGGAGATGTAAGACTTCAGTTTATAGAAGACTATATCCTCTGGATCACGAAGGAAAGCCAGGGAACCCAGAAGCTGGACAAAGAAGTCCGGGCTATATTCTGGCGTTATATGCCCTTCCCTCAGGAAGTCAAAGACAACCTGAGAAATAGGGGATTCATATACAATGAATTGTATAAGAAAGATATGAACCGCCTGTCTTCAGACGGTTATTAAAATTATTTCTTCTTTGGGATAACCCAGGGAAGAAAGTATTTATCCATATCTACCTTTTTGGAAAATAGATTAAGGGCCCATTGGTATATCACAAAGCTAAGAACCAGGCTTCCCAGGAAGGCTAAGCTAACCACAATCTGGACGACTTCAGACTCAGCCCATCCTCTCAAGAGGAGAACAAAGATAACCAAAAATACAAGACATAGAATAGTAAGAGTTAGGATATTAAAAACACTAGCTCCTATCATAAATAGTATAGAATTAACTTTCTTGCTTGCCATTCTTCACCTCCAATAAAATAAAACTAATGGCTATAAGAACACCACAAACAACAACAGCGCTATCAGCCACATTAAAAACAGGCCATCGTTCTAAACCAAACAAGCCGTAGAATTTAAAATCTAAAAAATCCACAACACCTTGAGGTCTAAAAATACGGTCTATCACATTCCCTAGACCACCACCGAGAATACCCGCTAAACACCATTGTTGGAGTTTAGTGAGGTTATTATCCCAGAAGTAATACACAGCAACAATAACCAGAACAGCTAAGGGAAACAAAATGAAAATAAACGCTCTGAATAAATGGGGAAGTCCATCCCCCATACTAAAAGCCACACCAAGGTTTCTCACATGAACCAATCGGAAAAAATCTCCTCCCCAGGTAGTGGCTATGGTATTAACAGGAACATATTTAACAATCAAGGCTTTGGTAATCTGATCCATAACGATTATTAACAGTGTCAGACTAAAGGGAAATAATTTCTTTTTTAACATGTCATTCCTCATTTACAAACCTGTGGGCACATCAATATATACTGTCGCCAGACCCAATTCTGTTGCTATTTTCTTTGCTACGAACTGAACGCCCCAGATTTCTGTTGCATAATGTCCTCCGAAGATAACATTCATTCCCCCTTCCTGACAATCATGATAGAGGATATGAGACGCATCACCAGTAATATAAAGGTCTAAGTTCTTACTTAATGCTTCCCTTGCTTCTGATCCACCACTTCCTGTTACGACAGCCATGGTTTTGATATTCTTTTTACCAAAAGGAAGAACCTTAATAGTGTTGTCATAACCACCGAATAGGGATTCCACAATCTCATCCAAAGTTCTTTCATGGGGAAACTCACCTTGAAGACCAATAGCTTGACCCTTGTAATAACCAAAGGATTGCACATTTGTTAAACCGAGAACTTTGGTTATAACGGCATTATTGCCTAATTCGGGGTGAACATCTAATGGCAGATGCATAGCGTATAAAGCCAGTTCTTTATCTATTAAGTACTGTATTCGTTTATAATGACGACCTGTAATGGCCATAGGGAATCCCCAGTACAGACCATGATGAACAAACAACATATCAGCACCTTGCTGATGGGCCCGTTCAAAGGTCTCCATACAGGCATCCACCGCAAAGGCGATTTTATTAATGTCCTGATTCTGTCGATCTACCTGTAAGCCATTAATGGCCATGTCTTTAAGAGAGGCCGATCCTGGAAACTGGTCCTGAATCCATTTGTCTAATTCTTTTAATAACATGGAACTAGTATAGTCAGGTTTTTTCTATTTGCATAGAATCTTATGGAGCTGCATAATTAAAGGCAATGATAACAGAACTATCCTATGACGAATTGAATCTGGAATTTGAACAAATTGACTTTCATGCTTCCCTTGAAGATATATCTGATCATGTGATTATTGGTCAAAAAAGAGCCTGGGAGGCTCTTAAAATGGGAACAGAAATGCGGTCAAAAGGCTATAATATCTTTGTTTCCGGACCTTATGGGACAGGACGTACGACAGCAGTCAGAAAACTATTAAGTGAAGTCAGTAAAGACACATCCTTAATAAGAGATATTGTTCTTGTCTATAATTTTGATAAACCAGAGACGCCCAGAGTAATCTACACTCCTCCGGGCAAGGGTATCCAATTCAAGAAGAAGCTCCATAGCCTTATTGAAGACTTTAAAAAAGGAATACCCCGCTGTCTCAATAACGATAGCTTTAAAACCAAAAGGGACCATACCATATCCCTCCAGGAGCAGGAGGAAAATCACCAATTACATAACTTTGAGATAACCCTAAAGCAAGCCGGTTTCAAGATCGTTCAAATCACTGAGGAAGATAGCAGTGCCACAGATATCGCCCCCATATACAAAGGGAAAACCATAAGTTTTGAGGAACTCCAACAACTTGTTAATACGGGCAAGATGACCCAGGAAGCCTGGAATCAGATCCGTGAACAATATTATCGTTATATGGATCAGATGAAGACCCTCTTTACCACCCTCAGACAATCTCGAGAACAAATGGAAAAAGACCTTCACAAGCTCCAAATCGATACGGTTCGCCATTATGTAAATCAAAAAATAAAAGAAGTAGAGGAAGCCTTTGCCTTTGACGGGGCAAAACAATATTTAACGAGTTTTACTGATGATATTCTGAATCACCTTTATATGTTTACAACTGAAGAAACCTTTGAAGATGATTATGGGAATCCTTCTTTTATTCGCTATGGTGTTCATATTTTGGTAAATCACAAAGATTCCAAAACCGCCCCTGTAATCTTCGAAAATCACCCAACCGTAGCCAATCTCTTTGGTTCTATTGAAACACGTATGGATGGAAAAGGGGAAGGAAGGACCAACTTCATGATGATCAGAGGGGGCAGTCTAATTCAAGCATCAGGAGGCTATCTGGTTATAAGAGCAGAGGATATTTTCGAAGAAGAAGGTAGTTGGATGGGATTAAAAAGAGCTCTCCAAACTAGCTTTGCTGAGATCCAAATGACCACAACACCCTTCACCCCCATTGGCCCCCTATTAAAACCGGAACCAATTGCCATCAAGGTAAAAGTAATCATCATCGGAAGTGAGCACTTCTATGATCTTATATATAATACTGATCTGGATGTAAAAAAACTCTTTAAGGTATCCGCCGAGTTTGATTCAACCATGACACGAACAGTGGAGAATACCCAATTATTTCTCAGGTTTCTGGAATCCAACATTGAACAAAAGAAGCTTCTTCCCTTCAGCCCCAACGGGATCAAAGCCTTATTGATTCAATCCATTAGAATGGCAGAGGATAGGTCAAAGCTATCCACCAGGTTCAGTATGATGAATGATATTATCAATGAGACGGACTATTGGGCCAAAAAAGAGAACAAAACCCTCTGCGATCAAGAGGATGTCTATAAAGCACTTCTTAATAAAAGACAGCAGTTCTCACTCATGGAAGAGAAATTCGATAACCAGATTATGGACGGGACTATTTTACTGGACACTTCTGGAACCTGTATTGGTCAGGTTAACGGTTTGGCTGTTTTTGATAGAGGTTATTACACCTTTGGTCGTCCTATGAGAATCTCAGCGGAAGTAGCCCCCGGTAAGTCAGGAATAGTGAATATAGAACGTGAAGCAGGTCTTAGCGGCGAAATCCATGACAAGGGAGTCTTGATTCTGGAAAGTTATTTGCGAAGCTATGTAGCACAGGAATATCCCCTAAGCCTTTGGGCTGGACTTAGTTTTGACCAAAGCTATAATATGGTAGACGGAGATTCTGCTTCCAGTACAGAAGCATATGCCTTGATGTCTGCCCTCTCACAGATTCCCCTTCGTCAGGAATTGGCTGTTACCGGTTCCATTAATCAAAGAGGTCAGCTACAGCCCATAGGAGGAGCTACAGAAAAGATCGAAGGATTCTATGATGTGTGTTATCAACTGGGTTTAACCGGAACTCAAGGGGTGATACTCCCCTATCAAAATGTAAAAAATATCATCCTACGTCAGGATATTTTGGAAGCCATCAAAGAAAAACGTTTTCATATATATCCTATTAGACATATCAGTGAAGGTTTACGACTATTAACAGGTCTAGATTATCAAGATATACTGGATAAAGCTCATTTGAGACTGAAACACTACTGGGAGCTTTCAACCAAGTATGGACACCCCTATTAAATTAACTAAAGATATTTTACTGGAACTGGCAGAAGTTGAGGATATGGCTTCTCTATCAGCAGAAGCAATGCGAGATTTTTTTAGAGAAGAAATCCCTAAGTTACCCCATCTGCCTAGTTCTAAGGTGGTACATGATCCGCGTAATCAACTACCCATTTTTTATTCTCCCGGAAGGCAAAATAGACCTTTCATTGCAAAGGAAGATCGTAGTTGTCCTATCTGTGAGGGAAACTTAACTGGAATAATTGATCTATGTCATTTGTCAGGTGAGGAATATGCGTTTATCAATAAAAATCTCTATCCCATAAGTGTACCCCAAGGGATAGCCCATGAAAAAAACAACAATTGGGGACTCCATTTTTTATTATGGCCCAGTAATATTCATGAAAGGCGATTTGAAAACATGGAGATCAATATCGCTCATAAAGTATTGTCCAGAGTCATTCTCCTTGAAAAAATACTTCTTAATAGTTCTCTATTGGATAAGGGTTATTTCGCTTTTATCCGTAATGAAGGCCAGAGTGTAGGAGGTTCTGTCTATCATGATCACTTCCAAATGCTTTATTCCAACCAGGAGCCTCTCAGCTTTAGAGAAGATCGGAATTTTTATGAGAAACATGGCGTGGGTCCTACACAAATTCTTCATGAGGAGATATCAACAGAATTAATAGTGTTAAGTCAGGGAGAATGGCAGTTGGTTGTTCCCCCTTATATAAAAAGACCCTATGAACTTATGATCTATACACCAAATCGAAGTAATGTTCATCTTAATAGCTTATCTGAGACCAGTGTTAGAGACCTTACTTTCTTGCTGCAAAAAAGCTTTCAGCTCCAAACGTCTCTCTTCAAACATCTGGGAAAAGACAAAGCATATAACCTAATTTGTCATAATTCCGGGTATGGTAGTATATATTTTGAACTGTTTCCCATGGTTCAACCCCTTGGAGGATTTGAGAGATTAGGTTTATATTTATCTCAAGGGGATCCTATAGAGGGGGCAGAACTTTATCGACAACTGCTTTTTTCTTGACAGACCAATGAGCTATAATATAATCCAATAAGATGGACCCTTGACCAACATCATAAAGGAAATAACAAAAATATGGATTTTGAAAGTCAGAAAGCAAAGATTCTGAAAGCGGCCCGGTCAAATATTCCTATTACTATCAAGACCTATACGCTTCCCCGCGAGACAGAGATGCAACTCGAAGAAGTTCTTCGTTTTTTCCTTGCTGAAGTAGGTCAGGATCATCTCATTGACCATCTAAGCTATTGCCTCAGAGAACTAACCGTCAATGCGAAGAAGGCCAATACAAAACGGGTTTACTTTGAGGAAAAAGGCTTCAACATCGAAGATCCTGCCAGTTATGAAAAGGGAATTAAAGGATTTAAAGATGAGACCCTTTCCAATATCAGTTATTGGTTAGAGAAACAAAAAAAAGCGGGCTACTATATTAAAGTCCAATTTCATCATCAGACAGATGCCTTGCGTATCGCAATAAAGAATAATGTTGCTATCAACAGAAAAGAAGAGAATCGGATAAAGGAACGAATTGCTAAATCACGTAGTTATGATTCCATGGAAGATGCCTTCACAGAAATCCTGGATGATTCTGAAGGGGCCGGATTAGGAATTGTTATCATGATTCTTATGCTTAAAAAGATGGGCCTCAATGAAGATGCTTTTGCGATTGCAGCGATTAATGGCGAGACCATAGCCACCCTTCATATTCCTTTCAATGAAGTTCGATTGGAAGATCTTGATTCCCTATCCCAGACAATAGTAGATGAGATACACAATCTTCCTCCCTTTCCTGCTAACATTCTCGAAATCCAAAAACTAATTGCTGATCCTGAATCAAAAATTAATACGATTGCCAAACATATAAGTGTAGATCCTAGTTTAACAGCTGACTTATTGCGTCTCGTTAATTCTGCGCAGTATGTTTTAGCCAAAAAAGTCGAAAACATCATGGAAGCGGTTAAAATTGTTGGGTTAAAAGGTCTTAAAAATCTGCTCTACTCCTATGGAACTCAACTTGTTCTAGGCAAAGATACGCCAGAACAAGAAGCCCTATGGGAACATTGCTATCGTACTGCGACCTTCGCTTATTTGCTAGCCAAGTACTTCAAGAGAAAACGTGATCTTATGGATGATGTGTATGTAGGAGGAATTCTCCATGATATGGGGAAAATTGTATTTAGTAATGTACACCCTCAACTCTTAGAAAAAATCCAGCAATTCAACGACGAACGGCAACTGCCCTTCAATGCGATTGAAGAACTAACCGCTGGCTTAAATCACCAGGAAATAGGGGCCCGCATAGCTGAGAAATGGAATTTCCCTAGTATATTGGTAGAAGCTATACGTTATCATCATGAACCAGATAAATGTTCCCCCGAACATAGGGACCATGTATATATTGTTTATCTGGCCAATGTGCTAACTCATTATGAAGCAAAAGAGCTAGGCTTTGAACAATTAGAGCCTCGTGTGCTTAAGTATTTTAATATAGCTACAGAGATGGAACTCTATAACATCCTTGATCAATTAAAATCAGATTTCAACGAAGATATTATTTAGATCAAATTGCCTGTAAAAACCTTATATATTATATTCTATATATAAGGAGAGTTATTATGTCTGTTACTGTATATTCCACACCAAGTTGTCCCTACTGCGTCATGGCTAAGAGGTATTTTAAGGAAAATAAGATTTCTTTCACCGATTATGACGTTTCCCGAGATCAAACTAAAGCTGATGAGATGATTCGTAAAAGCGGACAAATGGGAGTTCCTGTATTGGATATAAATGGTCAGATACTTGTTGGCTTTGATAAAGGGCGAGTAGAAAAAGCACTCAAACGTTAACTAACGTTCTGATACCACCAGGACATTAGGATTCCAAAAGCGACTCCTACATTTAGCGAGGCTTTAGAGCCAACTAAAGGGATGGAAACAATACCTGCACTAGCTTCAGTTTTCTTCCTGGCTTCCGGACTAATTCCCAACTCTTCAGATCCAAGGATGACTGTTCCAGAGGAAGGAAAATCAAACTGATTAATGGAAGTACCACCAAGCTCTAATGCAAAAACAGGTCCTGGAATATCACCTACATTGGTATACTTCCAGGACAACTTCTTGTCACAGCCCATGGAACTTCTTATTGCTCTGGGATGTTCGGGAGAAGTTGTATATGGGCTGAGGCTAAACTCAGAACCTCCATAAGCTTCCAGGGTTCGCATGATGGAACCAATATTGAAGGGTGATCGAATACCATCAAGATGCACCTTAAAAGGATAGTTTTTACCTTCTGTATCTTCACCCTTCTCTATGGGCATATCCCAATCAGCCGGTTCTGCTCCTAAATATTGAAGGATAAGATGGCGTAATTTATTAACACTGAACAAGAGTTGTCTCGCATCTGTTCTATTAATATCAAAATTTCTGATGCGAAGAGGCAAAACAACTTCTTGCTTAATTAAGTCACTTAGCTCAAGAAGATAGACCTTATCTATGATTCGACCATTAATTAAGTCCTGTTCAAGACTTTGAAGAATCACCCCATACTTACGTATTCGGGTTGTCTCTTTTAAGGTTTTTAGTTTTTTAATAGTAATCATTTATTATACTACGGAGTTCTCCCGTTGTTAGTAGAGCATGTTTAATCTCATGCTTGAGTTCACCTTCTAAACGCTCAACCGCATTATCAATAACATCCCTTGGAATTTCAATATTACTAATACGCATGGGAATATTATAACGGGTCATAAGGCGCTTTATACTACCAACCATTCCCTTCTTTATGGACTCAACCGGGAGTAAGTCAATGTCTTCACGAAAAATCAAACCCAGTTTCATCAATCCTTCTGGATTTTTCCTGGCCCCAGTTTCAATAACAGAAGGGAGTAAGATACTGGAAACAATGCTTCGTGGTGAGCTTATCATCCCATCCAATGTATAAGCAAAGAGAGAGGCTGTTCCCAGGGAGGCCTGACCTAAAGCCAGAGATATAACGAAACCAGCTTCACTAATGCTTTTTTTAACTAACCAATTCTCTTGTCGATGATAAGCGTTATCAATCATTTCATAGATCTTCGCAATGACCCCATAGAGCATGCTCTGCACAAAAAGATCATTGTCAGTCTTCAGGAACGTTTCAATACCATTGAGAAGCATCTCCAGTAGAGAACTTATGGCATATATTTCTGTATTACCAGAGGTAAATGAAGGATTATAAAACAAAGCTTCCAGGGGCTGACTATTAATTTTAATGAATTTAAGCCGGTGAGACTTTCCTCCAGTAAGAAGAACCATATCCCTAAATAAAAAAGGATTACGGTCTGTAGAGGGAATACTAATATAGGGTAATTTGGTATTTTCTGGATCATCGTAGGATAGTTTACGTCCCAAATGGGCCAGATATCGAGCAAAGCTTAAGGTAATAACGCCGCCAACTCCTATAACAAGATCGCAATGTCCTGCTTCGATCATTTGCTGGGCCCCTTCCAAGCTGGATAGGGTATCACCGATCCGCAAATCATCGAAGATCATGACAGATAAGCCTTTTTCTTTTAGGTAGTCCTCTATCTCACCATGGTCTTTTTCAGTTCTAAAAGCAGAGTCTCTGACCACCAGAGCTTTAGCTCCTAAGCCTTTAGCAACAACACCTAGCTTGTCCAGTGAACCTATATATATGTCTCGAGGATATCCAAAATACATTTTTACAACTCCTACAAAAAAAAGACAGAGCCTCTGCTCTGTCTTCTTCACATGCTTCTACATATTAAATTATAAGCCGAAAAGATCCATTAGATTGTCAGCTACAGAATCAAGTACAGTATCATCGATATAGGAAGGATCTTCTAACTTTCTCTTTACTTCTTCAACACGGTCCATTCGAACTTCCGGTGCGCTTTTTGCAATCTCCGTTGCTTTGAACAACTCCGCACGAGTTTTTGCTTCAGCAGACACATTTATGGAATCACCACCGTTAGTAGAAGCATTCTTCTGGGTTTTGGATGTTTTGTTGTAATTTCGTAATGGATCAACTGATCCTACTCTATCTATCTTCATAATGATTCCTACCTTCCACACCTCAATTATCGGTAACCGTACTCTTTATGTTAAGTCTTTTTCTTACCAGAAACAAGTACTGAGAACTCTCCCTTTACAGAATTCTCCTTTTCCAGTAAAAAAATTAACTCTTTTGGTGTAGCAGACTTATATTCTTCAAAAGCTTTTGTCATCTCACGTCCAACTACAACAACCCTGTCATTGTCAATCTCGGACAATTCAGTTAAAAGCTTTATAATTCTAAAGGGACTTTCATATAAAACGAAGCTTTCTTCCCTTTCCATAAGCTCTACCAGGCGTTTCCTGCGTTTACCAGGCTTTTGAGGGAGAAATCCTTCAAATAAATAGGTCTTTCCTCCAATTCCAGCAATACTAATTAGGGAGGCAAAAGCAGAAGGCCCCGGAAGTGGATATATATCATGACCAGCATTTCGTACATGACTCACTAAAACAGATCCAGGATCACTAATCCCAGGGGTACCTGCATCGGTTAAATAGGCTACATCAGCCCCTTCATCCATTAGCTTCACGATTCCCTTGGCGGAGTTTTCTTCATTACGGGCCCTGCAACTTAGGGTTCTTTTCTCGATACCATAATGGTCCAACAGCTTTCTACTTTGTCGTGTGTCTTCACAGGCAACAATATCAACTTCTTTCAATACTTCTACTGCTCTGTAAGTAATATCTTTCATATTACCTATAGGCGTTCCTACTACATATAATATAGACATAGTAATAAAATAGCCTTTTTATAACCTCTTGCCTATACTCAACCTCTTGGATAGGATGACTTGATGGAATACTTTGTAGCAGCTGTATTTATTGTAATTTTAATCCTTATTGCCTTATCTCTCCTCACAAAAAAGGATAAAGTCAAAGAAGAAGGCCTTTCCATTATTCCAGAGAAGGACCAAAGGACATGCCCCTTATGCGGATCCGTCTTACAATCAGGTTGGCGCGTACACTCAACAGTTTACAGAGAGATAGATTCAACGGATCAAATGATGCATATATACGGATGTCCCTTTTGCTATCCTAACCATAAACAGTCCCATTTAGCTAAGGGACAGTGGCAGGATCGTTATTGTCCTGTTTGCAAAGAAAAACTAAAGTCAGGTATCCCTGTTTATGCACGTGTTTTTAACAAACCACACAAAACTCATGTTCATGTACTGGGATGCCCTAAATGTCGTAAGGAGTCAAAATGACAAATTGGAATATAAAAGAAATACTTAAATTTCTCAAAGAAGCAGGTAATATTGCTTTAGATATTCAAAAACGTGATGAATGGGATTTTAAAGAGGATCACTCCCTCGTTACAGAAGCAGATAAAACCATCGAAGATATGGCTAGAAAACGCTTTATCAGTGAAGGAGCATACTTCATCGGAGAGGAGACCATCCTTACCGATTCGGAAGAAGATATTCAAAATGCCATTAAGGGACCTACCTGGATTCTTGACCCTGTTGACGGAACAGCGCCCTTTGCCAATGGCCTGCCAACATGGGGTGTGAGTTTGGGATTCATGGAAGAAGGTAAACTTACTGAAGGGGCCATAGCCTTTCCCGGCTTAGATCTAACAGTTTATACAAATGAAGGGACAACCTATATTATAGAAGGGGATCAAGAACCTCGGCCTCTAACAGTTAGCACTTCAGATTTTAACGAAGGAAGAATGTTATGCATCCCTCAAGATGTAACCAAGTGGGGTGTCTTTACTGGTGACACACCAGTTCAAGTAACCGGTTCTTGTGTGTATTCCATGTTGCAACTATTACTGGGCAGATACTCTTCCTATTTCTCACGGGCAAAAGTATGGGATATTGGTGCAGGATGGCCCATTCTTAGGACAGCAGGTGTTAAAGCCTATTTCTATAATGGAGAAGAAACAGACCTGTTATTAGAACCAAAAGACTTTGTCCTTGATGTGGATAGTCCTAAGAGATGGAGAACTCAATACCACGTAATATATGCCAATAATGAACAAGCCAGAGCTTACATGAATGAACACATTAAATTAAAGGATGAAGTGTAATGGGAATAGAATTTCCAGAATTGGCTCATATTATGCGGCGTCCCGCTTTATATGATCAAACGCCAGATACATTCTGGAATACCCCCTATATATCTTCCCATGTTCTGGACGCCCACCTAGATGAAGAAACAGATGATGCCAGTCATAATCGACAGACGATAGAGGACACTATCAAGTTCCTTCTAAATCGCTTAGGGCAAGGCTCTACCCACATTCTTGATTTGGGATGTGGTCCTGGATTATATGCCTTACCCCTTGCTTCAGAAGGACATCATGTAACAGGTATAGATTTTGGGCCCTCCAGTATTAGTTATGCTAAAGAACAAGCAGCACAAGCCTCAGTCTATATTGATTATAGAGAAGAGGACTATACTCAAATAGATTTTGAAGAGAATAGTTTTGATGCGGTTCTCTTGATTTATGGGAACATATGCACATTAGTTCCTTCCCAAAGAGATGCTTTATTGAATAACATCTATAAGTGGTTAAAACCGGGGGGATTATTTTTCTTTGACCTTTTTACACCTAAGTACCTGGATATTCCCTTAGATAAGGATTGGTATTACCGAGCTAAGGATGGATTCTGGCGGGAAGGAGAACATATCGTTATGGAAGACAAGGTCAGCTATAGTGGTGGCAAGATTCGTCTGGATCGATATATCGTTATTGATAAAGATGGTCATATAACTCCCTATCATATGTGGCATACTTCTTATACAAGACTTGATACAGAAGTGCTTTTAGAAAAAAATAAGTTTATAGACTACCAAATTTATAATGACCTTACAGGCCAAACATGGAGAGAAGATTCCCAGTGGATCGGTGTTTGCGCTAAGAAGACAACGTAAGAGGAGATTAAAGTGATTAAGCATATGGTAATGTGGAAGGTTCAAAATGAGAACAAATTACAAGCCATTCATAAGATTAAAGAATCACTAGAAAGCCTCATCCCCTTGATAAGACAGATTCAATCCCTTGAGGTAGGAGTTAATATTAATACTTCTGCCTCCGCTTATGATATCATTTTGGTATCAACTTTTGCTAACAGGGAAGACCTTGATATCTACCAAAATCATGAAGAACATAAGAAAGTAGGATCCTTTATAGGTTCTGTTACGAGTGACCGTAGAGTCGTTGATTATGAGGTTTGATAGTTCCCGCTTCAGAGCATTTGTAATAGACAAGCAAGATAAAGCCCTGGCCAATCAGTCCTTACAATCCTTTCATACTACTAGATATTATTTGAAAATTGAAGAATCCATTATTCTCATTAGGATGATGGATAAATCACTGGACTCTAACAGACTGCATAGGAAGAAAAGAAGCTATACCCCTCCGGAAAGCCCTTTCATCCCTCCAGAGGATGATTTGTTTATTGGTTCCCTGAATGAAGAATACAATATTATCCTCAACAAATATAATGTTTGTGAGAATCATATACTTTTAGTTACCAAAGAATTTGAATACCAGAACACGCCCTTAGAATGGAAAGACTTTGAAGCCGCCTGGTTAAGCTTGCAAGGATCTAAAGCTTTGGTGTTTTATAATTCTTCTTCTATTGCAGGAGCTAGTCAACAGCATAGACATCTGCAATGGCTGCCTCTGCCCTTGTTTGATGAACTAAATACAGACCCTATTATTTTTGTTAAACAGTATCTGGATACACATCTTATAGTGGGAATAAAAGAATTTACGACACTTCCCACAGCCAAAGAACTATATGAAATCTATCAAAACCTTCTCTCTCGTTTAAAATCCCAGTGCAAGCAATCAGAACATTATAATCTTCTACTAACCCATAAAGGGATGGCTTTGATCCCTAGACATAGTTCCCAGGTTGAAGGAATATCTATTAATTCCCTGGCCTTTTGTGGAAGTCTTTTTGTCACCAACGAACAACAAAAAGAATATATTGAGACAAAAGGGCTTCGTGATCTCCTAAAGCAGGCAGCCTACCCCGTGTAAAGCAAGACAATAGTCTTGATAAAAGACAAGCCAGAATGGTAGATTGCTAGCTATGAATGAAATGAAGCGAACAGTTACCTGCGGTGAGTTATCCGCCGCCAACGCAGGACAAGAAGTCGTCCTTAACGGCTGGGTACACCGGCATAGGGATCATGGCGGTATCCTTTTTATTAACCTTCGAGATCGATATGGAATTACACAAACCGTTGTTGATCAGGATGCACCTGCAGAACTGATGGCTAAAGCTGAAGCTTTAAAAATGGAATACTGTGTGGCCATTAAAGGGATTGTACAAAAACGTCCAGATGAAATGGTCAACAAGGACATGTCCACCGGATCCATAGAAGTAGTAGTTAAAGAATTAGAAGTGTTAAGCACTTCAGAGGTTCTTCCCTTCATGATTGACGGTGACTCAGAAGCCAATGAAAACCTACGATTAAAATACAGATACCTAGACTTACGAAGGGAAGAGATGCAGCGTAATATTAAGTTACGGGCTGATGTGTCTTATCGAACCAGAGAATACCTTACACAACAGGGATTCCTGGAATTAGAAACACCTACCCTTATTAAGTCCACTCCTGAAGGAGCTAGAGATTTTCTTGTTCCCTCAAGACTTCAAGCTGGTAAGTTCTATGCCTTGCCCCAAAGTCCTCAATTATATAAACAGCTTTTGATGGTTTCAGGATTTGATAAGTATTTTCAAATAGCAAGATGTTATAGAGATGAAGATGCTAGAGGTGATAGACAGCTCGAATTTACACAAATCGATATGGAAATGAGCTTTGTTAGTGCTGAAGATGTATACAGCATGACAGAGGGTATGATGAAACATATCTTCAAAACAACATTAAACGTGGATCTCAATCTACCTTTCAAACGCTTGTCCTACCACGATGCCATGAATACTTATGGTAGTGATAAACCAGAACTTCGCTTTGATATGCCTTTTAAAGATTTTGCCGAGTTTGTTCCAGGTTCGGAATTTGGCGTTTTCAAATCAGTATTGGATGAAGGAGGAGCCGTTAAAGCCCTTAAAGTTCCCGGTTGTGCTCATTATAGCCGTAAGATGATTACTGATTTGGAAAACATAGCTAAACACTATGGTGCCAAAGGTATGGCATGGATGAAGGTAACAGCTGAAGGACTGGAAGGCGGTGTGAGTAAGTTCTTTACAGAACAAAGCCAGCAAATTATTAGCTATCTTGAAGCACAAGAGGGAGATCTTATCCTATTTGGGGCGGGACCCTGGTCTACAGCCTGTACCAGTCTGGGGGCAGTAAGAAGCCAGTTGGGTAAGGATTTGAACCTTTGTGATCCTAATAAGTTTGAATTTTGTTGGATAGTAGACTTCCCGCTGTTTGAATGGAATGAAGAGGAGAACAAATGGGATCCTTGTCACCATATGTTTACTATGCCTCAAAGTCAGTATCTTGAAACGATGGAACAAGACCCAGGTGAAGTAAAAGGGGATTTATACGACCTCGTATTAAATGGTTATGAACTGGCTTCAGGCTCTATCAGATGTCATGATTCAAATGTGCAAAAAAGGATCTTTGATATTGTTGGTTTTGATCCTGAAGAGGCCAAAGAACGTTTTGGATTCCTACTTGATTCATTCCAATACGGACCTCCACCACATGGAGGTATCGCACCAGGATTGGATCGTCTTGTAATGATAATGTGCGGAGAGGACAGTATTAGAGAGGTGATTCCCTTCCCCAAAAACTCTGTTGGAGTTAGCCCTATGGATGATGCACCTGCAGTCGTTGATGATCAACAGATGAAGGATCTCCATCTGGTTCTGAACTTACCAGAAGATAAAGAATAATTAATATTTTTCCCTGCCGGGATATCCTGGCAGGGCTGTCTATGTCATAATTGTAATATGAACAAGATAGTCGTTAAATTTGGGGGATCCAATCTTAAAGATGAACAGGGCATAACATGGATCACCCAAAGAGTTAAAGAATATAACAGCCCTCTTATCATCGTTGTTTCAGCTTTTTTTGGTATAACAAACTTTCTCACTGATGGCATTGAAAAGGTCCTGCAAAACAGTGAAGAGATTCAAGCAATTCTCTCCCGAATTAGAAATAAAAAACACAAAACAATTGATTACTTCATACAAGAGAACGAAGATAATCTAAAAGTAAAAGCTTTACTTGATATCAGACTTGGTGAGTTGGAAAAGTTTCTTAAAGGCATCAATTACATTGGGGACATACCTGATTTTATTTCTGATAAAGTTCTTAGTTATGGGGAAAGACTTAGCTCACTCTTACTTACACAAATACTGCAATCCATGGGTATAGAGGCTCAGGAAGCATTGCCAGAGGATATTGGTTTCTATACCGATGGAGAGCATGGGAATGCTACTATTGATTTTGAGATAAGCACTCCTCTGGTTCGAGAATCATTAAAAGAAGACAAGGTCTATATCATTCCAGGATTTTACGGCATGTCCCAAAGCAATAAGGTAACTTTACTTGGCCGCGGGGGATCAGATTACTCAGCAGCAGGGTTGGCTAAGATGATGGGAGCTCCCTCTCTGGATATCTGGAAAGATGTCTCTGGCTACCGAACGGCTGATCCTAAAATTGTCCCCTCATCATTAGGGATAGCAGAGCTCAGCTATCAGGAAGCTGCAGAGTTAAGCTATTTTGGGGCCAAAATCCTTCATCCCAGAACAGTAGAACCGTTGCTGGAAACATCCATTCCTATTCGTATATTCAATATAGAAGAAGAGGGATTATCCCCAAAATCACAAATAACGGATCATAGAATTATTAATGACAGAGTTATAAAATCAGTGACCTACTCTAATGATTTTGCCATCCTTAGATTAGAAGGGCCGGGTGTAGGTGTCAAACACGGGATATTAGCTGATGTTACTGGCTTACTTAATGATAACAAGATCAATATCAAATCAGTCGTCACAAGCCAAACAGTTATTAATATCTATTTAGAATCTGGTGATTTAGATCAGGCCTTGGAGATCCTTGGTAAGTTAAAGAATTCAGCAATTACAAAGATCACTGGAGAGGACAAACAAACATTGGTAGCTGTAGTCGGACACGGTATCAAAGACAAGCCTGGCATAGCAATGACCATGATAGCCGCCTTATCGGATCAGAACATTAATATTAAAAACATAGCCTTGGGGGCAAGCGACGTAGCGTCCTATCTGGTTATCGATAATGAAGACAAAATAAATGCAGTAAAAGCCATTCATGAGGCTTTTTTTACACAGAGGTAGTCTATGGATAAGTTTGTATTACTATCATTATCCGCTCTATTGTACTTATTAGGAGCTGTATGTAATCACAAAAAATCTTTATTTGAAGTCTTGTTTAAAGTACTGGCAACGGCGATCATTGTGTTCCTTTTAGGAACAAACCTATCCCCGTCCATTCAAGCTGTGTTTATTGGGGCTGTGTTTGCTCTACTCGGAGATGCAGTATTAGCAGTGAATAATCATGTAGAGGACGATACCACTCCTTCTCTTGTATTAATGGGTATTGGAATACTTCTGTTTCTCATAGGCTATCTGTGTTATGGAATTACCTTTCTTGCAAGGGGCGAGGAAGTCATCTTTTCTCTAGTCTTCCTAATAGGGATGACATTCCTAACTTTTGCTTGTTATAGGCAATTCAAATTACTAGACAAAGTTACAAGAGTTCCGGTTATCTTATACTGTCTTCAAGGGATTTTATTAATAACTGCGGCCTTTCGACTGCTTTTGAGTTCTCCCTCTTTATCGACGGCTCTTATATTCGTAGGAAGTGCCGGCCTGTACATATCAGATATGATTATCGGTTTTAATCTGTTTTGTAAAAAACTCGATAAAGGAGAGATAGGAATCATGGCAACCTACGCCTTAGGTCAAATCGCGATTACATGGGGTGTAATCAACGGCTTTTCTTGACAGAGAACCTAAAAAAACTAATATTAAGCCCATGTCTCAAAACATCCCTAAACCTGCTATTAAACGTTTGGCGTCTTTATACCCTATGTTATCAAAATTATTGGAAGAAGGACAAAAAAGTCTATCCAGTCAAGAGTTGGGAACCTTAGTAGGAGCTCCTGCCCACACTATACGCAAGGATTTTTCCTATCTCAAAGACAAACCTATCAGTACAGGAACTTATAACCTCAGTGAATTAAGGGATGTCATAGGTGCAGCCCTCGGATTAACCAGTAAATCCAAGACCTGTATTGTTGGTCTGGGAGAACTTGGACAGGCGATAATGAACTACCCTGTGTTACTAGGGGATAATTATAATTTAGTCGCTGGATTTGATACGAACATTAATCGACTGGAAATTCTCAAAACCCCCTTACCTCTTTTTCCAGCCTATGAATTACCAGAAGTGGTAGCTCAAAAACAGATTCTTTTGGGAATATTAGCGGTAGATACAGCTTATGTAGATAAATCTCTTCAAAGAATGATTGAAGGTGGAATCAAGGGGATACTAAATCTAAGCCCCATAATTCTCCCAGAACAAATAGAATCCGTACAAATACGAAACATATTTTTATCAGGAGAACTAAACCTTTTGGAAGGTTTAATCAAAAATTCTACTTAATTGTGAAATATTTCACAACAACCAATTGACAGCATATAAAAGTGATCTTATAGTACCTGTGAATTATTTCACAAGGAGATCATTATGGATCGAGTATTCAACTTTTCTGCAGGCCCTTCCTGTTTACCAGAAAGGGTTCTTCAAAAAGCATCAGAGCAGATGCTAAATTACAAAGGTAGCGGTATGTCTGTTATGGAGATGAGTCACCGATCCAAATGGTTCGATGATATAATTAAAGAAACAGAACAACTCTATAGGGATAATATGAATATCCCAGATAATTATAAGGTTCTCTTCTTACAAGGGGGAGCCTCCTTACAGTTCACCATGATTCCTCAAAACCTATTTGGTAAGAACAAAAAGGCTGGTTATATCAATACCGGTGCTTGGTCTAAGAAAGCCATGAAGGAAGCAAAGATATTCGGTGAAGTTATTGAGTTAGCGTCTAGTGAAGACAAGGTGTACAACTACATTCCAGAAATCCCTGCCATACCATCTGACCTTGACTATGTTCATATTACCTACAACAACACCATATATGGAACGGTATACAAGAACATTCCTCAAACAAAGGATATTCCCCTAGTGGCAGATACTTCTAGTGGCATATTAAGTGCACCACTTGATGTGAGCCAATTTGGATTAATCTATGCAGGAGCTCAAAAGAACTTAGGTCCAGCTGGTGTCGCCGTTGTGATTATCAGAGAGGACTTAATTGGTAATGCTTTAGACAAGACACCGACCTTTCTCAATTATAAAACACATAGTGATGCAGGTAGCTTATTTAACACTCCTCCTTGCTACAGTATCTATGTTTTAGGTCTTGTTCAAAAATGGATAAAAGAAGAAGGAGGACCGGAAGCTATCTATAAGGCTAATGAAGAAAAAGCCTCTCTTTTGTACAACTATCTTGATAACTCTGACTTCTTTAAAGGTACTGTTGTAAAGAAAGACAGATCCTTAATGAATGTTCCCTTTTTATCACCATCTGATGAACTCAACGCCAAGTTCGTAAAAGAAGCAACAGCTCTAGGCATGGAAAACCTAAAAGGACACCGAACTGTTGGTGGTATGCGAGCCAGCATCTATAATGCTATGCCTCTAAAAGGGGTTACAACCCTGATTGACTTTATGAAGAAATTTGAACAGGAGAACAAGTAATGTATAAGATTCAAACCTTAAACAAAATAAGCACAAAAGGATTATCCAAACTACCATTGGATAATTACGAAATCGCCTCTGAGTTCTCCAAACCAGATGGTATTATTCTAAGAAGTTTTAAGATGCATGATATGGATTTGCCAGAGTCTTTAAAGGCTGTAGCGAGGGCTGGTGCAGGAACAAACAATATTCCTATTGATAAGTGTTCTGAAAAAGGTATTGTTGTATTTAATACACCAGGAGCAAATGCTAATGCGGTTAAAGAGCTTGTTCTCACAGGTTTATTACTATCTTCACGTAAGATAGCCCAAGGAATAACTTGGGCTCAGACCTTGAATGGTCAGGGAGACGAAGTCCCTGCCCTTATTGAAAAAGGTAAAAGTAATTATGTTGGTCCAGAGTTAATGGGAAAAAAACTAGGGGTTATTGGTTTAGGGGCCATTGGAGTCATGGTCGCTAATGCGGCGTATGCCCTTGGAATGGAAGTCGTTGGTTATGACCCCTTTATTTCTGTTAATGCAGCATGGGGCCTTCAAAAAGAAGTTCAACAAGCAAGAGACCTGGATAGTCTTATTTCAGAGGTAGATTATATTTCTGTCAATGTTCCTCTTAACGACAACACAAAGGGCATGATCAATTTAGAAAAAATAAATAAGATGAAAGATGGCGTGCGCATCGTAAACTTCGCCCGAGGAGGATTAGTTAATAATAAAGATATTATTGCAGGTCTCAAATCCGGTAAAGTTGCTGCTTACGTTACAGACTTTCCAGATGAAGAACTAATAGCAACCGAGAATGTTATTGCTATCCCTCACCTTGGCGCCAGCACCCCCGAAGCAGAAGAAAACTGTGCTGTTATGGCTGCCACACAATTAAAAGACTTTCTTGAAACTGGAAATATAAAGAACTCTGTAAACTTTCCTGAATGTGAATTGCCTATAACAGGTAAAAGCCGAATACTAATTGCAAACAAGAATGTTCCGAATATGGTTGGTCAGATAACAACAATTTTAGCAGAAGCCAATATCAATATCGATGACCTTTTAAACAAACATAGAGGCGAACTGGCTTACAATATTATTGAATTATCTACTGATGTTACTGATTCTGTTATTGATAAACTTAAATCTATAGCAGGGATCACTATGGTAAGAGTTATTAAATTCTCATAAACCATTGGACTGGTATTTTTTGAGGAATACCAGTCCTAATCTTTCTTATTGCTATTGCTAAAATATTCCTTTATAATTTTACCTATAAAATTGAATTATTAAGTTGAATTCTTACAGAAGAAGACAGGGGCATTAAATCTATAAATCAATTTGATTTATTCGATTAAATATACTATCCGCAAGGAGAAGGCATGGATTCTCAGACTGCTCCATCATTATTTGTTTTATTAGCAGAGGATAACAAAGTAAATCAAAATGTACAGCTTCGCATGTTGCAAAAGTTAGGCTGCCAAGTCCAGGTCGCGGACAATGGGAGAGAAGCTGTTGAAGTCTCATCAGGTACCGAGTTTAACTTAATCTTTATGGATTGCCAGATGCCAGAGATGGATGGAGTTGAAGCTACGAAGTTAATGAGACAGCAAAAAAACAATCAGAAAACTCCTATCATTGCCTTAACAGGTTATGGCTCGGCTGATGATAAAGAAAGGTTCTTAGCTGCCGGTATGAATGATCTATTAGTAAAACCAATAAAAATGGATGATTTTAAAGCAATGTTATCGAAGTGGACATCTTTTACGGAAATACACAAAAAAGATAGCGATTATCCATCAAACATTGACCAGTATCCCCTATTTAATCAAACTAAAGCTTTAGAACGATTAGGGAATGATAATCATATATTACAATCTGTTGTTGAAACTTATATAGAAGATATTCCTCAACAACTATACAATCTTATAGATAAAATCAATTCAGGTGATATAGAGGGATCCCGCAAAATAAATCACTCTATAACAGGAGCAACAACAGCTGTCTCTGGAGAGAAGCTCCTTAAGCATTTAGAACTGCTAAGAACGCATTTACTGCAAAAAGATCTTGATAACGCAAATCGGGAAGCAAAAATAATAGAGATTATATTTACACAAACCCTAGAAAAACTGAAAACTTATTTAAAGTCATAACATAAGGGTTAACTTGCCAATTTCCTCTTACCATGTTAGCTTTTACCCCAAAATAAACAATCAAAAGAGGATCACATGAGACATAGCATGAGACAACACATATGGCTGGTAATTAGCTTATTGTTTCTATTTCCAGCACTAGTCAGTAGTGAACCTAACAAGGATGGACAAATGCAAGATGGCCTTTATGCCAAGATGAAAACCTCAAAGGGGGAAATAGTATTATTTCTGGACTTTGAGAAAGCTCCCTTAACTGTAGCCAATTTTGTTGGTTTAGCAGAAGGAACTATTGATAATGAAGCAGTACCACCTGGTGATCATTATTACGATGGACTTACCTTTCATAGAGTTGTGGATAATTTTGTCATTCAGGGTGGAGACCCAGAAGGAACAGGACGTGGAGGCCCAGGATATAACTTTCCTGATGAATTCAACCCAGCATTGAGACATGACAAAGCTGGTATTATTTCTATGGCTAATGCTGGTCCCAATACTAACGGAAGTCAATTCTTCATTACCTTGGCACCGACTCCAAACTTAGATGACAAACACTCCGTCTTTGGACATGTTGTAGAAGGTTTGGATGTGGTAAAATCTGTAAAACAAGGTGATGTTATTGAGAAAGTGGAAATTCTTCGGGTTGGAGATAAGGCACAAGCTTTCAAAACTGATACAAAAGCGTTTAAAGAGCTAATTTCTACAGCCAAAGAGAGAACAGCTAAAGCCGCAGAAGAGGCTAATAAAGCAAAAATTGAAGTAATAGAAAAAAAATGGCCCAATGCCACAGTTACAGAAGATGGTATTAGATACATTATCCGACAAGCTGGACAAGGAACAAAACCACAAAAAGGTGCAATAGTTAAAGTTCACTATGAGGGGACTTTCCTAAATGGACAAGTATTTGATTCTTCCATTAGAAGAGGAGAACCTATTGAGTTTCCTGTTGGTACAGGTAGAGTTATTCCTGGCTGGGACATTATGGTCATGGATATGACAAAGGGAGAGAAGAGAACTATTATCCTACCTCCTAATATGGCCTATGGAGCACAGGGAGCAGGAGGGGTAATTCCACCTAATGCTTATCTAGTATTTGAATGTGAATTAGTTGATTTCTAAATAAAAAGGCTGTTGCAATAGATTTTTGCAACAGCCATGTCTTTCTATACAATATCAGATCGTTTTGGGTAATCATCTCCTCTCATAAAGAGAGGAAGCTCAACCCCATTATTTTCAATACCAAAGACTATTTTTAATACATCCTTTGTATTTTCTGCAAAACTAATCTTTAAAGCATTCAGAACTTCACTTGGAAGATCTTTTAGGTCTTTTTTGTTTTTTGCAGGGAGAATGATTCTTTGTATTCCACTCCTATGGGCGGCAATGAGTTTTTCTTTAACCCCTCCAATAGGTAAGACTCTGCCACTCAATGTTACTTCCCCTGTCATGGCTAGTTTGGGATCAACCTTCTTATTCAAGAATAATGAAACAAAAGCTGAGAACATAGCAATACCAGCACTAGGACCATCTTTGGGAACAGAACCATTAGGAACATGCAAATGAATATTCTTGTCCAAATATAGATTCATTGATTCTGCCAAAGGTCCACTTCTAGCTACAGATAGAGCTATCTGAGCAGATTCTTTCATAACATCCCCAAGCTGACCTGTGATAGTCATTCCCCCTTTACCTAATGAAGCATTAGCTTCAATAAAAAGGATATCTCCCCCAACGGGAGTCCATGCTAACCCTGTTACCACTCCAGCAGGATTGTTTAATCCTGATACATTCGGGATGTACACTTCTCTACCTAAAGCTTTAGGTAGATGATCCACTGTAACTTTGAAAGGGGTACCTTCCTCATGGGATAAGATTTTTTCCAAAGCATATCGGCTAAGACCTTCTAACTTCCTCTTTAGGTCTCGGACCCCTGCCTCACGAGTGTATTTTTGAATGATTTCTTTTAAGACTGATTCTGGTAAATCAATCTCATCATCCCTCAAGCCATGCTCAGTCCATACAGATTTGATAAGATGCTTTTCAGCAATACTTTCTTTTTCCAAGTCTGTATAACCGGATAACTGAATCAACTCCATCCGATCTAACAAAGGACCGGGAATGGAGGATAGATTATTAGCTGTGGCAATGAAAAACACCTTTGATAAATCATAGGTAATTTCCAAAAAGTGATCAGAGAAAGTGTCGTTTTGCTCTGGATCTAAGACCTCTAATAATGCACTAGCAGGATCGCCGTTGTAGGATTGTGCTAATTTATCGATTTCATCTAGTACAAAGACAGGATTACTTGCCCCTGCTTTTTTCATCCCTTCTATGATACGTCCTGGCAATGCGCCCACATAGGTACGTCTATGGCCACGAATTTCTGATTCATCCTTGACCCCTCCTAAACTAACACGAACAAAGGGACGACTGAGAGCCTTAGCAATACTCTTACCAAGACTAGTTTTTCCAACACCAGGAGGACCAACCAATAGTAAGATACTACCCATTTTATCTTTCTTTCGTTTCATAACAGCTAAGTGCTGGATGATTCGCTTTTTTACTTTCTCTAACCCAAAATGGTCTTCATCTAATATGGCCCTTGCTCTATCCAATTCAAAATCCACAGGCTCAGGAGTCTCCCAGGATAAAGTAAGAATTAAATCAAGATAGTTCTGTATGATATGTGCATCTGGTGACCCGGGACTAGTGGAATTTAATTTCCTTATTTCTTCTCTAGCTCTTTTAAGGGCATGTTCTGGTAGATGAGCTTTCTCTATACGTTCATCATAACTTTTACCATCACCCTTATCACCTAATTCCTCTTGAATGGCACGCATTTGCTCTTTGAGAAGATTCTCTCTATGGATTTTGCTTGCCTGTTCAGAAACACGATCTGCCAATTCCACTTGAAGCTTTATACTTTCTTTATGCCTAACCATCTCATCCAGAACATGAAGAGTTCTGGCTTTCAGTGAACGCATTTCTAGAATTTGCTGCTTTTCCTTACGGCTTAGATTTAAGTGTTGTGATACATAATGCAATAAGGTGCCTAATTCTGTTTGTTCTTGAATTCGTTGATCAAGATGATCCATTCCATCAAGCATACCTAGAATATCCGCACTTATAGCCTTTATAGAGGCCATATAAACGCTTTGCCCCTCTTCGTCTAAATCATTGATATCGTTATGAACTTCGAAAGAACAACTATATAAATTATCCTCTTGTTCCCAATTCAGCCGTTTTATTCTATGAAGATTCCTGACTTTTAACTCAACATAAGATCCTTTCTCATCTATAAAGTCTATCTTTGCTAAGATACCAACCTCATACAGATCATCAGGAGACCATCCTTCGTCAGGAGTGTCATCATCCTTGGAAGTAAAAGCTAAAATAAAGTTGTCATTTTTTGAGCTCTTTTCATATAAATGGTATCCCAATTCTTTTGAAACTTGAATCGTATTAGCCATGGAAGGATAAATCACTGATCGCTTCACTGGCAAGATATATAATTGGGGATATAATTCTGACCACTCCATATTTTCATCCTTGTGTAAAAAAAAGATTCTCTATAAGGTAATCACATGTCTAGAAAAGTCCAAATAACTAAGTCAGAAAGGGGCATAAATCTTCTAGACTGGCTTACCAACCGTTTTACCTACCATTCAAGAACTGAGTGGACTAGCAACATTGTCCACCATAGAGTGAAAGTTAATAGTCAGATAACTCATCTTGATTATGTTTTAAATCAGAATGATGTTATTAGCTATGAACCGGAAAACTTAGTTGAACCTGAAGTCAATACTAATTACAGTATAGTCCATAACAGTAGAGATATACTAATAATTGATAAACCTTATAATCTTCCCTGTCACCCTGGGGGTATATATTATAAAAATACCCTATGGTATTTACTCAAAGATACCTATCCCAATGTTCATATGTTAAGCCGACTAGATAGAGAAACATCTGGTCTTATGATAGTTGTAATAAATGACAGCAATGGCAAATACTATTACAATTTAGGCATCAATAAAGGAATCACCAAAAAGTATAAAGTGCTGGTACATGGGACATTTCCCGAATACTTAGATGCCTCTGGTTTTCTTATAAAAGATGAAAAGAGTAGTATTCGTAAGAAGAGAAAGTTTATTTCAGATGCGGACTCTTTAAGCACACAAGGTCAGAAAGTTCGTACAGAGTTTAAAACCATTCAACAAAATAAGGATTTTAGTTTATTGGAAGCCACACTTCACACAGGACGAATGCATCAAATTAGAAGTACCTTATTTTCCCTAGGATATCCAGTTGTGGGAGACAAAGTGTATGGTTTAGATGAGCAGTATTTCATAAAGTTGATGAATGATGAATTAACAGATAAAGATAAAACAGATCTTATATTACCAGGCCAAGCCTTACATAGTGCTTATTTGTCTTTCTCAACGCACGATGGAACTAGAATAGAATTGGTAAGTCCTGTACCACAAAAATGGAACAGTTTATTTAATAAGTAATAGAAAGACCTGCACGAATGTAAGTACTATTTTCTTCATCCGATGCGACATCTACTCCCCAATATGGTTCTAAAAAATAGAAATCTCCCAACAAAAAAGGAAGACGAACCTCATAGGACATACAAAAGGAGTCCTTCTTTTGAGCCTCCAGATGGCCCTCCGTATCTTTAATCGATCCTTTCAACCAAAGCCAACTAGGACCGGCCAGGGGAATCAGATACAGATCACCCTGGAGGTGAAAACTTAATCCCAACATTAACCTTGATTGCAAGTAGAATAACTCATTCAATTCAGATTCAGCAGAAGCTGATACACCAGAAAAATCCTGTTGATAACTAAAATAAAGAATATTTTTCTTGGGAGAGTTAAGTTGAAAGCCACCAAGCACCATAAAACTATCAGTAACATCAGCCAGGATTCCAAAAGGAATAATAACACCCGTTGTCAATCCTAAATTCCATTCATCCCCATTCTGACTTTGGGAAAAGAGGTTAAATGGCAGAAAGAAAATAGCAAGAATAATGTACTTGTTCATGAACTCCTCTCTACCATTCTAGTTAAGGATTATTCGATTAGCAAGTTGCACCTATTAAATGCGGATCATCCCCCTCACTAAGCCCAAGGATATTTACATTCACGAACTCATTATTGCTTCCATCCCAGGGAAATTGTATGGGAACATAATGCTGACCGTAACCTTGGGCCATACCATCAATCACTTTTTCAATCAAAACTCTTTCTGTTTGTCCTATTAAGCTTTGACCATATATTCTTTTACACTCTTCTGAAGCATTCCTGATTTGCTCTGCTCTATCTTTTTTTACAGATTCGGGAATCTGATCAATCATTCTATCTGCTCTAGTGTTTTTCCTACGACTATAAGGAAAAGTATGAACATGTCCAAAGCCTATTTCTCGAATAGCACTAATCGTTTCATTAAAATCTTCGTCAGATTCACCAGGAAATCCGACTATTAAATCTGTTGTTATATGAAAGTTATCATTTGTAGATCTGACTTTGGTCACAATATCCTTATATTGTTGATAGGTATATTGACGACGCATTTTTAACAAAGTCTTTTCACTTCCACTCTGTAAACATAAATGTAAATGGGGAGTCATTTTGGGGTGATTTAGTAATTTGTAAAACTTATCCCCTATCATTTCTGGTTCCATGCTTGAGATTCTTAATCGAAAATCCAGATCCAGATTAAGTATCTGTTCAATGAGATCTTCAAAACTAACGCCTTCATAATTGTATCTACTGATATTAACACCAGTTATGACAACTTCTTTAAAACCTTGGGCTACAGCTTTTTTAACATTATCAAGGATTTTATCTACAGGACGACTTACGGCCCGTCCGCGAACATGAGGGATAATACAGAAGGTACAAAAATTATCACAACCATCTTGGATCTTTATCATTCCTCTCGTATGGAAACCATCTACAGCGGTATTATATGCAAAACGATCACCCACTAAATTCGTAGGCTGAATAAACTCGCCTTTAAAGTGAGCATCCACAATGGAGAATATTTCACTTTTTCTATCATTATCAACGACATAGGTTATGCCTTCTGCTGCTTCTAAAGCCTCTCTATCAGAATCGACATAACATCCAGTAACAACAACCACTGGGTTCTCAGTTCTGTTCTTGGCTTTATTTACAGTATTTCTGCTTTTTCTATCACTCTTATTGGTAACTGTGCAGGTATTAATAATATAAGCATCAGCTTCTTCTTCAAAAGGAACAACATCATATCCAGCCTTTGTAAAGCTGGTGACAAGTGAATCTGTTTCGTATTGGTTTAGGCGACAGCCTAATGTTTGAAAACCTATCTTCTTCATAGCGCGAGAATTATGCCAGAGAATACCAATCATTGAATAGAGGGAAGAGAGATCAATTTCCCTATTTGTTGAGTTTTTTTATCAACAAACTATCATTAACACTCCTAGTGTAGCAATTCACATTATGTGTATTTTATGTTATTCCTTAGATGGAGGCAGGATATGAAACAAAAAGCTTTGGTTGTCGAAGGTGGAGGAATGCGTGGTGTATTTGCCGCTGGAGTCTTGGATTCTTTTCTTCTCAATAATCTTAAGGACTTTGATTTTTGCTTAGGAGTGTCTGCTGGATCGACGAACCTATCGAGCTGGATGTCTAACCAACTTAAGCGAAGTTATCGAGTAATTGTTGATTACTCCTGTCGCCCAGATTTTATTAATAAAAAGCGTGCTTTCACTGGCGGAAGTATGATGGATCTTGATTGGTTATGGGATATCACTCTTAAAGAGATCCCCTATGACTTTGATACCTTTTCAAAACAAGAATGTACTTTTTATATTGTTGTAACACCGGAAGATACGGGTATTGCAGAATACATTCGAGCGGATAAAGATAATTTGATCCAGCTATTAAAAGGTTCTTGTGCCCTGCCCTTAGCTTATAGAGGACAAGCGCTCTACAATAACAGAAGAATGTTTGATGGAGGAGTCGCTGATCCCATACCAGTTAAAAAAGCCTACGAAATGGGAGCGAGAAACATTACAGTTGTCCTTTCCCAAAAAGCAGGTTATCGCAAGAAAAAATCAAAGCTTTCCAAACCATTATCCAAAATCATCTATAGAAGCGAGGGGATTAGGAATGCTATGAACATACGAGATGAAGTGTACAATGAATCTTTAGATTTCATTAACAATCCTCCATCAGATTGTACAATACACACTATTGCCCCTTCCGATGATTTTGATGTGTCCCGCATGACCATTGATATCAATAAACTGGAAGCTGGTTATAGTATTGGTCTGGAAGCAGGAAAAGCATACAAAGAGAGCCTTTCCTTAATCTAGTTATTCTATTTTTGTTGAAGAGCTTGTTGAAGATCTTCCCATATGTCTTCCACATCCTCTAATCCTATACTTAATCGTATGGATCCATTTGTTATATTCGCTGCTAAGCGTTCCTGTTCTGATAGTTTAGAATGAGTTGTGGAAGCAGGATGAGTCGCAATAGATCTAGAATCACCAAGATTAGCTACCAGACTGAACATTTTCAAATGGTCTAAAAACTTGCGGCCCTGTTCGACACCTCCCTTTATCTCAAAGGCCACCATACCCCCTCCTGTTTTCATTTGCTTAACCCCAACAGAGTAAGCAGGATGGGAGGGAAGGTGCGGGTACTTAACCCAGTTCACTAGAGGATGTACTTCAAGTCTTTTGGCGATCTCTAATGCATTTTCACTGTGAGCCCTCATTCGGACAGGAAGGGTTTCTAGACTTTTGCTTAATACCCAGGCATTGAAGGGACTTAAAGCAGGTCCTGTCTGACGACAAAAAAAGCGAATAGGTTCTAGAAGTTCTGACTTGCCAAGTATAGCTCCTCCCATAGATCGCCCCTGTCCATCGATATATTTAGTTGCAGAATGAAGGACAATATCAGCACCCCAGATAAGTGGTTGCTGAACATAGGGACTAGCGAAACAATTATCAACAACCATAATCAATTTATTTTTCTTACAAAATTCAGATACTAATTCTAAATCTATTAAATCTAATACTGGATTTGTTGGTGTTTCCAGATAGAAGAGTTTCGTCCTTGTGGTGATTTGACTGGTCCAGGAATCAGGGTTGGAAGGATCCACTAGAGATGCGGTTATGTTCCATCTCGGAAGTATCTGATTAATCACAGAAACAGTAGAACCAAACAAACTTCGGGAAGCAATAAAATGATCACCTGCATTTAATAAACCAGCAAAGGTTCCGAAGACAGCCGCCATACCTGAAGAGGTACCAATACCGTCTTCAGCACCTTCCAAACTCGCCAACTTGAGGATGAACTCAGACACGGAAGGATTTGAGTAACGAGAATATATGTTGTCATCCTTCTCCCCTGTAAATCTAGCACGTGCATCTTCCGCATCTTCAAATTGGTAGCCAGAAGTCATATAGATAGGGGAAGAGAACTCTCCATACTGACTACTTTCGACTTTTGTTCTTACAGCTTTAGTTTGAAACCGTTGCTTTTTCATTGATTCCCCCTTATTTTTAAGACAAGACTTACTCTATCATTCTGATAGATAAACTGGAGAATAACATGAATTACTTGACGGTTAAAGATATAATCGGGAATACACCCCTAATTAAATTACAAAAACTGGGTTCAGGTAAAAACACTCTTTTAGTCAAACTCGAAGGAAACAACCCTGCCGGATCAGTTAAAGATCGCCCGGCTTACAACATGATTGTTAAAGCAGAAGAAGAAAAACTTATACAACCTGGAGACACTTTAGTTGAAGCCACTAGTGGAAATACAGGCATAGCCCTAGCTATGGCTGCAGCTATAAAAGGTTACAAGTACAAGCTTATAATGCCTGAAAACTCAAGTAAAGAACGAATCGCCATCATGAAAGCCTATGGAGCAGAAGTCATTCTGACACCGGCATCAAAAGGTATGGAGGGAGCCATAGATCTAGCAGATGAAATGGCATCTCGTAAGCAGGCAATCAAGCTTGATCAGTTTGGCAATTATCACAATCCAGAGGCTCACTACCTGAGTACTGGACCAGAGATATGGAAACAGACTAATGGAGAAGTATCCCACTTCTTTGCTACCATGGGAACAACAGGAACCTTAGTAGGAACAACACGATATCTAAAAGAAAAAAAGCCCTCCCTAATATCCATAGGAGTACAACCTTTAGAAGGTGCTAATATACCAGGGATACGAAAATGGGCAAAAGAATATTTACCTAAAATCTATTCAGGTGATCAAATAGACTCAATACAGTATGTATCCCAGGAAGAAGCAGAAGATATAACCAGAAAGATGGCTTCTCAGGAAGGAATCTTCTGCGGAATCAGTGCAGGTGGTAATGTAGCAGCAGCACTCAAGGTAGACAGCCAGGTTACAGGACAAACACTTGTTATAATTCTTCCAGATAGAGGTGATAAATACTTATCTACAGGCGTCTTTCCTGTGTAATATGCACGGATGAAAATAAAACAACACTTATTAGCCATCCTCGCTTGCCTTTTGTGGTCTTCAGCATTTGCAGTTATTAAATATGCCCTTGCTTATTGGCAACCCTTACCATTAGCTGGTGTCCGCTTCTTTTCTGCGGGGTTGGTTCTATCACCTTTTATCCTTAAGGAAAAAAAAATCAAAGAACTATTTAAGATTGCAATTCCTTTAGGGTTTATCCAAACAGCATTACAATATGGAGCCTTTACTTTTGGAATGAACCTAGTTGATGGAGCATCGGGAGCCATTGTGGTCGGGATTGGTCCTTTGGCCGCGGCGGTATTAAGTCATTTTTATTTTCACGATGACAAAATGAACAAAGCCAAAGCCTTGACCATTGGAGCTGGAATATTTGGTGTGGTAATATTAGCAATACCCAAAGGATTCTCCGCCAATAGAGACATGTTTTACCTATTAGGTCTTCTATTACTATTGATCTCTGTATTATCATCCTCATTTGCCAGTATTTTAGTGGCCAAGAAACGTGATAAGAACTTGAATCCCTTTGCGCTTAATTCCTTGCAGTTCATGTTGGGAGGGTCGTTTCTCATTCTGCTGACAGTCCTAACGAATCATAACAGTTTTGTTTTGCCCCATAATACAATATTCTGGGCTGCTTTAGGTTGGCTAATATTCCTCTCAACAGGCGCGTTTAGCCTATGGTATTACCTATTGGCTGATAAAGACGTCAAAGTATCCCAACTTAGTTTTTGGAAATTTATTATTCCAGTGTTTGGTGCTTTGCTTTCTTGGGTGATTCTCCCCGAAGAAGAACCTAGTTTATTAAGTATAGTAGGTATACTGATTAGTGGTGGAGCCGTCTTACTTTATTACCTCGTTCCAGCAAAACAAAAATAATGAACATTGTTAACCCTAATTAATCTTGACAATTGTGATCTATATATCTAATAATGAGAGAACAAGTTAACTGGTATTAACCAAAAGGATATAAGTAATGGCAAAGATTGGGATTTTTTATGGTTCTACAACAGGAAATACAGAAACAGTTGCAGAAAAAATAAAAGAACTTTTAGCAGAAGCTGACTTGCAGGACATTAGTGATGCAAGTGTTAAAGACTTTTTAGATTATGACATCCTTCTCCTGGGATCCTCAACTTGGGGAATGGGTGATCTACAAGATGATTGGGAAATAAAAATAAATGAACTAGCAAAACTAGATTTAACAGGAAAGAAAATAGCTTTCTTCGGAACGGGTGATCAAGAAGGCTATCCAGACACCTTTGTAGATTCTCTTGGAATTATATATGAAGCTATCCAATCTACGGGAGCTTCTTTCCTAGGAATGGTGGGTCCTGAAGGATACAATTTTGATGAGTCTAAAGCTCTGGTTGATGGCAAGTTTATCGGTCTTCCTATAGATGAGGACAATCAATCAGACAAGACACAAGAACGAGTAGAAGAATGGGTGGGTTCCCTTAAAGCCCAAATGTAGTCACACACACTTTTCTATTGTTTTATACGGGCCTGCAGGTTTGTCCACCTGTAGGCCCTTCCCTCTAGGAGATGAAGATGAAAATACTATGTCACCACATTTATGAACTTCAAAAAGGTCTACGTAATCTCGTCCTTCATACAATTCACAAAAAAGAATTGGAGAAATCTATTCAAAAGTTGGAGAACTCACATATGGCTTATGTCATACAGGAAGTTACTCCCTCTAGATATAATCTCTTTTTTGGAGAATCGGAATGTGTTGAACTTATCAGTCAATTCATCCACAAACCACTAAACGAGTTCACAAATGAAGAGGACTTTATTCTGGGGACACTCTTAGGATATAGCAGAATGGAACAGTGCAAACGTTATCTAAAACGTAGTACAACAAAAGAGGAAGTTTGCGCTTAATTTATCCATATAAATGAAAATTAGCCTTGACTAATATCTTTAAGGCTATCTACTATGGGAGGACAGTGTTAATGTTAGTTAATAACTAATTATCGTCAGGCAATAACCGTTATTTGATACTTGACTAATAGCATGTGAGAACGTATTGATCTTCTAATATTATAAGGATTAATATGACTTAAGATAAAAGGTCTGTAACTACTAATATTAGGAAGATCTAAGTAAGTAAAGGATTACTACTTCAAGGAGATCTATTATGAACAATACAAAAGCACCAGAATTTCCATTACTATTTGCCCAGGATAATGATGAATTAATCATCAGTAATCTAAGAGGTGGTGGAGAATTTAAAGAAAAATGTATTAGCCAAGCATTGATTCCCGGTCAGACAATAAAAATGATACGAAAGGCAGGAGAAGGTCCCTGTCTTGTAATGGTCAACAATACTAGGGTTATGATTAGCCACGGAATGTTGAATCGTATCATGGTTCAGCCTAACTAACATAATACTACTGAATAAATTTTTTATTACTCACACAGAACCATCAATTCAGGAGGCAGGGAATGGCGACCATTCAAGATCTCCACGTAGGAGATAAAGTCGTGATAAGCGGCTATGAAAAAGATAACCCCACTTATCGCCAAAAATTATTATCCATGGGCTTAACACGTGGAACAGAGGTAGAACTGACAAAGGTAGCCCCTATGGGTGATCCAGTAGAAATTCTCGTGAGAGGGTTTAAATTATCACTTCGTAAGGAAGAAGCACAAATACTCAAATTTGAAGAGGTCAGCCATGAGTAAGACAATCGCACTAGTTGGCAATCCGAACTGTGGTAAAACGACCTTATTCAACGGTTTAACTGGTGGTAAAATACGAACAGGAAACTGGCCTGGTGTTACCGTCGAGAAAAGAGAAGGACATTTTACTTATGGTGAAGATAAAGTAACTGTAGTGGATCTTCCGGGAATCTATTCCTTCTCTGCCCAGTCTGAAGATGAAAAAGCAGCGAGAGATTATGCGCTTAGTGGCGAACCTTCTATGATAGTGAACATCATTGATGCCACAAACCTGGAAAGGAATCTCTACCTCACAACACAACTTATTGAAATGAATGTGCCAGTATTCCTTGTGCTTAACATGATGGATATGGCTGAAAAGAATAAAATTCAAATAGATTTAAAAGAGCTTTCTAAGACTCTTTCTATACCTGTGATCGGCATATCTGCGGTTCAGAACAATGACATAAAAAATGTCAAAGAAGAAATACTCAAGGCACTTAAAAACACAAAAGTCTCAAACTCTTCTGTGGCTTATCCAAATGAACTAGAAGACAGCATCGCTAAGTTACAAAGTGGTCTAACTAAGACAGCCAAAGACTTAGGCGTTGATACACGATGGGTGGCCATCAAAATTCTTGAAGATGATAGTTGGGTAATAGAAAAAACTATAGCCAATGAAGAGATCACGCATGAAGTTATCGATAAAGAAAAAAATGAAATCGAATCAATTTTAGATGATTCCGTAGACATTATTGCAGCCGATGCCCGCTACGGCTTCATTCATGGTATCGCCAAACAATGTATTAAACGTTTAGAAAACAGACAATCCACAACAGATAAAATCGATAAGTGGGTCTTGAACAAGTTCCTTGGAATTCCTTTATTCCTAGGGGCTATGTACTTAATATTCTGGTTAACCATTACCGTAGGTGGAGCTTTCATTGACTTCTTTGATATCTTTTTTGGAACTATTTTTGTTGATGGCTTTGGCACTTTACTTACCAATATAGGTTCACCTGAATGGCTCGTTGTTTTATTAGCTAATGGTATTGGTGGAGGTATTCAAACAGTATCAACCTTTATTCCAATAGTATTCATGATGTTCTTTATGCTTTCTCTGCTTGAAGATAGTGGTTATATGGCACGAGCAGCCTTTGTTATGGATAGATTCATGCGATTTATTGGCTTACCAGGTAAGTCCTTTGTTCCTTTATTGGTTGGTTTCGGTTGTACTGTTCCTGCCGTAATGGCAACAAGAACTTTGGAAAATAAGAAAGATAGATTACTAACGATTTTCATGGCTCCCTTTATGTCCTGTGGTGCCAGGTTACCTGTATATGCATTATTCGTGGCGGCCTTTTTTCCTAAGAATGGCGGTTTAATTGTATTCTCTATCTATGTAGCAGGTATTATCTTTGCTGTACTGACTGGTTTACTAATGAAGAATACTTTATTTAGAGGAGAAGCTTCCTACTTTGTTATGGAACTCCCCCCCTATCACGC
Organism: Spirochaeta cellobiosiphila DSM 17781; assembly: GCF_000426705.1. Lineage (NCBI taxonomy): Bacteria > Pseudomonadati > Spirochaetota > Spirochaetia > Spirochaetales > Spirochaetaceae > Spirochaeta > Spirochaeta cellobiosiphila. The sequence goes on from NZ_AUFW01000017.1 coordinate 55,490, forward strand.
ACCTAGACTAAAGCATATTATTATTCATACCTGGGATAGGTTAAAATCTTTTGTTTTACGATCTGGAAAAGCCATTATAATCGTCGTTGCCATCTTGAGTTTACTTAATTCGATTAGTACAAAAGGTACTTTTGGTAATGAAGATAGTGAAGACTCGCTTTTGGCTGCCATTGGTAAAACGATCACACCTGTGTTCACACCTATGGGAATTGAAAAAGAAAACTGGCCTGCTACAGTAGGACTTTTTACAGGACTATTTGCTAAAGAAGCAGTAGTAGGAACATTGAACTCTCTATATGGACAGCTAGCAGCCATCGAATCTGGTGAAGAAGAAGAGGAGTTTGACTTCTGGGCGGGAATCAGTGATGCCTTCTTGTCCATACCTGATGCACTATCCGGTATATGGACAGCCATTGCAGATCCTCTAGGATTAGGTGTTCTTTCAGAATCAGACGAAACAGCGCTTGCTAATGAGATTGGTGCAGATTCTGGGTTATTCCAGCAAATGCAAAAGTATTTTTCAAAAGGTCCAAATCAAGCTTATGCTTACCTTTTGTTTATTTTACTCTACTTCCCTTGTGTTGCGGCCTTTGGTGCTGTATGGAAAGAAGCAGGCCCCTTCCTTGGTTCGTTAAACGCTGCATATTTAACCCTATTAGGTTGGATAGTCTCAGTCACATACTACCAAGTCACAGTAGGACATAATCTTATAATGATTGGCGTTGCCATGCTGCTATTGGCCTTCATCATAGTTGGTTTGTATATTCTAGGAAGAAAAGAGAACAAAGCCTTAGTCCAATAAGGAGAATAATTATGTTAGTGAAAGAAGTAAGAAGTTTCCTAAGAGATCATAAAGAAGCCTCTCTATTACAAATCGTGGGAATGCTGAAAGAAGATAAAGAGATGGTTAGATTATCCCTTCATTTACTACAACAACGCCATCTTGTTGAGGAATATAAAGTTCCCCTTCCCTGTAAAAGCTGTAATTGTGGATCTTCTTGCGATGAGAAGGATTCTGTCTACTATAAGTGGGTAGGATGAATAAACTGACTTAATATTCTTAATTTTATATAAGGAAAACCCATTAGGCTGCTACCTAATGGGTTTTTATTTTAAGGATTTTATTCCACTTAATTACTTATTAGGAATATAAGACTTCATAGGGAACTCCTCCTTGGATAGCTTAGATAAATCATTACCTGCACTTTCTAGTTCCCTGGCATATTTGATAAAGCTTAAAGCATAATCAGTCATAGTATCGTATCCATTACCACGTTCATCTTGAACAGTCTTGAATGTAACATAACCGTCTTTACCACTTGCGATATAATCATTTGTCAAAACAACATAAAAGCTGTCCATTTCTATAGGACTCCAAACGCCAGTTTTTCTGTCCAAGATTTCCATATTATTGATTCGACTATACGCGTCCTTAGTAGCATCAACATCATAGCGAATACCATAAGCATAAGGGAAACTTCCTGTTGACCCATTATCCAAAGCATTGGATAGAGCATCTTCCATGACTTGAACGATTTCGGCACCGGTCATATTTATCTCATACATAGTATTAGAGAAAGGTAGTAATTCATATGCTTCCTTCATCGTTAAATCACCAGCAGGAATACTGATCCGTACACCACCACCATTCTGAATGGACAGATCTGCTTTGGGGTCTATCTCATAGAAAGCTTTGGCTACGATAGGAGCAATATCAGATCCCAAAGGTAAGACATAACCATCTCGTCCATCGCCAGGTATACGATTATGACCAAGGTTCTCACTAACTGAAGCTATCACTTCCATTTCAGCTTCCCCTTTCATATCATTGTATCCTTTGATAATACCTTCAATACTAGGATCAGGAGATACAATGGTGAATATACCTGAAGCCTCTACTGTTTCCTGTAATTTCGCCAGTTCATCACCATTTACCTCTACGAATTGAGGGTTCCCTTTATCATCATTATTACCAGAATCAACCTTTAATTCAGCACTGACTGGTATATAAGGATGACCAGAAGCAGAAGTTACAATGTCACCTTCAAAAGTCACATCAAGAGCTCCTAACATTTTACCATATTCCCAAGCTTGAACGATATAGACAGGATCACCATTCTTTGAGGTCGTTACTGTTGGATAGGAACCTTCAGAAACAAGACCATAAGAATCAAGCTCGCCTAATTTGGTGTGAGAATCTCCAGAAACAATAACATCAACATCTGTGACAAGAGGAGCCCAAGCACTTACCTTTTCATAAGTATCATGTGCCAGTACAATGATTTTTTTAATCTTCTTTTTCTTAAGAACATCAACATACTTCTGAACAGTTTTTGCTTCTTCATGGAATTGTATCTCATCACTAGGACTTGAAGATTCTTTAGTCTTTTGTGCAATAGTAAGTCCAATAATCCCAATCTTCTGACCATCAAATTCTTTAATAATATAAGGGGAAAATAATCCATCAAGGACATTACCTTTATCAGGTACTACATTAGCACTGATGACTGGAAAATCAAATTTCTGGATTAGCTCTGCTAAAAATTCATCACCCAAATCAAACTCATGGTTACCAATCGATAGAGCCTCAAAGCCCATGGCATTAAGAACATCAGCTTCTGCGTTCCCATTAAAAAAAGTAAAATAGGTTGTACCCATTATGGCATCACCAGCATGTAACGTAAGAACATTTTCTCTTTCAGAACGTAGTTCATTAAGAATGGTACTGATTTCAGCCATTCCTCCTATTTGAGCTCGAACAGTACCAATCTCATCAAAAGTAAGATCCTGTTGGATACTTTCAAAATGGGAATGGGTATCATTCATATGTAAGATACGAATATCCAGGGGGGCTGTGTTATTAGAATCATTAGCACAAGAGGCTAATAAAACTACAACAGCTAAAATAGTCAATGGAAAGAATTTCTTCATTGGCATTTAAATTCTCCTTGTTTAGTGTTATCTCAAGGATGATCCAAGTACCCTTTTAATTGCAATAGAATCTAATAATTTTTATGGAGTATGTCTGTAATATCGAGGAGGATGTCCGGTCACTTCTTTAAAAACTTTACCAAAATGGGTGATACTTCCAAAACCTACCTCTGAGGCTACATCTATAATTTTATTTTTTTTGTTTTTAAGTAGTTTTTTGGCTTCACTTACCCTCAAACAATTTAAATACTCCACAAAATTATAATTTGTTACCTCTTTAAATATTTTACTCAGGTAAGGTGAACTAAGATAAAATTTATCCGCAATCATTTGCAGGTTCAATTCATTCTGATAATTCTGTTGAAGATAACCTAGGATTCTAGCGACCTTCTCCTGTTTTGGACTAAGCTGACAATTCTTTAATTCCCTATTATGATCATAAGAACGGCCTATGATAATGATCATCCTCATTAAAAATGATGTCATCATAACAGAATATCCCCATTCCTGATGATGCCCTTCAAACAGGGTATGACGCAATAGAAAACCTACATCTTCCTGCTCCTTGAGAGGCAGCTGTAAATGGAACTTATCCTTTTGCCCCCAAGCTTCTAAACATTCTGTACAGCCTGTCCTTTTCAGAAACCCTTCTGTTACATATACGAGCAAACAATCACACTCAGAACTATTGTTAATGGTTGCTGTATGCAACACATGAGGTCCAATGAAAATAAAGTCTCCCTTCTTAGCCTGAAAAATGCGATCTCCAACTAAGAAATCCCTTTCTCCTTCTGTTATGTAAAGAATCTCATAAAAACTATGCTCATGTTTAGGTTGGGAAGCAGAAAGTCTACGAGAAGAGATATAGAAATCAACTTGACCTTTATTAAATAAGGAGCGTTCAAAATTCATAGTTTTATATTAAAATATAAGAGCAATAGTGTAAATCTATTAATAACTGATCAGATTTTTATAGAAAACTAGTATATCTTGAGAACAACTTACTAATATTACCGATCTGCGGTAACCCATGTCGATAGCCCTGGAGGTAAAGAAAAGTGTTCAAACCCGTTGCTTCCAGGGCTGACTTGTTTTTTTATCCTTTTCAAGGGGATACTATAACTTTTACCCTTTGAAAAACTCTCTCAGAGGTGGAATAATATGTATAAAGATCCTTTGTTTGGTAACTTTTTTCCTTGGTTAGCTTCTTTATATGATCCCGTTATAGGCGGATTTTACTACTCTAAAAGTGCAAAAGATTCTCCAGAGTTTAACCCGGATATTGAATCTACAGCCCAAGCATTAGACATACTTACAAATGTAAAACTAATGGATTCGATGCCTGATGAAATGGTAAAAAAACTCATCCTTTTTTTTCAACAAAAGCAATTAGATACAGGTTATTTTATTGATTCCCATAATGACATGAAGCAATATGATAGGATGGTAGCTCGTGCCTTAATGTATAGTTTGAAAAGTTTATACATTCTAGGAGGTAAACCTTTATATCCAACAGAGAGTCTAGTAACAAAGAATTTACCTCTTCATTTAAAAAGCTTGGATAGTTTAAAAACTTGGCTTGTTGAGCGACCTTGGGATAACCCTTGGATGGCTTGTGATAACATATCTGCCACTTCTGTATATTTTCAATTAATGGAACAACAAGATAAGAAAGAGTTCCTGAATTGTGTGATGCAATTCCTGGAAGAAAAACAGGATTCACAAACAGGTATGTGGGGAGAGGGACGCCCATACCTAAAAATATCTGGGGCGTTTAAATTATCCTTGTTTTTTAAGAAATTAAACATACCCTTCCCTTTGGCAGACAGGGTATATGACTATATGAAATACACTTTGGTTAACGATACATCTGAAGACATGTGTTGGACACGTAACGTTATGGATTTACTAGATGCCATCACTCCCCAACTAGGAGAGATACCTAAGAAAGACATAGATCTTATATTGAATATTACATGGAGGAACCTAAGACTATATTACAAAAAAGATGGAGGCTTCTCACGGCATATTCACAACTCTCTGGTTACCCCTAATAATGTACCCTTAGGCAAAGGATTAGAAGAAGGAGATATGAATGCTTCTACTCAGGCTATTAAAATTCAATATTTAACAAAAAAACTATTTCCTGCAGAAGCTGTAAAAAACATTGAAATATTACCCTCAGGATTTTATAAAAACATTTTGTCTATTTGATTAAGGTGGACCAATCCCAATGTATAATTCTAGAAGCAAAAGTAGGTGCTAAGAGTTCATATTCTTTGCTGTCACATGATAACCATCGGTATTCCCCATGTTCCTCAGATAAACGTAAATCATTGATATCAGAATTCAACTGACATAAATAGATAATCCCTGTTATCTGTCTATTAGGAAAATAGGAATCCCAGGTATCAACAAAGCGAAGTGGTTTTACATGATAATTCACTTCTTCCTTGATCTCTCTGATCAATGCTTCTGGAGCGGTTTCTCCATATTCCAAATGACCACCAGGCAACTCCCACACAGAGGGGTTCGGATAATTACGTCGTAGAGCCAAAAACTTGTTATCGTTTATTATTAAGGCTTTAACTGAAAAGGTTACTTTTTTCTCCATTTTAACTCCAGAATATACAAAGTTTATTGTTATCACTAGAACAATAGGCTACTTTTACAAAGGCATGGATATTTTAACTGCTGAAGAATTCTTATCGCACAAATCCTTAACCAAGGATTATACTCACAGATTCTTCTATAATGAAAGTCCCTCTTACAACATTAATACAGATATATCAAATGTTTGGGCACAGTTATATTTTGTCAACATTGAGGACCAGTGGATTCCCATTGCTATTCCAGACTCAGATAAACCCAATTGTTATGTATGTTCCCCTTACAGTCATTACATTGTTTATGCAAGAGAAGAAGTGGAACTCATTTCCTCAAGGACACTTAGGTTCATATCAAAGCTCTTAATAAAATTTTTAGATCACTTTTATACCAAGATAAATATTGATGATGTTGTGTACATTAACAATTGGTTTCTCTCTACCAACCTCTATCCAAAGCTTTCAAATAAGGTATGGATTCAGCTCATCAAAGTAATAAAGGAAAAGTTCCCTACAAAAACTATTATGCTCCGCTCTCTAAATGAACAACATCACAAGGACCTGATAAACACTTGTCTAAAGCTTGGTTTTAAAAAGATAGCTAGTCGTCAAATATATTGCACAGAACCCTGGAATCCTTCGATTTATAAAAAGAGAGACTATAAAAATGATAAAAAACTTTTTGAGCGATCTGAATACAAAGTTCTTAGAAATGATGATTTTTCTACCCAAAATATAGATCGCATACTGGGATTGTATAATCAGCTATATTTGGATAAGTACACAAACCTAAATCCCCATTTTACTTCTGAATTTATTTACAAAGCGATCAAATCTGATACATTCTTCCTTATGGGATTAGAGAAAGAAGGAAGAATTGATGCCATACTGGGATATTTTATCAGAGAACAAATCATGACTACGCCTCTTTTTGGTTATGATCTAAGCGTTTCGCCAAAGGAAGGATTGTATCGCTTATTATCTTTTTTGTTATTGAAAGAATCTGAAGATAAAAACTTAATACTCAATCAAAGTTCTGGTGCTGGTCCTTTCAAATTGAATAGGGGTGCACAGAAAATAATTGAGTATAATTTGTATGATGACAGTAGTGCCAATAAAAAACAAAGGCGTGGTTGGAAGATACTCAACTACCTTGCAACTCAATTTTTTGAACCCATGTTAAGGAAAAAAGATTTTTAATGAATATACTCCTCACAGGAGCCAGAGCTCCTTATACCTTAGATTTAGGCAGAAGATTATCCGCATTAAGACATAACATCTATTATGCGGATAGCTATTACCTGGCTTTGAGTCGATTTTCCAATACAGGACGAGCCTTTATAAAACTACCTTCTCCACGGTACAAGACAGAATCCTTTGTCCAAACATTAAAAGATAGTCTTATTAAATTTGATATTGATTGTCTTATTCCCACATGTGAAGAAATATTTTATATTGCACAAAACAGGTCAAGGCTTCCTAAGAATGTAAATATTTTTTGCGATAGTTTTGATACTTTAAATCTCCTACATAATAAATATTCTTTTATAAAATTAGCCAAAAAAATAAGTCATAAGAATATTAAAATACCTAATACCATCCTGATTAATAAGACCAGTGATATAGAGGATTTTATTGACCATGATAAAAATTGGATTTTAAAACCAGTATATTCTCGCTTTGGAGAAAGCGTTTTATCCCTTAACGATTTAAAACAAAAAAAGCTTCCTCAAATCACGGTTGAGAATCCTTGGATAGCACAAGAGTACATTAAGGGTGAAGAGTATTGTTCCTATACAGTAATTCAACATGGTAATATTAAAGCTCATACAGTATATAAATCTCAATATCGAGCAGGAGGAGCTTCTACATTTTTTGAACATTATCAAATTAGTGTTCTTGAAAAATGGATTGAAAAACTTGTTACTAATATGGGATTTCATGGTCAGATAGCTTTTGACTTTATCAAAACAGAAGAGGGTTATTACTATCCTATAGAATGCAATCCCCGAATGACCTCAGGATTTCATATTCTATGCCAATCCTCTCATTTAGATACTGTTTATATAGATCAGGAATCTGAAAGAATTTATCCTCTTCAAAAAGCGAATAAAATTGCCTTAGCCATGAAAATCTTCAATAGAAAAAATAACACACAATTTAAAGAGGATTTTAGACGTTCACGAGATGTCATATCCAGTCCCACTGATAGGTTTCCTGAATGGGGACAATATCTATCCTATTCCGGTTTACTTTTGAAAGCCCTGTTCAAACAAATAAGCCCCATTGAAGCAAGTGTAGAAGATATTGCTTTTAGTCCCCTCATAATAGCAGACTCAGACCATTAATGGTTAAACCTGCTGCCGTTCCTAACAACAAGATACAATCCCCTTCTTTGACAAGAGAATTATCCAGTGCTTGACTAAGCATATAAGGAACAGAAACCGCTACCATATTTCCATAATCAGCTACATTATCAATGTATTTATCCTGAGGAATATTCAGTCGCTTCATTATAAAACTAAGGGCTTTACTCGCTTGATGAGGGATAACCTTATCAAAACTCTCAAGAGGGATTCCCCCTTCTGCCACATAATCCTTACAAAAAAGACTGACCTTGCTTATCGTAAAACGGAGAGCTTCTCTACCTTTCATATCAAATAAATAGTCTTGTAAGCGAGAAGGATCAAAGTGTTGGCCTTGCAAGTTACTTAAGCCTCCTCTGATTTCCGTATGATGAGCGCCTTCCCCCCAAGTATTTTCCTTGGCAAACATAACACCTTTGTTCTTATCTGTTTTACTTATGATAAAAGCTGCTGCAGCATCACTGAATAGTTCATAACTTTCTTTTTGATCTTTGTTTAAACCTTGAGAAGGGACTTCAGCAGATACAATTAACACTTTTGCATATCTTCCCGCTTCTATAAGATAGGATATTGTATCTAGCGCAGTAATAAAACTAGTACAGGAAGTATTAATATCCATACAAGGGATAGGTTTACTCGACCCTAACATTTCACTAATAAGAGAAGATGTAGACGGTATGGGCTGATACCCAACTGCACTGGCGAAGACAATTAGGTCTATCTCATCTAAAGACAATCCTGCTCTATTAAGAGCTATGGTAATAGCATCAATCGTTAAGTTCTTATGATCTTGTCCTTCTCCCAACCAGAAACGCCTTTGCTCGCCAAAACGAATCATCCTTTGGCCGAGAGAGGTGCCATGTCCTAAGATTTCTAATTTATTCATAATCTTTTTATCCTTTTCAACTTTTGAGTAATGCGATGTTCATATTTTTTTATATCTAATTGAGGTTGTACAATCTGGAATTGATTCATTAACTTACAAAACTCTTCTTTGACAGAGCCCCAATTGTCATCGTCTTCCCATTCTATGTAAAATACAATTAATTCTTCATCTACCTGAATGACCTGATACTGTTTGATACCATCTACATATAATAAAGTACGCCGAATCATATCTGGATATAATTTGACTTTTCCTCCACCTATTTGATCAAAGATAAAGATATCATCTTCTCGTCCCTCGATCTTATCTAAAGCCATAAAGGAACTACCACATTTACACTTTGTACTAGACTCCACTAATATATCATTAAGCCTGTACCTTATGATGGGTTGGGATTTTCTAGTAAAATCAGTAATGATTGGAATAAATCTTCCTGAACCAAGATCCTCTTTTTCAATAAATACAATATCTTCATTAAGATGAATTTTCCCCTCCTGACAGGTAAAACCTAGAAAACCTTCTGTGCTTTGATAGACCTGATGAATGTGCTTTTGCTGGAACACATTACAAAGTTCTTCTGCATCTTCTTTCTCTAAAACTTCTGCCACGGATATTACTTTATTAAAGGTAAGAGGAAGCTTTCCCCCACGAATGTATTCAGCCAAAACAATTAATACTGAAGGAGGAGCAACAAGGATATTTGCTTTGAAATTCAACAAGTGCTCTATATGCTCATCCATTTTTTGATAGATATCATAGTAATGAAATGAGATACCAGGAGCATTCACATTTTCATACAGATTACTGTTGGCTCTTAGAAAAAAAGCTATACGAAAGGGAAAACCTTTTGGTGGAAGCATTCTTGCTAAGATAGCCCCTGTCCAAAGATCCATTTCTTTTTTGCTAGTAATAAATAATCCTCTATGGTCAGAAGTTCCTGATGATAATCCCACAGTGATATTATGATAAGTAGGAGAAAATTCTCTATTTCTTTCTGCAGCCAAAGCCAAATTAAAAGCTTCATCCTTGGTTATATCAATGGTTACAAGGTCATTAAATCGTTCCATCATTTTTCTTTTATTCATGAGGGGAAGATCTGTAAAACGATGGATTATGTCTTTACCGAATATTCTATAAAAAGAAGACTTCTTACATAGATAATGTAAATGTTTCTCTAAACGCTTTTTCTGTAATAGTTTTAATTTTTCCAAACTATAAAGACCGGGATTTTTATACCTAAAGTAGGATTTTAAAATGACAAAAGGATTACTCATAAACAAACCTCTTCTTGCCCATGGGAAGTTAATATTTGAAGAGTATCGTCTTCATTTATCAAAGTTTTTATTTTTTGTATGGTTGTAACATACTCATGGTAGTTATACTGAATCTTTCTAGCTATACGCTTTAAATTCACATCTAAAAGATCGACTCCCCAAGAAGCATCAGTAATATAAAAGATGTGTTTCTCTGGTAGATAAATTCCCATATGCCCTCTGGCATGGCCGGGAAGATCAATTAACCAAAGGGAATTATCTTCCCACAAATCATATCCAACAAAGCCTTTCAATGGGCTTTGATCATTTAACTCATAGGTCGTTGTACGCTCAGATAAATCAGAAGGCAGGTGTTCTTTAAAAACAGCCTCCTTTAAATGATATTTCCCAATATTTCCATACGCTTTTGAAGACATTATTATTGGAATATGAGGAAGGGCTCTTAGATTCCCGATGTGATCAGGATGCAAATGAGTTACTATGATTTGTTGAATATCATCGACCCCAATGCCATCCCCCCTTAACTGTTTAACAATACTATTATCCCTTTTATAAAAAGTAGGATTAATTAGTCGATACAGGAAGGCTTTATAATGATAAGACATTATATAAGGACCATACCCAGTATCAACCAATACCTTTCCATATTGACTATGCTCTATAAGCAAAGTTTTTGCAGGAAAGGAGCGTATCTCTTTTTTGGCATCAATAAAGACTCTATTCATGTGGTTATTACAATAACCACATTCGTATATTTTTATTCTACTTATCTTGTTCTTTATACCACTTGGCATAGATATCCATTCCTTCTTCAACAGATATTAATGGCTTATAATCTAATATTTTTTCTGCTTTAGATATATCAAGAGTTTGACTATAACCCAAGGTTATTAATGTATATAAAGTTACCGGAGGTTCTTCATATATCTTGAAGAATTTATACCAAGCTTCTATAGCGCTAACAATAAGTTTAAAAAGAGGCAGCGGTAACTTTAAAAATTTGACAGGTTTATTTATTTTATTCATAAACATGGTAATCATTTGTTTAAAAGTCATAGGCTCACCGTTAGTGATATTAAATATTTGAGTATTTACATTATCTTTTATTAAAGCAAGATAGATGGAATAAGATACATTATCCACATATGTGATATCCATCAAGTTTTTACCAGACCTTATTAAGGGAATACCTTGTTTATCATTGGCTTCCATTAAACGGGGAATCAAACTGGTATCTCCTATACCAAATAAACCTCGTGGTCTAATAATCGTCCATTCAAAGGATGGATTTATCTGGCTTTTAATAAGAGTTTCAGCCATGCGTTTGCTTTTTATATAATAATTGAATGGCTTCCCGGTAATTATACGTTCCTCAGGTATATCAAACTGATTTTCTGGCGAACAATAAATACTTGGAGAAGAAATATAAATGAGACGCTTGATTTCTAATTCTTCGCAGATTTTAAGAATATTCTGCGTACCCTGTACATTACAATGATAAAAGTCATCCCACTTTCCCCATAGGGTAGACAAAGCAGCAGCATGAATTACATGGGTACACCCTAAAGCTGCTTTACGTAATTCTTCTATATCTAATAAATCACCTTGATAAAATTGGGTCAAAGTCGATTTTAACAAATTTCCCTTAATGGAATTACGACCAAAGGCATGAATAATAATGTTATGTTCTTCTAATAATTTAATGAGCGAGCTACCTAAAAATCCAGTAGCTCCTGTAACTAATACTTTCATTTCTGACATGGAATGCAATATAACACTATATAGAAGCCACAGCAACTTTATGCAGTATGATAAGGCATAAGAAGAGGAGCTTCTTTTCCAAGATCAATCCAAGGAACATTATATAAATCAGTTAATGCCTTAGGACTTAAAACAGATTTAACTTTTCCATAATTGGTAACAGATCCGTTATTCATAAGAATAACTTCATCTGCATATCGACAAGCCTGCCAAGGATCATGGAGAACCATTATAACTGTTGTCCCGAATGTTTTATTTAATTTTTTTACACATTCCAAAACATCAACCTGACTTTTTAAATCTAAGAAACTAGTTGGCTCATCAAGAACGATCATATCAGATTGCTGAACCAAAAGGCGAGCAAAGCGAACGCGCTGTTGCTGACCACCACTAAGGGAATGAATATCAGTTTTCTTATACTCCAACATATTCACAGTAGACAGAGCTTCATCAATTAAAGCTCTATCAGTTCTGTTCCATTGATCATACCAATGGTTATGTCGATAACGTCCTAACTGAACATATTCGATGACACTACAGTATTCTGGTAAATCTTCTTGTTGATACAGCATGGCTATTTTGGCTGCTCTTTTATGAGCATTTAATGTTCTAGTGTCTATATTATTTAATAAAATTTCACCAGATTGAGGATGGAGATCAGCAATCAGACCTTTAAGAAGGGTAGATTTTCCACACCCGTTGGGACCAAGAATTACCGTTATAGTCCCTTGCTTTATTTCTAAGTTCAATTCATTGATGATAGTCTGGTCACCATATCCAAGCTTAACATTATTAAATGTCAGGGAGGAAGGAAAAGAATCATCAGTAGACTTTTGAATGGTCTGGTTATTAATAGGAAGAATGATAGGAAGATTATTAGGGGCATTAGTTTTATACTCTTCACACGCTGTAGAATATAATCGGCTCATCAAAGAAGAATTAAATATATCATTACCCTTACCAAAAGCCATAACGTCTCCATTTGCCATGGCAATAACATTATGGGCTAATAGGGAAGCTTCATTCAAATCATGGAGAACTACTATAACAGTTTTGTTTTCTATATGACACAAGTCATCAATTAGTTGGAGTATCTCATGACGATGGTTGATATCTAAATAGGTAGTAGGTTCATCTAATAATAATATCTCCGTGTCTTGAGCTAAAGCCATTGCTATCCAGGCCCTCTGTCTTTGCCCTCCTGATAATTCATCAATAGGTTTATCAGCTAATTCCATTAATCCTGCTATAGACAAGGCTTTATTAATGGCTACTTCATCCGAATCCTGGAGATTCTGAAAAATACCCATATAAGGATATCGACCTCGTTTAACCAATTCTTTTACAGTAGTCTGGATTTGCTGACTACTTATCTGTGGTAGGAAACCAAGCTTTCGTGCGTATTCACTTGGTTTATATTGACTTATGTCTTTACCATTCAGATAGATATATCCTTGTTTCATGGGCAGCAACTTAGCGATAGCCCTAAGTAAAGTACTCTTACCAGAACCATTCGGTCCTATTAAGCAGGTTATTTCTCCACTACTGATTCTCTGGTTTAATTCCTTTATTATTTGCTTTTGCCCATATCCTGTAGACAAGTCATTAATATCAAGATTCATATCTATTCCTTAGTTCTGATCAACAGATAGAGAAAGTAAGGTGCTCCTATACCTGCAATAACAGTACCGACAGGAAGACCTTCGGGAAGTACATTTTGAACAAATATATCAGCTACTAAAACCATAATAGCCCCTAGATTTGCACATAATATTAGAGAGCCTATATCGATTGCCTTGCTTAACATTCTGCTAATTCGAGGAACAATCAATGCAACAAAAGAAATCGGTCCAGCCACAGAAACTGCAACAGCACTCGATAGACTGGCAAGAATTAAAGCCATTAGCTGATACCTCCTAACAGCCAGCCCGATTGATGTTGCAGTCTGACTACCCACTTGTAGTAACCGCAACTGTCGTTGAATGATTCCAATTAAGAAAAGAAGAGGAAAAACCAAAAGTAATAACTTTATGTCATTCCAATTGGAAGTATAGAGACTTCCTACCATCCATCGATAGGAAGCATTTACATCATGGATATTACCTTTTACTAATAGATAATTAACAAGAGCTGTGAATAAAGCATTGAAGCCTATACCAACTAATATCAATTTTAAGGGATTTATAATATCCCTTGATGACAAAAAATAAACCAACAAGGCTGTCAACATAGAGGCCACAAAAGCCACAAAAGGAATAAATGAGGAAGACAATCCTGAAATGATTATTAATACAACAGCTGCACTAGCACCTGTATTTATACCCACAATATCAGGGGAAGCTAAGGGATTCTTGAGCAAGGTCTGGAATACCATTCCTGATAATGAAAAAGCCATCCCCACTAAGATAGCTGATAAAATACGGGGCAAACGTAATCCACGAACAATAAAGATTGTTCTTTTATCAGATAATCCTAATATTCCATCAATTACTTCTTTTAGACTTAAACCTAAAGACCCGAGAGAAGACGCCCATATAGCCAACACTAATAAAACAATAAAAGAAAAAATTATTAATAGCCATTGCCTACTTTTTATCCGAAAAGAGACAGGTCCTATACTAATATACTTGATCATTCGAATTTCAACCTCCGGCTGGAAGCTATCATTATTAAAAGAGGTGCACCGATCATTGCTGTAACAATTCCCACTTGAACTTCTGATGGAACAGCGATTATACGTCCAATAGTATCGGCTAACAATAGAAAAGCAGGTCCTTGTATTATAGATAAGACCATGATCTGTCGATAGTTAGTTCCTATCATTTTACGTGCTATATGAGGGACTGCCAGACCAACAAAGGCAATTGGCCCTGCTATACTTACAGAACTTGCAGCAAGACAAACAGCGAAAACAGAGGTCAATAGACGAACAGATTTAGAATTCATCCCAATACTTTTAGCTCTCTCTTCTCCCATATTTAGGATGTTGATTCTAGGAGCCAATATAAATAGCCCCAGTGTGGATATTAAATTAATAGGTAACAAATGGTAGAAGTAATTCACATTTCTACCACTTATAGAGCCAACAAGCCAGAATCTAAACTGGTCCAGGATTTCCTGATTCAATAAAAGAAGTCCTGAGGTCCAAGCACTTAACAAAGAACTAACAACAACACCAGCCAATACCATTTTAGAAGGGGATACAACAGAATTACCTGCCATTGCTATCGCTAATACAATAAGAAGTGTTACAACTCCCCCTACAAAGGCGATTAAGAACAGACCAAAAGCATTTATAGGAGAAAGGAGTTGATACCCTAATACTATAGCAAATGCAGCGCCATTGTTGACTCCTAAGATAGAAGGTCCACTCAAGGGGTTATTCGTAATACCTTGTGTAGCAGCACCAGCTAGAGCAAGAGACATCCCAACTCCCAATCCAATAATTGTTCTGGGAATACGTAAATCGTGAATAACAATGTGCTCATATATCTGGGCATTAAAATGCAAAAGAGCCTCCCATAACTGATGAAAAGTTATGGGAAGAGTTCCAATAGTAATACTAAGCCAAATAGCAATTAAAAGAACAACCAAGTTCAATATATATAATTTTACAATTTTCAAAGGACCACTCTGTTGTTCTTATCTATCTCATGTTTTCAGGAACTAGGGTTTCAGGATCACCATCAATGGCAGCTTCTAAAGCAGGTACTAACTCATCCAAGGCATAATCAATGCTAAGAGGACTAGCAAAAGAAAAGGCTCCACCTAGTAACTTACCGACAAAAAACTCACGTCCTTCTGTTGTTGCTTTTAATGTCTTGCGTAAAGTGAATTGTCTCATTGCTTCAAGACCTTTTGCCCCTACACCTATCCAAATAATAACATCTGTATCAAGAAGATCCATTCGTTCTTCACTAAAACTAAGATAGAACTTTTCACCTGCAATCTCATCATATTCAGGAGGGATAATAAAGCCAAGTTCTGTTAATAAACGGCTACGACTATCAGCTGAAGCATAAGCACCTAATTCATTCTGAAAAACAAAAGCTATTGCTGCTGTAGCACCTTGAAATTGGGGATGGCTATTTTTAATAGAGTCAAATCGATCTTCAATATAGGACACAACCTCTTCTGCTTTCTCTGCTTTCCCAACGACTTGTCCCATTATCCTAGTCTCAACCTGCCATGGAGTTCCATAATCAACATAATCAGCAGGTTGAGCAATAACAGGTGCGATTTGTGACAAAGTGTCATATTCTTTCTGGGTCATTCCTGAAGAAACTCCCACAATAAGATCAGGATTCAAAGAGGCTATTATTTCAAAATTTAATTCACGTGAGGACAGCACATAAGGAGGATCACTGTCTCCTAACGCTTCTTGAGCCCAAGGCCATAAAGAATTCGGATAGTCACCATACCAATCTCTGATAGCAATAGGAACAACACCTAAAGCAAGAAGAGCTTCATGTTCTGTATACCCAACAGAGACAATTCTAGTGGGTTGGGACTCTATAGTAGTGCTTCCATACTTGTGATCTATAGTAAGAGGAAACCCCTTGGAGAGAAGGTTCCCCTTCTCTGTAACATCAGTACGTTCTTTATCACCGTTAGCAAATACGTTCATAGATATAGTTAATAATGCTGTAAATATAATTAATGATTTAGAAAAATTCATATACACTCCTAACTGATATAGTTTATACAGCTTAACTATAGTTAAAGCAAGAGGTCTATGGCAATGCTAATTATGATTTAATGGTAGGAGTTAAGACCTCAATTTTTGAGGTCTTAATCAAATTTATACTAATTTATGGACTTATTAAGAGGAAGGATGTATAAAACATCCCCATCTACAAGATTCGTTCCTGGCAAATACTTTTGAACAACTTCACCACCATTAACTGTTACTGCAAAATCATCATCATTTAAAACAGCAATAGTATTATCATCCATTATCCATATTCCTTCTAATTTATCATGGGGATAATGATTGGGAAGTTCTTTTACAAGGTCAATAACTAGTTCTTTTGACACGAATTTAATGCCAGCAGCTTTGAGATCTTCATAAGAACACTCTTCGATTGTTTTACCTTGAATCAATAAACCATTTGGATCATTAGCATCAGAACTAGAGATATCTGTAGCATGAGAAATATCGATTTTATATATTAACTTTTGTGCCTCTTTTTCACCAGAAAAGGCTCCATCCCGTTCAACGACTAAAAACTCAGTATCAGAAATAGACTCAATCTCTGAATTAGAGTTCCAAGGTTTATCCTGTTTATATAAGTACTGTTTTGTTTCACTAGTGGCTAAATTAAAAGTGACAATCCTAATGACAGTGTTATTTGTTACGCCTTTCTTATTAGGATTATATAGTGTTGACTGCATTATCCCCACTAAAGTACTTTTATCTGGGGTTATGGTTAAACCTTCCATACCCCTATTGGCTCGCCTTTTGGCAAAAACAGCAGGAAGATGTCTATATCCTGTATTAACACCAATAGGGGAAATCCGCTCAATCTCAAAACCATTTTTATTGTAATGAACTAAGTGGGGACCATACTCATCGCTTATCCAGAATTCACCATTTTTTAAAGCAACTAAACCTTCTCCATCTAAACCATAATCATCAAAAGAAAGGATATTACCTTGATTATCATATGGGATTTCCCCTGTAGAGCCTCGCCCTTCTGGATTAGGGATTCCCGTGATAGGGACACCATTAGGATCTTTTAATAATATTTCCTTTTTTAATATTACAGTACCATCTTTTCTTAACTGAAAGAGTCCGATTCTCGGCGTGTAATCAGGAACAGGAAATTTCTTCCCTTTACCAGCCTTTCCAATATAAGTGACATTAGGCCCTCTGTCGGTTAATGCATAAAAGTAATTTGATTTGGAAGGATGTGCTGTGGCTGCAGAACCATACCCTCCTTTTCTTATTTCTGTTCCATTAGGTAATGTGTTTAAAACGGAATAAGGAAGAATTACTCCATCAGAATGGATAGAACTTGGATCTATTTGATTGGATGTCCTACAGGAAAACAATAAACTGCTTATAACGATTAATATAAGAAATAGTGCTTTCATTATAGCCCCTTGTAAATAAATATTGAGACGATACTACTTTATTAACAGAACATATTTTATTTATTTACCATTAATAATTCATTAGTTCTCAAGAACAGTGTTGTATGATCAATATCGATCATACAACATTTAAACTTATTTATTTTTGACCATCCAGTAATAGAGAGTTCCCACAAAAAAAGATCCACCCACAATATTTCCTAATGTAACAATACCCAAACTTTTTAAAGTGTTACCTAAGGTAAGCAAGGCAAAATGGTCACCATCTGGATGGAAAATCTTTGTTATTAGTCCAGCTGGTAAAAAATACATATTAGCAATACTATGCTCAAAACTTGATGCGACAAAAGCCATTACGGGAAAGAATATTGCCCAGACTTTTCCAGAAACTTCTTCTGAAGCTGTAGCCATGAGAACCGCCAAACAAACTAACCAATTGGCCATTATTCCTCGCACAAACATCTGTATTCCCGTAATCCCCGCTTTGGATTCTGCGATTTTCATAGCCGTGTAACCAACTTCTCCATGATAAAGTCCACTAACAACGACTAGGAGCAAGACCAGAAACAATGCCCCCAAAAGGTTGCTAAACCAAACAACAACCCAGTTATTAAGCATTTGAGGAAGGGTTACTTTTTTCTCATAAACAGCTAGAGGAATAAGGCAATTGCTCGTAAACAACTGAGATCCTCCAATAACGACTAACATTAAGCCAACTGAGAATACAGCACCAAAAATAATTTTCTTTAATCCGTAAAATACTGGTACACCAGCAACCTCCCAACCTGTTGAAGCAACAATGGAAAGGTGTGACGCCATTGAAATATAGGCCCCAGCTAAAAAACCTGACAAGATTAGTAAACCTATTTTTGTAGAGGCCTTTTTCTCTACTGAACTAGTCAGATTTAAAACTAATTCCTTTGTATTAAGTGATTTACTCAACACATTCTCCTTTTAATAAAGCTCGTATCTACAGAATTGAGATTGATTGAGATCATTATTGTGTAGATATTTGACCAAGAAAACATTATGTTCTTGGTAAGATTTTTAAGATTTTTACCTATTAGCATAAGGGGCGAAAACATGCAAGCTTGGAAAGATTTTATTGGTGGTAACTGGCAGTTCAAAATTGATGTTCGTGAATTCATTCAAAAGAACTACACGCCATACGAAGGAGACGATAGTTTCCTAACAGGTCCTACAGAAAGGACAGAAAAACTTTGGGGCAAGATTTGTGACTTAGTTGAAGAAGAAAGAAAGAATGGTATTTTAGATGCAGAAACAGCAACTCCTTCAACAGTCATCAGCCACGGTGCCGGATACGTGGACAAGGATCTTGAACAAATCGTAGGTTATCAGACTGATAAACCACTTAAAAGAGCAATAATGCCAAAAGGTGGTTTACGAGTTGTAAAAGGTGCATTGGAATCTTATGGTTATAAGTTAGATCCTGTTGTTGAAGAAATATACAGTAAACACAGAACAACTCATAATGATGGGGTTTTTGCAGCTTATACAGAAGACATAATGAAGGCTCGTAGATCTGGTGTATTAACAGGATTACCTGATGCCTATGGACGTGGACGAATTATCGGTGACTATAGAAGAGTAGCGCTCTATGGTGTAGACCGATTAATCGAAGACAAAAAAGAAAAGAAAGAAGCTTACGATACTCCTAACATGACTACTACCAATATCATGAGCCGAGAGGAAATATCAGAGCAAATCAAGAGTTTAGAAGATTTAAAGACAATGGCAGGCTTCTATGGTTTTGACATCTCTGTTCCTGCAACAAATGCAAAAGAAGCGATTCAATGGACATATTTCGCTTACCTAGCGGCTATCAAAGATCAGGATGGTGCTGCCATGTCAATTGGTCGTGTATCATCTTTCTTAGATATTTATATCGAAAGAGATATAGCATCCGGTGTTTTAACAGAACAAGATGCTCAAGAATTAATGGATCACTTTGTAATGAAGTTACGAATGGTTAGATTCTTAAGAACACCAGCGTATAATGATCTGTTCTCTGGGGATCCTACCTGGGTGACAGAAGCTATTGGGGGTATGGGAGTTGATGGACGAACACTAGTTACAAAAAACAGTTTCCGAGTCCTTCACACTCTTACTAACTTAGGACCAGCACCAGAACCTAACTTAACAGTTCTTTGGACACCAAGACTTCCTCAAGGTTTCAAAGACTTTGCTTCCAAAATGTCTATACAGACTTCAGCCATTCAGTATGAAAACGATTGTTTAATGCGTACTTATTATGGTGATGACTATGCTATCGCATGTTGTGTGTCAGCCATGAAAGTCGGTAAGCAAATGCAGTTCTTTGGGGCTAGAGCTAACTTAGCAAAGGCTTTGCTTTATGCCATCAATGGTGGTAAAGATGAAAAGAGTGGAGTACAAGTTGGACCAGCTTTTCTTCCCATAACAAGTGAATATCTTGACTATAATGAAGTAAAAGAAAGATTTGATGCAGTATTAGATTGGTTAGCAGAACTTTATATGAAAACTCTTAATATCATTCATTATATGCATGACAAATACAATTATGAGTCTCTTCAAATGGCCCTTCACGACAGAGAGATTCATAGAACAATGGCTTGTGGTATTGCCGGTTTATCTGTAGCAGCTGACTCTCTATCTTCTATAAAATATGGAAAAGTAAAGGTTATCCGAAATGAAGAAGGATTGGCTGTAGATTATGAAGTAGAACAAGAATACCCAGCATATGGCAACAATGATGATCGCGTTGACCAAATAGCCGTAAACCTTGTTGAAAGTTTTATGGATAGATTAAGAAAGCAAAAAACTTATAGAAATGCTGAACCTACCCAATCAATCTTAACCATCACAAGTAATGTAGTATATGGTAAGAAAACAGGTTCTACTCCTGATGGACGAAAAGCTGGATCTCCTTTTGGACCAGGGGCAAACCCTATTCATGGAAGAGATACACATGGAGCATTGGCTGCCTTTGCTTCTGTAGCAAAGTTACCCTATGAACATGCAAGTGATGGGATTTCCTATACTTTCAGCATCGTACCTAAAGCTTTAGGAAAATCAGATGATGAACAAGTTCAGAATCTAATTAAGTTGATGGATGGCTACTTCCTGGAAGGTGGTCACCATGTAAACATTAATGTACTTAATAGAGAAACTCTTCTAGATGCAATGGATCATCCAGAAAAGTATCCACAGCTTACCATCCGAGTATCTGGTTATGCTGTTAACTTTATTAAGCTAACAAGAGAACAACAGGAAGATGTTGTTTCTAGAACATTCCACTCAATGATGTAAGGAATTATGAAAGGACGAATACTAACATACGAATCCCTTGGGATGGTGGACGGACCAGGTTTACGCTTTATTGCTTTTCTTCAAGGTTGTCCCCTGCGTTGCTTGTATTGTCATAACCCAGACAGCTGGTCTCCTAAAGGAGGCCGGCTTGTTGACTCTGAAGATGTCGTAGCAGAAGCAATGAAATACCGTAACTGGATGACTGGTGGTGGAGGACTGA
Organism: Spirochaeta cellobiosiphila DSM 17781; assembly: GCF_000426705.1. Classification (NCBI taxonomy): domain Bacteria; kingdom Pseudomonadati; phylum Spirochaetota; class Spirochaetia; order Spirochaetales; family Spirochaetaceae; genus Spirochaeta; species Spirochaeta cellobiosiphila. Next base: position 76,939 of record NZ_AUFW01000017.1, read on the forward strand.
CCCTAAGTGGAGGAGAACCTCTCATGCAGCCAGAATTCACCAAAGCCATATTGGATAGAACCAGAGAAAAAGGAATTCATACTGCCTTAGACACTTCAGGGTTCGGTCCACTACATAAAACAAAACCAGTGTTGGCTTCAGCTGATTTAATATTATTTGATATCAAGACAATGAATGAAGATCTTCATAAAAAATTAACAGGTGTTGATCAGAATCAAACATTTCCTGCACTGGATTATTTAGTAGAAATCAACAAACCTCTATGGGTAAGACACGTATTAGTACCAGGTTTAACTGACAATGAATCAGATTTAATCGCACTCCGAGATAAACTTCTCAAGTTACCTAATTTGAAACGTTTTGATCTATTACCTTTCCATAAAATGGGTGAAGAAAAGTGGGAAGAGGTTAATAGGAAATACACCCTAAAAGATACACAGACACCTTTGCCAGAGCAAGTAGCAAAGATAAACAGTATTTTCACAGAAGCAGGCTTACCAGTTGGCAAAGCTATAGATTAGACAAAAAACTGAACATCAACTAAATTTCAGATTTTCATATTTACTCTCTATACCCCAAGGTTCTCCGCCAAAAAGAGGCCTGGGGTTATTTTATCTTATCTACTTTTTACTGCCAGCATTTTCTCAATAGACCCTTTGGCTTTTTCTATCATATCTTGATCAAGTTCTACTTGGGGTTCTAAAGAAGTTAGTGACTTTAAAATCTTAGGTAAGGTAATTCTTTTCATATGAGGGCACAAGTTACATGGTCTAATGAATTGGACATCCGGTGTATTTGCAGCAACATTATCACTCATTGAACACTCTGTAACCATAAGAACCTTTGCTGGCTTCTTCTCTTTCACAAATGAGATCATCCCACTAGTGGATCCAGCATAATCGGCGGCCTCAACAACCTCAGAAGGACATTCAGGGTGGGCAATGACAACTAAGTCTTTATAGGACTCTTTATAATCTAATATTTCCTTTGCCGTAAACCGTTCATGAACTTCACAACTTCCTGGCCATGTTATCAATTTTTTACCTGTTTCTTTTTGAATATTAGCTGCCAAGTATTGATCTGGTAGGAATAAAATTTCATCTGCGTCAAGAGATTCTACTACCTCTTTAGCATTACCACTGGTACAGCAAATATCGACTTCTGCTTTGACAGCAGCAGAGGTATTAACATAAGTTACAACAGGGACACCAGGATACTTTTTTCTAAGAGCTCTTACATCTTCCGGCGTAATGGATTCTGCCAAAGAACAGCCTGCATCAAGATCTGGGATTAAAACCGTTTTGGAAGGATTTAATATCTTTACAGTTTCAGCCATAAAATGAACCCCACAAAGAACCACAATATCAGCTTTAATATTCACAGCTTCTCGTGCTAAAGCTAAAGAATCACCAGTAATATCTGCTATTCCATGAAAAATCTCGGGTGTCATATAATTATGAGCTAAAATCACAGCATTCTTTTCTTTCTTTAGTTGATTTATTTTGTGAATAAAAGGCGCATAAACAGGCCACTCAAAAGGAGGAATCACATCTTTAACCTTTTGATAGATATCATCGGTAGCTTTTTTAATTTCGTCTGTATATTCTAAGTCGCCAATATTCATCATAAACTCCTAAGTATTACCTCAAAAATATATACATTTTTTTATACATCTTCAACTACAGCTCCACTATAATACAGTATATGAAGATTAAGAATATGTGGTTGTGGCCTATTGGTATTCTCGTTATTCCCATGGCAATTTTCATCTCAATATCTCTATATATTAATTCTTTTCAAAAAGTTGAAGCATTGTTTGTTCTGACAATAAATGTCTTTCTATGCATATCAGTATATAGAAATAGCAAGCTTGGTATCCAGTTAGAGGAGAAAGAGAAACAAATGGCTCGCCTCAAAGGGCAGTCACCAAAATCATTGAAAACTGATTTTATTAACGAACTCAAACAGGAAAAGTTTGAATACATAGATCCTGAAACGGGTTTATTAAATAATGGAGCTTGTCATTTTTTTCTAAATAGGGCAGCACAACTAGCCAAGAGTTTAAGCAAAGACTTCGCCATCGTCTATATTTCCCCACCAAGAGAGGTCCCTCAGTCGACTATTGCGGAATTAGGATTAGCCCTAAAAAAGACGATAAGAGATACAGATCTGGCCTTTCATATAGAGGAAAAAGAGTTTTTGCTGGGACTAGAAGGCTGCTCTAAAAATGGTGCAGAGTTCTTTATGAAAAGACTTTTTAATCAATGGCACAAACATATAGATATCAATTGGGGATGTTCCCTATTAGGTCCAGATAACTATGAATTAATATATACTTTAGTGGAAGAAGCAAAGGAACAAATGAATAGTTTTAGACAAGAGAAGTAAGATCATTCTTTGACCACACAAATCGATAAACGGTGCCCTTATCCTGTCTAGTTTCTACTAGTCCTTGTAATTGTTCAATTACAGAGTTAATTAAAGATAAGCCCAAAGACTCCTTGTCTATACTATGTTTATTAAAACCAGAACCATCATCTCCAAGACTCATTTCAATCTTATCACCACGATCTTTTAGTAAAATAGTTATTTTTCCTTTTGATCTACCAATGAAAGCATACTTATAAGAATTGGTTACTACTTCATTCACAAGTAAACCAAGCATAACAGCGTGTTGAATAGGCATAATTAAAGACTCAATATCTAAGTCAAGTAAAATTTCTTTTTCATCTGGAGATAACGAAGATTGTAAATGTATTACCAAATCTGTTAAATACTGTGACATATCTACATGATCTAGTTGTTGACTGTTTTGTAACTTATCGTGAACTAGAGCGATCGATTGCATACGTTTAAGCAAGGTATTTGTGCAGGCACCTTCTTCATTCTGAAAGGCCTCAACTTCCATTAAACCAATAAGGATACTTAGATGATTTTTAACCCTGTGATGCATTTCTTTAACTAATAAATTCTTTTGGTTGATAGTTTCGGCGTGTCTTTCTATTTCATCTTGGAGGCGTTTATAGAAACCACTGAAATATCCCAGGATAGAGCCAGTAATCAAACCACTGAGCCAGGCCATAAAAAGACTCTCTGGAGCCCAATCCGGATGTCCCATAATAAGGAATAAAATATAATTAATAGGTAATCCAAAGAAACCAGTGATAGCACCACCAGGAAGTTCAAACAGAGCGGCACCAACAAACAATGGGATCAAAGCCAGGAAGTTAATACTTACATGAAACGTATTGGCACCTAACAAAAATAATAGTGTAAATATCACATATGTCATGATGAGTATCATTACCTTCTGCCTAACACTAAACCTGTTATGCCAGCGGAATAGAAAATCATCAATCATTTTAATAAACTACCTCTATTCATATATTGATCCTAGGAGCATAAAAAAACCAGCCCTTGAGGCTGGTTTTTAATTTGAAATGCCAGTTTATTCATGTTCAGATAAATATCTCTCTGCTTCTAAAGCAGCCATACAACCAGAACCAGCGGCAGTGACTGCTTGCCTGAATTTGTGATCCTGCACATCTCCACAAGCAAAAACACCTTCAACAGAAGTATAGGTAGAACCAGGAGTGGTTTTTATATATCCGGTTTCATCCATATCCAGTTGACCATTAAGAAAATCAGTGTTTGGTTTATGTCCAATAGCATAGAACAATCCACTAGAGGGAATGGTTTCTTCCTCACCAGTTTTATTATTCTTGATCTTCATACTTCCCAGAATATTTTCACCAATCGCTTCGACAGCATTAGTATTCCACTTTATCTCAATTTTGGGATTATCAAAAACTCTCTGCTGCATAGCCTTACTAGCTCGTAATTCATCCCTACGAACAAGCATAGTAACCTTACTACCAAATTTAGATAAATACTGGGCTTCTTCACAAGCCGTATCTCCCCCACCAATAACAACAAGAGGTTTTTCACGAAATATTGGTAAAGCACCATCACATACAGCACAGGCTGATATACCTTTTTGCCAATAAGTATCTTCACCGGGAAGACTTAATCTCTTGGCTGTAGCTCCAGTAGCTATAATTATCGTCTCAGCTTTATACTCTTCTGATGCTGTAGATACAACAAATGGTTTTTTGCTGAAATCAACACTTTCGATAGTTTCTGTTTTAATTCGTGTACCATACTTAACAGATTGGTCTCTCATTTTTTGCATCAATTCCATGCCGCCCATACCATCAGGGAAACCTGGAAAATTTTCAATCTCCGTTGTTGTAGTTAATTGACCGCCGGGAGCGACTCCACCAGCCATAAAACCTTCAAACATCAGAGGTTTTAGTTCTGCTCGTGCTGCATAGATGGCAGCTGTATGACCTGCGGGTCCTGAACCAATAATTATTACCTTTTCTACGTCAGACATGAACATCTCCTATTGATATATGAATAATATAATAAGAAAGTAACGTCAAGAAATTAATAGATATTACATATGACCTTTCATATATTTAATTAGCATATTCAGAAACACTCTATCTCGTCTTGTTATTTCACTTTTACTATAATAGCAATGGTACCAAATACATACAAAGCGTTGAGTCACATAATTCTTAGGGAGAGTAAGTTCAACTCTATCAGCCCATTCAGACCAACCTATAACTGATGGACCAGGAATACCATTATTCTTAGCCATTTTGATTAGCTTTTCAACCTTACTGGTTTTGATAGTTTTACCAATTATGTAAGCAATTAGCATTAGAATACAAAAAATAAAAAGAACTATTAATATTGTCATAATGAAGGGGAGAGAAACATAGGCATTAGATGAGGGAACAGCCTTCTCAACATTTAGAGGTGTAGGATCAATAATCACCCACTTATTGGATTCATCCCATACTTCAACCCAAGCATGAGATTGACTACCTGAAATATAGGATTTTCCCGATTCTGATAAGATTGTTAAAAAACCCGTCACATATCGACAAGGAATTCCTTCTTTTCTAGCTAACAAGATGAACAATGTAGCAAAATGAACACAAAACCCTCTCTTATTATCAATAAACTTATCGATAATATTCTGATTTCCATAATAAGTACTTATATCATAAATATATTCTGAATGAAGATATTTTAAGATTGCATCAATAATGTCTTTTTGACTACCTTCATTAGAGAACGAAGGTATGGAACGAGAGGACTCCCATCGAGTTATTGAGTCAGCAGGTTTTGGAGGTGGATATTCCATTTTTGTTGGATAAAAACGTAACTCATCTCCACGTAAAAAAGGAGGATCTACCTTCCAACCACTTGAATTCTGCCCTATTATGCTTCTACCAGTAACCTTAGGTTTCATTCCAGAAATTTGTGGCAAAGCACTACAAAAATCACTTTCAATCTGCAATAAAAATTGTTCATTGCCCTCCTCTCTTACAGGAATCCAGTCTTTCGAGTCCTCTGGTGCCATGTGCCATTCTGAATGCGAGTAAGACTCATAAGCTTCCATTCGTAGATAGACTGTTTTATTAGGAGGACCTGATAGGGAAAAATACCTTTGATTGGATAACAAAGGTCTTCTTCCTGATAATTCGGAGTTCATAAAATAAGCATATCCCGGCTGTTCTTGTAATAAGGGAAAACCTGGCCATAACTTCAACACAATATTTTCTATTCGAGGTAGTGACAAAGAAGGGAAATAGGGACGAGGATCAGGATTAATCACATAGAATACTGCACTGAAAACCAGTGCAAATATCATAGGGAGTAATAAACTAAAAACATAATCCTTAAGTAAACCAGAACTAATTTGAGCGTAATTTTTCTTAATCACATAAATGAGACAGGGCAACAAAAACAATAAGAAATACCAATATTCAAGTAAAAAAAACAAAGTAATTCCTGTCATAGCCCAATAAGTCCATACAGCCATCCATTTCCAAGAAAAAGAATCAATTACAACAAACAAAATGAATGTATATATCAAGACATAAGTAAGAACTAAACTAGCAAGAAGACCACCAACAGGGCGATGTACTAGATAGGATTTCCAAACGGCAAGTGCGGAAGCTGGTGTTAATTGAATGCCCATAAATAATATCAGGAATCCAAAGATGATTATGATATACGATGATATGTTAGAGAGTCTTGATGGAAAGAAAAATGTTACCGAAAAGAATGTACCTAGCAATAAGAAAATAAATGGTATAGAACGAAAACATATTAAGCACCAAAACAAAATAGTAAACCACAGAATTAACAACTTGAGACTTCTACCGCTCATATTAACTCCTCAAGTTGTTCCTTACTGTTATTTATAACACTGAAATGATCAGCCCCTTGATTACGCTCTTGTATAAAAGAAATAATTTCCTCAGATGGTAGCCTAGATATCGCATATATCCAATGACTATTCCCATTATTGTACTCTCTACTCGTATCAACCAGAGAATATATATCATTCGATAGCCCTATTAGAAAACGTTTAGAATAGGAACTCATTCTAAAATATTTACTTACAATATGCATACTTTTCTCTGGTGAAAAACATATCTCAAGGGAGTGATTTATAAAATCCTGTATATCATCCTGACTAGAAAATATAACCTCCCTAATCTCTGGCATTGGTATCAATAGCACCAAAGGAATGTGATTATTTACAAAGTAATCTAACAGTGCAAACAGTACTTCAATTAAGCAATCCTGATCAGCCCATTCTTCTAAATTCTTTATATCATTTCGATAGGCAAAAGTATCAAATATCAAGCAAACGCCTTCAGTCAATTCTTGTTCATACATTTTAATCACAGCCTGATTTCTGTAGAGCCACCTCTTCCAATCAAAACGATTTAAAGGATCACCCCATTTATACTCTTCCATATAAGCAAACAAACTAAAATTATTCTGAATACCTATAGCATTACTTAATTGCCCCTCAGAGAACCCAAGATATCTGAGAGTGTAGTGAGTGAACGTAAGGAGACGAGGATAGACATAAAAAGTTCTCTGCCATATGGATATTTTAAAACAAAATATTCCCCAATGATCTTGGATAACTATTGTAGATAACCCAAGAACATATATACCTCTATAAGGACAGCTAACCTTATATTGTTTCTTTATTGATCTACCGGGACTTAATGTGATTTTAAAATCTTCAAGCTCTTGTTTTAAGTAGGGATGAACTTTCTTGAAATGAGCTGTAATAATGACAGAACTTAAAGCCCCACTATTCTCAATTAATAGTTTGTACTGGACTTCATCACCTTTACAAAGATGTTCCTTACTAAAATTTTGAGTATATCGAATACTTAAATATGAATATAAAGTAAAGAAAAATAGAGAGACTGGATAAAAGAAAAATATTCCCTTAACGACTAAGCCAAGGACCCCAGACATAAAGGGTAGTCTATCAATTATAATTAAAAAAAGTATGTATATAAAATAAGCTAATAACCTTGCTTTTGTTATTATCAACGGTTTAAACCCGTAGGAAGAGGAATCTTTTTAAGTATGTCATCTAATAATTCCCTCTTGGAATGAGAACCTAAAGTAATTGTTTGTTTAAATATTATTCTATGTTCTAAAACAAGATGAGAGGTAAATATAAGATCTTCAGGTATAACAAAATCTCTACCTTTTATAAAGGCAATACCCTGGCTGGCTTTTTTCCAATGAATCAAAGCTCTAGGACTTAAAGGTAGTACTACATGAGGAGAATTTCGTGTAGCTTGAGCAACATCTATCATATAATCCATTAAGTCCTGCTTGAACGTTTGTAATTCACATTTTTTCTGCAGTTCTAACAGAATTTCTGTTGTTAAAATGGGTTCAATATTATCTAAAGGATTATTCTTGATACCATAGATATTTAATATCTTTTTTTCTTCTTCTTTACTTGGATATCCTAAGGATATCTTCAGTCCAAACCTATCAGCCTGAGCCTCTGGTATTTCATAAGTTCCTGAAAAAGAATTAGGGTTTTGAGTAGCAATAACAAGAAATGGTTCAGGAAGAGATATAGTTCTACCATCAATAGTAACAAAACCTTCCTGCATGGCTTCCAGAAGCCCTGATTGTGTTCTAGGAGAAGCTCTATTGATTTCATCTCCTAATATTAATTGATGAAACAACGCTCCCTGTAAGAACGAAAAGTTGCCCGTATTCTTATCCAATACATTCATACCAATTAAATCACCTGGGAGGATATCCGGAGTAAATTGGATCCTCCCAAAATCAAGACTGCTTGCTCTTGCAAAAGCTTTAACTAAAGTAGTTTTACCTATCCCAGGATTATCTTCAATTAATAAATGCAAGCCACTAATCAAGGACAATAAAACTATTTCAATATGAGAACGTGAACCCAGATATACTTCTTCGACTTTTTTTATTAAATCTTCTAAAATAAATTCGGACATCATTATATAATCCTCTAAGGAAAGGCTATTAAAGCTCTACTTTTATTCTTGATAGTTTTTTTTAATTTGGCAAGTTATTATTAAATAAGAGATTATAGGATATGGATTTTATGTTACAGAATTTGAATACGAATATTGATACATCATGGTATACCCTACTAGAAGAAGAAATGAGCAAGACATATTTTAATAAATTAACTCAATACGTTCAGGAGGAATACAAATCAAAAACAATATATCCACCTAATGAGGAGATTTTTGCAGCCTTTGATTATTGCCCTGTTGATAAAACAAAGGTGGTTATATTGGGCCAAGACCCTTATCATGGACCAAACCAGGCACATGGTTTATGTTTTTCTGTAAAAGACCCTACCCCTTGTCCTCCTAGCTTAAAGAATATTTATAAAGAAATACAAAGTGATCTAGGTCAGGGAATACCTCATTCAGGGGATTTAACACGTTGGGCAAAACAAGGAGTTTTATTACTCAATGCAACCCTAACGGTACAGGCCGCAAAAGCAGGGTCGCATCAAAAAAAAGGATGGGAAGAATTCACAGATACAGCGATAAATAAATTGCAAGAGACTAAAGACAACATAGTCTTTCTACTCTGGGGTAGTTATGCACAAAAAAAAGGGCAAATGATTGATAGACAAAGACATTTGGTTCTAGAAGCACCACACCCCTCCCCCTTATCTGCCCATAGAGGTTTCTTTGGATGTAGACATTTCAGTAAAACAAACACTTATCTAGTACAACACAATAAGAGCCCTATTCTTTGGTAAGTAACTCTAACAACAATTGATGTAATCGCCGATTCGTTGCAACAATGGGGCCCCTTTTTAAATCGGGATTCTCTCCATTGTAGTCACTTAACTGTCCACCGGCTTCTTCCAGTATTAAGGAAGCAGCAGCATAATCCCAAGGGCTCAATTCATATTCCCAGAACATATCTGCTCTACCAGCAGCAACATACACAATATCAATGGCCGCAGAACCAAACCTTCGTAATCCTAATATATCATGACTAAACAAAGTCTCAATCTGACGTAAAGCTCGTTTCATTTTATCACCCCGATCATAATAAAACCCGGTAATAGCCATGGATGTTTTTAATACATTCTGCTCGCTTACTTTTATAGGTCTCCCGTTTAGATAAGCCCCTCCTCCCCTAATAGAACTAAACAACTCTTTTCGGCTAGGATCATACACAACGCCAACGACAACTTGACCTTTAAAAGCAAGTGCAATACTTACACTATATTGTGGTAACCCTCTTGAAAAGTTGTTTGTTCCATCTAAAGGATCAATAATCCATGTATAGGGAGATTCCGTTACAGTATAATGTTGTTCCTCTCCTTGAATATTGTGATCAGGGAAATGATGGTGTATCATTGTTGAAATTAATTTTTCTGCTTCCAAATCTGATTCAGTAACCAGATCATAATTCAGTCCTTTCGATTCAATACGAAAGGTTCCTTTACTCTGGAATTTTTTATGTAATTTCCCAGCTTTCAAAGCTGCTTTTATTGCTAATTTATAGAATTGTCTATTCTTGGACATTTAATTCCCCTTCATAATATACATGAATAAAGTAATGTAATGCAGATGCAATGACAATAGATCTGATCTTGATTAATACAATACTTATCCTCTATTCTCTGACTATAAGGAGTCTTGATGGATCAAAATAAAAAAGAATTGGACATGGACAATTTCGATAGAATACAAAGCCATATAAGTGATCAGATTATTGGTCTTATTAATGGAAAATTCCAAGAAATAGGTTATAACGAACTTGACCTCAGGAAAAACAATTTGCTTACATCGATCCGAGAATTAGAAAATTTAGTTAGGGGATATTTGTAAAATATTTCCTTCCTATTCTCTTATCATACTTACTTATAAATTATTTTTATTAACATCCAGAGGCCGTAGCAAAACAATTATTACTAGAGCTTCTAACAACCCAGTAGAAATGAAACTTTTATATTTCTTATCAATCTCCATTGACTTAAGCACTAATAATTCGCTTTAATGTTTAGCAGATAATGCGTAAGGGAGCTATGGCGACATGGCTGAGAGGGAATAACAGATTTCCGACCTTTGACCAGATGCGGATAATACCGACGATGGAAACGTTGCCGAATTATACATAGGTTTATCCTTACGCTATTGAATAAGGAGTATCTATGCCCATCATTAACTTAAGCCTTCAGATTCTTCCGACAACAGAAGTTTCACAGATTTATCCTACAGTAGATAAGGTAATCGATTTAATCAAATCATCAGGAGTGAAATATGTGGTAGGTCCTATGGAAACTACCATGGAAGGGGATATGGATGTCCTTTTTGATATAGCTAAGCAAGCTCACTATATATGCAGTCAAGCTGGAGCAGATAGCGTTGTAGCTATAATTAAAACTCATTATAGACCTGGTAGTGATGTGACAATGGAAGAGAAGATTGGCAAATATCATTAAAGCGGTTTTAGTGCTTTTATGGGAGCTGTCTTGTCGAGTCTTCCATGTCCCTGAGTACATTATTCCTGCTCCAAGCCAAATAGTATATCAAATGTGGATCAACAGGTATTTGTTAGTTGATCATACGATGACAACATCCTTTGTTGCTCTACTAGGTTTGGCTTTTGCCATTCCTTCAGGAATACTAATAGCTCTCTTAATGGATTTATCACTACGACTAAAAAATATCTTGTATCCCTTTTTAGTTATTAGCCAAACGATACCTATTGTTTTTATTTATCCCTTACTTCTCATTTGGTTTGGCTTCGGGTTGTCACCAAAGGTTATTGTTGTTTTTTTGGTTTGTTTTTTCCCCATCGCAGTAAATGTATATAAAGGGTTCCAACATACATCAGAAGAATTACTTGATCTACTTAGATCCATGAATGCATCCACATGGTATCTCTATACAAAAGTTAAATGGCCAGGATCCTTACCGGATTTTATGAGTGGTTTAAAGATTACCCTTACCTATTCTCTAATGGGTGCTGTCATTGGTGAATGGTTAGGAGCCAGTAAAGGCTTAGGCGTTTATATGATTAGATCCTATAAAACCTTTAACACAGCAGGAGTCTTTGCTGCTATATCAATTATCGTAATTATGACTCTTGTCTTATTTAAAATTGTAGAAATATTTGAACATCGTTTCCTAGCCTGGAAATACATTAATAAGGAGTAGCTATGAAAATCAAACTATCATTTTATTTAATTATTTGTTCGCTTATCATTACTTCATGTAACAATAAACAAGAACTTACTAAAGTAACAACTGTTCTAGATTGGACAGTGAACACCAATCAGACTGGTTTGTATGTAGCCAAAGAAAAAGGATACTTCAAAGAGGAAGGTCTGGATGTGGATATCCAATTCCCTCCAGAAATGGGTGCTGATGCTGTTATTGCTTCAGGACAAGCTGATTATGGTGTCAGTTACCAAGAGAACATAACATTTGCGAGAGCATCGCAAATTCCTATAGTTGCTATTGCAGCAGTCATTCAGCACAATACCAGTGGCTTTGCGGCAAGATCAACAACCGGAATATCACGTCCCAAACACTTTGAAGGGAAAAGATATGGAGGGTGGGGAAGTCCAGTTGAAGAGGCAACCTTAAAAGCATTAATGGATAAAGACAATGGAGATTATAGCAAGGTTGAAAACATCTCCTTAGGAACAATGGACTTCTTCTCTGCCACGGAAAAAAGCATAGATTTTTCTTGGATTTTTGAAGGTTGGGATGGAATTGCCTCTCAAGTTAAGGGCATTGATATTAATTATATTCCCTTAGTTCAATATGACAAAGCCCTAGATTATTACACACCAGTATTAGCCACAAGTGAAAACAAAATAAAGAACAATCCGGACCAAGTAAAAGCCTTCCTCAAAGCGGTTTCAAAAGGATATGAGTTTTCCATCAAAAACCCCCAAGAAGCTGCTAACATACTTCTTAAATATGCACCTGAATTAGATAGAGAATTGGTAATTGAAAGTCAGAAATACCTTGCAGACAAGTATCAGGCAGAAGCAAGCCAATGGGGTCATATGAAATTATCCGTTTGGACAAATTATAAAAACTGGTTATTGGACAGAAATCTACTTTCAAAAGATATTGATGAATCTCAGGCTTTTACTAACGAGTATCTTCCCAGATGAGTGATTATCTCCAGGTAAAGCAAATAGCCTATTCTTATCCTCAAACCAATGTGATTGATGATCTATCTTTTACTATAAAAAAAGGAGATATAGTTACCATATTAGGTCCCTCTGGCTGTGGAAAAAGTACTTTCTTTAACATATTAACTGGTCAACTCAACTTACAGAAAGGAAGTCTGTGGATCAATAATAGACAGATAAAGAATTTAAAAGGGCATGTGGGATTCATGCCTCAAAAAGATTTGCTTTTACCCTGGAGAACAATTAGATCTAATCTTAAGATACCAGAAGAACTTAGAACTGAGCCCCTTGATATTGATATTAGCGCCCTGATAACACAATTTGGTCTGGAAGATTTCATTGATTCTTATCCCCACCAGCTATCTGGTGGAATGAGGCAAAGAGCAGCTTTATTACGAACATATTTGTTTAATCAAGATTTCCTGTTATTAGATGAACCTTTTGGTGCATTAGATGCTTTTACAAGACATGAGATGCAAAGCTGGTTGTATTCAACCATCAAAAAACTAAACAGTACAGTATTAATGATTACCCATGATGTAGATGAAGCTCTCTTATTAGCTGATAGTATTATATTACTAGACAATAGACCTACAAAAATCATTAGACAGTTGCAGATAAACTATTCAACAAAACGTTCACAAATCTTAACAACAACAAATGAGTTCAACAACTATAAAAAACAAATCCTGGAAATCTTAGGGTTTTAGGCTAACTGCCTAATACCCTAAGTATTGAAATCCAAAAAGTAAAAGTGACAATGGAAAATAATGTGGTAAAACTGACTATCTCACCAGCTATTTTACCATCCCCTCCCATTGTTCTAGCCATGACAAAACTGGCAACAGCCGTTGGACTACCAGCGGTAATAACCATGGAAGCCAATACAACACCCCTTATACCAAACCTCCAGCTTACTCCTAACACAACAGCAGGAAGAACTATTAACTTGATAGCCGAAGCACCCATCCATATCACCTTGCTAGAATCAAGATCTTTTAATTCCAATGAAGCCCCTATTCCAATTAAAGCAAGAGGTAGAGTTAATTGGGATAGATAAGACATAGTATCAAAAGCAAACATAGGAATACTGATATGAAATATTCCTATAGGCAAGCCTAATATCACTCCCCATATCAGTGGATTTTTTACTACTTTGATAGCCACTTCTTTGAATATGTTCTGAGACTCATCACTTGAACCTCTGCTTAACAATATTATGGCAAACAGATTATACAAAGGCATAATTACAGCAAGGAGTACTGCACCTACCTGTAGAGCCTCATATCCAAAACTTTTCTCCGTGACGGCAAAACCAATGATAGCAATATTGCTTCTAAAGGCCCCCTGCACAAAAGTAGAACGTTTGGGCCCCTCCAACTGATAAGAAAAAATCCAGGAAAAGATAACTATCAAAGTTGTTACAACTGCAAAAATAATAATGCCTTGATATAAGGCAGAAGGAATAGTCTCTATCTGAGACATTTTCTGAAAAATCATAACAGGCATTGCGACTTTGAAAACAATATTTGAGGATTCTTTAACAAAGGTCTCACCGATGATTCTTGTCTGTTTTAATATTAGTCCTATTATAATCATAAAAAAAATAGGACAGACTTTAGCCAATGCAAAAACAAGTACTTCCATTAACTGCGAACCTCCAAGATGTTTTTTACAATTTTTACATTTTCCCTTACATGAGAGGCATCAACTGAACTGACTAAAATCTGAGAGACTTTAGGTGTCTCAAGAATAAATTTAAAGGCGTATTCTAAGTAATCTTCTCTCTCAAGAAATACTTTTACCTGCTGCCTTATTTTTTCACTATTATATAGAGGATTCCGGCGACGTACTTCTTTTTTAGTCGTTTTATAATCCCATGGAATCTCACCACTTAAGAATCCTTGAGCTAATGGACTATAACTCCATAAGGTCTGTTTATTTGTCATTAACTTACCCAGTCTTTCTATAATGTTTGAATTTAGATAATTATATTCATATTGATAAAAATCTATTTCTGCTGATAACTCTGAATGAACCACTTCGTTGATGTCATAATTGGATATTCCAATGTTTTTAATAAGCTTTTGTTCTCGTAGATCCAATAATATGGAAAGAGCACTATCTAAAGAATATCGACTATCTGGCCAATGAATAAAGAGAGTATCGACAAAATCACGTTTAAGTCTTTTTAAAGATTGCTCCAGTCCACGATAAATAGCCGACTCAGATAAATCATGATAAAAACGTTGGCTATCATCCCAATACAATCCACATTTGGTTGATATATGGCAATGATGTCCCTTTAAAAGACTACCTAAATACTCTTCTGATTTCCCGTAACCATAAGCAGGAGCCGTGTCAAATAATTCAATACCGGACTCACAAGCACAAATGACAGCCTCAATAGCTTTTTTGTGATCAACATGTCTCCATCCATGACCTCCTAACTTCCAGGCTCCATAACCAAGAGGAAACATTTCTTTCTCCTTTATTTCTCCTTAAGCTTGTCGTACAGTTATAATCATAATAAACAAAAAAGGATACTCTATTGCGTTTGTATAATCCTGTACTTTATCAGGGCAAAAATAAAAAAGCTCCCTATTTTGAAGGTTGGTATTACAAATTAACAGAACCAAAGAGCGCATCAACCTTGGCTATCATTCCTGGTATTACAAAAGGCAAGAATCCTCATTCATTCATACAAGTAATTCATGGATCTTCTGGTAAGACCTGGTATAATCGCTATACTGTGGATGATTTCTCATGGACAGATAAACCTTTCACTATTCATATAGGACCTAATGAATTTGCAAGAAATTACATAAGTCTTAGCTTAATTGAGCCTAGTATATCAGGAACCTTATATTTTACAGAACTCAAGCCTTATCCAGGGCATTTATTGTCACCTGGTATAATGGGACCGTTTTCTTTCTTACCATTCATGGAGTGCTATCATGGTGTCATATCAATGGATCATATGATTACTGGAAACCTTGATTTTGATAATCATAAAATCAACTTTACAGGAGGACGTGGTTATATAGAAAAAGACTGGGGACGTTCCTTTCCCTCTAGCTGGGTTTGGATTCAGGGCAATCAATTTTCTGAAGAAGGAAACTCCCTTTTGTTTTCCTTGGCCCGTATCCCTTGGATTGGTAATAATTTCAATGGCTTTATTTGCTTTCTCTTATGTGAAAATCAATTGTATACTTTCAACACTTACAACAAAAGCAAGATATCTATCCTTGAACATACAGCAGATCACATTACTATATTAATCACCCGTAAAAAATGGTCATTACAGATAACAGCTAAACCACAATCCTTAGGTTGCCTGCAAGCGCCTGTAGAGGGCAATATGAATCGTACAATAAAAGAGTCTTGCAATGCCTTTATTGAATATAGTTTTAAGAGAGAAGATACACTTCTATCTTACGATAAATGTAAATCAGGAGGTTGTGAAATCAGTGGAGATACTAGTTTAATTTTTTAAGTCGTTTAATAAAGAACATGGGATTTTTTTCTAATAATAAATGAAGCTGTTCAAAACTTTCCTTGGGTTCACTGGCAGCACCTGACAGGATAAGTACTTTCTGATGCCATTTAAACCATAAGTAATGCTGTTGATGCTGATATCCAAGAGCACCTTTATTGATTAACTGTCGATCCAGATACGAAGCTAGATTGATATGATTATCTGTTCCTGTTAGATAATAAATGTCTGTGGGGGTGATATACATAACCATACGTTTAAAACCTTCAGCCATACAATCATCATGACGAAAACCTTCTAATTTAATACGATATGACCCCAGACTAATATCGTATCCTGATTTACGGAGTTCATTCCTAAAGTCTATTACTTCCTTTCGAATTTCCCTTAGGACATCAGGATTATTACGTTGTTGTTCTAAAGACCAACGCCAGTTTCGTAACCTTCTCTCAAATTGGTTGAATATAGGTAAAGAGGACAAAAACATTGTTGTATCACCTAACAATGTCCATACAGAACTAAATTCATCCTGTATTCTAACTATAATACGGTTTAAACTTGCCATTTCCCCTAAGCCTTGTAAAATAAAACTATGCGATATCTTGTAGTCTCTGACATACATTCTAATTATGAAGCATTTTCCACAGTCATCAATACAACAAAGGGAAGTTGGGATAAAATTTTATGCTTAGGAGACATCACAGGATATGGACCAAATCCTAATGAATGTATCCAACTTCTTTTAAATTATCCGCACATTGCAATATCAGGGAATCATGATGCTGCGATAACAGGAAAACTATCTATAGACTCTTTCAACTTATACGCGCAACAAGCTGTCAATATCAATAGAAAATTATTAAGTTCTGATGGAAAGGACTATTTGCTACAGCTAGAACCTGTTTATGATGACAATTCAGCCACATATGTACATGGAGGCTTAAATAATCCTCTTATGGAATATATTTTAACAGAGCAATCAATTGCTTCAAACTATTTGAACATGCCCCATAATCGATTGTTTTATGGACACACCCATGTTCCTGTTATATTTGCATACAATAACAATACCCTTGAAGGAACAAAAGGAACCCCCAAGATCTGGACACTACACAAAACATCTAAATATATGATTAACCCTGGTAGCGTTGGACAACCAAGAGATAGGGACTCACGAGCTTCCTTTGGAATCTGGGATAGGGATAACTCCACATGGGAATTTAAAAAAGTCCAGTATGATATAAGAACAACACAGCAAAAAATGATGAGACTGGGCTGCCAACCTCATCTCTATGAACGTCTATTAAAAGGGATTTAATTCTCTTCTACCACAACGAGAGCATTATAAATAATAACTCTCTTACCATTTAAATCAAATAGTACTTTATTGCCATACTCATTTGTTTGGACATCTATCTTCCCTTTATATTGGGATATTAATTCTCCATTAGCAGAATATACACTTACTGTTCGATTTAAGCCCCCAGCATATTCACTAGTAAAGGTTTTAACATTGCGTTGAAAACTCTCAGAACATGACATCAATATAAAACTGATAAGTATAACGAAACCTACTTTTTTCATAAGACATTTATCCTCCACTCCTTTATAATAACATATATGACAATATATGGCATTGATGAAGCAGCATTGGGACCTATTTTAGGACCTTATACTGCAGCTGTTTCAGGTTTTACTACAGAAGGTACAATTCCTTTAAGAGAAATTCTAAAGGACATCTGGTTTGATACAGCGCCCAAAGATCCTCTCTGCTTGGTCTGTGACTCCAAAAAATTATATTCCCCAGACAAGGGCATAGAAGAACTAGAACAGACAGTACTTTGTTTTTTTTATCTACTTATGGGCAGGCTTCCTGACTCCTTTAATGACTTTCTACTACATTTAGGATCAACTACTTATGAATCTATCCCCTGGCTTCATAATGATATTAAACTTCCTCTCCATGAGAACAATGAACATCTAATGGAAAGAGCACAAAAATTATCTGTCTATCTCCAATCTCTTAATGTTCACCTAAAACAAATTAAGCTCCAGTTTGTTCCTGCTCTGACCTTCAATCAGACTCTACAGAAATATCCCAACAAGGGCAGGACGACTCAGATTCTATTAAGCCCCTTGTTTCCAAAAGTACACAAAGACATAACAATAATTATAGATAAACAGGGAGGTAGACGATTCTATGGAGATTGGCTTCTTGAATTGTACCCACATCAGAGTATTAGGGCCTTTCAAGAAGGTCAGTTACGCAGCTCTTATGAAGTAGGACAAGCAAACATTACTTTTGAACAAAAGGCTGATGATCAGTTTTTTGCTACAGCCCTATCGTCACTTTTTGCTAAGTATGCTAGAGAAGTAGCTATGCATCAATTTAATCACTACTGGCAGAATCATTATCCTCATTTACAGAAAACTGCGGGATATCCCCAAGACGGTAAACGTTTTATTAAAGAGCTAAGTGAATATCAAAATATTGAGGAGATTCTGCCTATACTTGTGAGAGCTAAATAGAAGGATAGGTAATGAATAAATATAAAGGCTTTGACCTCAAAGCAATTGAAAAAAACTTCAAGCATTTTCAGAAAAATTTTGATCATATTAATGATAATTTGGAAATGAGACGAGAAGACTTTACAAAAACTATCATAAGTCAACTAATGGAAGGTTATGAATTCCTAAACAGCTTATGGTCTCGTGACATTGACTTATTCAGCTTATCTGGTCTCTATAATATGCTTGAATTGAATCATATTGTACTCTGTGGAACAGATAAACGAGTGAGGCGAGAACACTATCAACACCTAGAAACTACCAGAAAAAATTTCCAATCACGTATACAACCAATATATGACTGGTACAAACGCAATGCCCTTAAACACAACCCCTACAAAATAGCAGCTCAATACTACGGCCAAGCTTTAAGCTTCCCTCAACTATTCTTTGAAGGAAACCATCGAACAGAAAATATGATTGTTAATTACTACTTACTAAACAAAGGACTTCCTCCTTATATTATTCATATAGACACGGCCATTGAATATTTAAATGTTTCCTCACGGATTAAATTTAGTGATAAAGATAAAATGGGAGAAGGATTTAAACGTATAAAACATACGAAAGACTTTAGAAAATTTATTGAAACCCATGGTAATAACGAGTATCTCAAGGAGTAAGTAGTAATGTTTGCCTATTTAATATACGCCATTGGAGGACTTGGCATATTTCTCTATGGAATGAAGATGCTCTCTGATAGCTTATATAAGACAACAGGAAGCAGAATCCGTAATTATATACAGACGTTTGCCGGTCATCCTATTAAGGGAATATTAACGGGATTACTTATTACATCTATCATTCAATCCTCATCTGCTACTACGGTAATGCTCATTAGTCTTGTCAATGCAGGGTTACTAAATTTAACTCAGTCGATAGCAGTGATAATGGGTGCTAACATAGGAACAACCTTCACAGCCTGGATTGTGTCCTTACTGGGATTCCAAATCAACATCACAAGTGTTGCCTTACCAGCAATTGCTCTAAGTCTGCCCTTTTACTTTAGCAAAAGGGATAAGTTAAATGAGATAAGCAGAATATTTCTTGGATTTGGTTTGTTGTTTCTGGGACTGGGAGAGATGAAAGATGCAGTTCAGAATTTAACAAGCAATATTATGGCTATAGACTTTATACACTCCATAACAGGATATGGATTCTTTTCAAGAATCTTATTCGTTTTAATTGGAGGAGCCTTTACTATTTTATTACAATCATCAAGTGCGGCAATGACCGTAACCCTGACCTTTGCTTATAATCGTTGGATCAACTTTGATATGGCAGCAGCACTCATCATTGGGGAAAATATTGGAACAACAGTTACAGCCTATCTGGCCTCAGTAGAAATGAATAGAGAAGCAAAACGAGCTGCTAGAGCACATTTCTTATTCAATACCTTTGGAGCCTTGTGGATGGTCATTTTTCTAACACCTTTCTTAAAATTAATCGACCAAATTGTACCTGGTAGTCCGGAAAACAGGTTAAATATAAATTTTCACTTAGCAGCCTTCCATACCCTATTTAACGTCACTAATGTATTCATTACAGTATGGTTCATTCCAATAATTGCCCAGATAACTGATTATATGATTATTAAAAAGGAATCAGAACCTAGTAATTACAGAGTTCCCTTTATCCGTAATAATTTACCAGACCGTGCAGATATTAACCTTATTAATGCCCGAAAAGAAGTAGGGCGCATGTCCCAAATGGTTTCAGACCTAACGATGCTATTTTTGGATATGATTGATGCTGATAAAGAGAAAGGGGAAGTATTATTTAAGAAAATACGCAAACTGGAAAACTATACTGACGAGATGGAACAAGAACTGTCCCTATTCTTATCAGAGTGCACTATGGATAATCTTTCAGAACCCCAGCGTAAAGAAATAACTAGTTTGTCACGTATCATTGTCGAATTGGAAAGTGTTGCTGATGCCAGTTTGAAAGCGGCTAGCTATTTGATGAAAAAAAGACGGAAATCTCTTAACTTTCATCAAGAATCACTCAAACAAATAACGGAATATTCTTTTCAAATCCTTGATTTCCTAAGATATAATACAGATCTCCTAAACCAGCAATTGCAAGAAAACTCATTAGATATAGCGAATATGATGGAGAAAGCCATTAATGAGAATCGTAGTCGTTTAACTAAGATATCCAGAAAAGAAATCAAAGCAGGTGGAGACCTTAAAGGAGAATTGACCTTTATGGAAATCATTCGACAACTTGAACATATTGGTGACTACTGCCTCAATATTGCTCAGGCAAATCATAAAAAAGAAGAGTAAAAACTTATGGAGTGGTCTGATTTTGGTAAAAAACTAACTAAAAGCTCGGGTATTCTAGAACTAATGGATGATCTAAGTGATCAAACTATTGATACCCCATATATGCTAGGTGGAGGGAATCCAGGTTCTATTCCTGAAGTTGATGCTCTATGGCATCAACGTATGGAACAAATATTGAAACAGGGAAGTGTTTTTGAGAAAGCATTAACCCAGTATGATGCTCCAGATGGAAACCTCCAGTATCGAGAATCGATCGCCCAATTAATGAGAAAGCAATATGGTTGGAACCTTACCCAAGATAATATAGTTATAACAAATGGAAGCCAAAGTGCATTCTTTATTCTCTTCAATCTCCTGTCAGGCCAATACACAACGAAAGGACGTATAACAAACAAAAAGATATTACTCCCTTTAATGCCCGAATACATTGGATATGCAGATCAAGGAATTGGGGAAGATCATTTTGTGGCCATACCACCCAAGATTACCCTAATGGGAGAACATCAATTTAAATACCATATTGATTTTGAATCAATACACATAGATGACAGTATCTCTGCCATTTGTATTTCCCGTCCAACCAATCCTACAGGAAATGTAATCACAGATAAAGAATTACTACATTTAAATCAATTAGCCCAAAAACATAACATTCCTTTACTTATTGATAATGCCTATGGCTCTCCCTTTCCTAATATCATTTTTACAGACACCAATCCTATATGGAATGATAATATTATTATGGGATTTAGTTTAAGTAAACTCGGACTCCCTTCTGCAAGAACCGGAATTATTATTGCAAAGCCTGATATTATTAAAGCTATATCCTCAGTTAATGCGATTATGAGTTTGGCTAATACGACGATTGGACAATTATTAACTTCAGAAATAATCAAGTCGGGTCAAATCATTGAAATATCAAAATCTTATATAAAGCCCTATTATAAAGAAAAATCAAAAGAAGCTCAGCATTATATAGAGAAATATTTTCATGATTTACCTTATCGCATACACCTAAGCCAAGGGGCTATATTCTTATGGCTTTGGCTCCCCAATATGGGGATAGACACAATGGAGCTATATAAACGACTTAAGCCCAAAGGGGTCGTTATCGTACCAGGACGTTATTTTTTCTTTGGATCAAACATAAGTTACGCCCAGAACAGACATGTTCATGAATGTATTCGTATCAATTTTGCTCAGCCTCCTTCTGTCATTGAAGAAGGAATTAGGATAATTGCAGAGGAAGTTAGGCTAATGAAAAGCAATGCTTAATAATGGGGTGGCCTTTGATCTGCTGGTTTAGAATCATCTGCAAGATCCTCTAAATCTTTAAGCTTTTTCTTCATCTTCTCTATCATTAACGCTTGTTGACTCAACAATTTTTGCTGTTCATAAATTTGTTTACTTAGTTCCTCAATGACCTGTTCTTGATATGATAATGTCACTTCTAATTTATCAACTCTATCTTCTAACATCTTACCTCCTACTCTGTTCTAGCCAACAACCATTTTCGGCTATAGTATCCACCATGAATAATGAAAGAATGAAACAACTGATATAAACCAAAGCCCAGCCAAATATAATAAATATTACCTGGAACTATAATGCTAGCTAAATAAGAAAAACCAATAATAAAAACAACATTAGTAAACATTTCACTCAATAACACAAATTTTGACCACCCATTAGATACAAAAATAAGCTCATAGGAGAAGCCCAGTATTTCTATAAAATAAAAAGGAGCAAAGAAGTGCAAAGCCTTAGCAATCACAGCAATAGTATCTCCTTCTGAAGAGAAGGCTCTAGCCATTACTTCAGGGAAAAAGAAGAAAGCAATAAAGACTAACATACCAACAATATAAGCGAATACCTTACTCGTTCTAGCATAGCGAATGGCCTGGTCTGTGTTCTTTTCACCTAAAGCATTTCCAACATGTATAGAGGCAGCTAGACCAAAACCACCAACCAGAGTTTTATTGATCCGAAAAGAACTGAAGACTACATGAGTAGCCGCTAAGTAAGCAGATCCTACATTCCCGACAAAAGACTCAAATATCATCAATACAATAAAAGCTGTACCATTTTGTAAGGCAATGGGATAAGCCAATCGAAAGATATTTTGCATCATTTTGAAGTTCATCTTTTTAAAATGAAAGACTTCATATTTCGCAAAATATTTATCAATCTTTAGTACTGTTAATAAAAATATTAAAGCAATACATTGACTTATTAATGTACCTAACGCGGCACCAGTGATTCCCAACTGAGGAAATATTCCTTTACCAAATATTAAAAAGTAATTTAGAACAATATTTAGAACATTAGATAAGATACTTGATATCATTACATAGCGTGGTCTATGAACAGCACCCAAAAAACGTTGCATAACCGCACTTAACCCTAAAGGTAGAAAAGTCCATCTAAGGATTCTAATATATTCTAAAGCTATAGTCCTAATGTTATCATCCTTAAGAAGGATCGTCATAAAGAATGGAGCAGACAAAGACAAAAACATAGCAATAAGAGCTATAGTTGAAACCAACAAAATGCCGTTATCCAAAACAAGCCCGACAAGCGTTAAGTCTGGTTGAGGTTTAAGTTTTTCATTTCCTTCACGTCGTGTACATACAGCTTGCACTCCACTTCCCAAAGGCCACAACATCGTATTGAAAACCCATATGAATAAACCTGCCATGGCTAAAGCCGCTAGAGAATCACTTCCCTGTTGATAATGGCCCATCATCATTGAGTCAGTTACCTGATGAAAATAATTACTTAATCGACTAAAGAGTAATGGAATACCCATCAATAATATAGTTTTGAACTCATATCGCCTTTTCATTGATGATTTTTTACATCTATTCCTTTGAAATAACAACCCCATATTGAATAATGGCTAAGTCCTAAGTACTATAGTAACCTGTGAAGAAGTTAATAATTATACCGATGTCTTCTGTCGCTCTTCTAATACTTCTCTATGTACTATTTAATTTATACATTCAGTACTATCTACTTCCACAAAAATGGAATGAAGTAAAATCAAAGGCACTCGAACAAGATATAAATATTGAAACAGACTCTTTTAAATATCACTTTCCCAATAAGGTAATATTTCAGAAAATGTCTGTGAATTGGAAAGACAAACTCCTTTATATCAGTGATAAATCAACAGTTCTTTTAAAATCTACAGCTGTTGATAGCATTGTCATACCCATGGCGGATATTAGTTATAGACATGGCTCAACACATTTACAAATGAGAGCTGCTTTAATCTTCAAAAACAAGGACAAGCCTGAACTTCAAGTAACCACACTAAATACAAAACATATAATAAATATGGAATATGATAAGGCGAAGAGAAGTATTCATGCCCGTGGGAATATAGAAGATTTTATATTTCCGAAGGCAGACATCACTCTAGTTAAAAGTCTCTATGATATTAAAGTGAGTGATATTGATCTAAGTTCATCCATAAAGGCAAACTGGGCAGTGGATCTTAACTCACTGCAAATCCGATATCCCTTAATAGCTAATGATATTATTGAAACAGAGGACCTAAAATTATCAGGTCCTGTTCATATATCCTATAACAACAATTATCAAATTAATGATATTACAATCAACAATATGTCACTCATATTAAATGATTTAAAGTCACAAATTGATGTCCGTTACAAAGAAGGGAACCTTCTGTTAAAGGCAACAATACCTGAAACCAAAATACAGACAATAATAGATTCTATACCAGAAGCTATTGCCGGTTCCATTAAACAGATGAAGGTTGAAGGGGATTTCAAATGGTCGGGGAGTTATAATATACCTCTTAACAATATAAGTAAAATGACTGTACAAAGTAATCCCATAGTAAAAGATTTTAGAGTGCTGAAAATTCCTGATAACATTGATGTCTTCAAGCTTAACAACTCATTTACCTATGATATCAGTTCTTCATCCACGAAACATCACTTATCAATACCAGCTTACAAAGATGTGAGTATGGAATGGATGGATAAAGTATCAGAGCATACACGAAAGCAAAATCAGTACTGGAGAGATTACGCACAAAAAAAAGCATCCTCAAAACCCCAAGTCATAGACAAAATGATCTCCAAAACAGGTATTGATGATGAATACAAATTTGTAAGATTAGAAGAAATGTCTGAATGGATACCTAAAGCAGTACTCACTGGGGAAGACGGAGATTTCTTCTTTCACAACGGAATTAACTGGTTAACATTAAAACAGGCCCTAGAAAAGAATATGGAAGAAGGTGAAGTTCAACTGGGAGCCAGCACAATAACAATGCAGCTAATAAAGAATTTGTTTTTAACACAAGAAAGAACTATTTCAAGAAAACTTCAAGAGGCTTTCCTCGTATACCTAGTAGAGTTACAGGCTGGAATACTAAAGGAAAGGATATTAGAACTCTATCTTAATGTCGTCGAATTTGGTCCTGATATCCATGGAATATATCAAGCATCACACCACTTTTTTAACAAAGACCCCAAAGATATAACCATAGGGGAAGCCGTTTACTTGACCAGTATTCTTCCAGCTCCTTCAAGTTATTACAGTATCTATGAATCAGGGCAAATATCATCCTCGTGGTTTAAGCACATGAAATACTACTTCCTGGTGATGCTACAAAGACAACGAATTACTCAGGAACAATACGACAAAGCCATAGAAAAGCCTCCTCTATTCTATAAGGATTTAGATAAATAATTGATTTTCTAATTTTTATAATGATAATTAATAGAATGGAGCTATTATTTATGCACATATCGTCGGATATTGGATTCATATGAAAAACATTCTTCTTGTAGAGGATGAAGTCCTCATAGGACTAGACTTAAAGATGAAACTTTTATCCAAAGGATATAATGTTTGTGGGCAGGTTGATACAGGAGAGGAAGCGATACAACAGGCTCTACAGATAAACCCTGACTTGATTATATGTGATATAAGATTAAAGGGAGAACTATCAGGAATAGAAGCAATTAAGAGTCTACGGGAACAAGGATTCCTGGGTAAAGTAATCTTTTTGTCTGGGTACGGTGATAAGAAAATCCGTGAAGAAGCAAGTAAGGTAGAACCTACAGCTTATTTAGTAAAACCAGTCAAATATGAGGACCTTTTCACAGAGGTAAAACAAGCTCTTAATTTGTAACATGAGGCAATATGTCATTAAATTTAAAACTCCATAGAGAAAGAACTGTTCCACTGGAAGGTGTTCTAAATATGCGAGACATTGGTGGTTTACCTACCGATGAAGGTCGATGGATACGTACTAATTTACTTTATAGATCGGCAGCATTAAATAAAACAACAAGATTAGATAGAGAAGAAATATCGAGAAGAAAGATAAAAAAAATTATTGATTTTCGAGACAACAAAGAAATTCGAAAACAAGACAGGCTCCCCAAAGAAACGGCTTACAAACATTACCCTATAGAAGTAGCAGGAATAGATCTAAAAAGAGAATTCCTTCAGGTCATAAGAGGAAAGGCTTCTGGAAATCCTGAAGATTTTCTGGTAAAGGTTGGACAAATCTTGGTTAAGAAATACTCTGTTACTTATAGTAAATGGTTAAATGATATCATAGATCATCCACATAAAAACTTACCTCAAATATATCACTGTGCGGCTGGTAAAGACAGAACAGGATTTGGAACCGCTCTAATATACAAATTACTGGGAGTAGGAGATGACCTCATTATGGAGGATTATCTCCTGTCAAATTTGTTTTTAGATTCTTTTATAGAGCATAATATGTTTAAAGCTAAATTGCTTTCCCTGTTTTATAGGTTTGATCCTGAAATGATAAGACCACTCACAGAAGTCCGCCCCTCTTATCTCAAAGAAGCTTTTAAGACCATTTACAAGGACTATGGAAGTTTTAAAGAGTATGCTTCAAAGATTCTCCTTATCGATGAATATAAACAGGGACGACTCAAAGAAATCTTTCTAGAATAACTAATGTTTAAGAGCCAATACAAGAACGCCCCCAGCAACCATAGCTATACCTATCCAATCTTTTATTGGGGGACGTTCTCCTAAAAATATAAAGGCAAACAGGGCTATAAGAACAAGACTGGATTTGTCTACAGGAGCTACTTTAGAAGCATCCCCTATTTGAAGAGCTCTAAAATAGCAAACCCAGGATACACCAGTAGCCAGGGCTGACAAGCCAAGGAATATCCAAGTCTTCAAAGATAAGCTCTCCAGATTAGTCCATTTCTTTGTACCCCAAACATATACAGCCAATATAACAACGATAAAACAGGTTCTTATCAGAGTTGCCATGTCGGAATTTATATTCTGTATACCAATCTTAGCAAAAATAGCCGTTAATGCAGCGAATATAGCAGAGAGAATAGCCCACATAAACCATGAAGATGTTTGAAACATATTAATATGATAATTAATTTATTGGGCTATATGCAATACTAAATTACTTGGCACTAGCTTTGTTTAATAAAATAACATCATCTTCATCCAAATGCAGATTCACAGCGTTAACCATAGTATCAATATGAGTATCTTTGGTAGCACTTGCAATAGGAGCAGTAACAAGCGGATTATTAATCAACCAGGCCAAGGACACAGCAGCTTGTGTAGTGTTATGCTTTTGAGACACCCTATCTAAAGCACTAAGTATGGCTTTTCCTCTATCATCAAAATATTCTTTGATCCCTCCACCTCTGGCAGTCTTATTAAAATCTTCATCACTCCTGTATTTACCAGTTAAGAATCCTGATGCTAGAGACCAGTAGGGAAAGACACTAAATTCATACTCTTTAGCAAGGGGGGCATATTGTTGCTCAAAACCTTCACGAACCACTAGGTTATAGTGAGGCTGTAATGCCACATATTTAGGAAGATTTTCCTTGTCAGCAATATTCATTGTTTTGGTTAATCGTTCAGGACTTATATTCGAAGCAGCTATATATCTTACTTTACCTGCTTTAATTAGCTCATCATAAGCAGATAAGGTTTCTTCAACAGGGGTTATCTCGTCATCAAAATGAGTGTAATACAGGTCAATATAATCAGTCTTTAAGCGTTTTAAGCTTTTATCAATAGCACTAAGAATGTGTGATTTACTGGTATCCTTAGGATGCACACTACTGGCCCCACCTACTTTTGTCGCAATAATGATATCCTCACGGTTATTCCGTGATTTCATCCAATTACCAATAATTGTTTCTGATTCACCACCAGCACTATTATGAGCCCAGTGGGAATATATATCAGCAGTATCAATGAAGTTAAAACCACTATCTACAAACTTATCCAATATTCCAAAGGATTGTTTTTCATCCAGTGTCCAACCAAAGACATTACCACCAAGATTGATAGGTGATATTAGTAAATCAGTATTATTTATTTTCATTCTCTTACTCATTATAACTCCTCTAGTATCCAAGTTAACAATTTATTTCATAGAGTCAAATAATGATGTCTAAAGCTGAGATGTATGAAAGAGGAAAGAGGTTCTCTGGAAGAAAACAGAATTAATAAAGGATAAGAGCAGATAGTATAACCCTATCTGCTCTCTTAATAAATTTATCGAATAATAATATCATCCCGTTTGGATCCAACGGAAATATAAGTAATAGGACAACCAATAAGTTCTTCTATCTTATTAGTATAGTCCTGTGCTTCCTGAGGTAAATCTTCAAACTTCCTAATATGGGATATATCACACTTCCAACCTTTCATAGTTTCAATGACAGGAGTGGCTCTTTCTAAGTCACTAAACGTGGGAAAATCATGTATCACGTCTTTACCTAATTTATAGGCAACACAAAGAGGAATTTCGTCAAGATAACCCAAGACATCAAGAAGAGATAATACAACGTCTGTTGTCCCCTGTAGTTCACAACCATATTTGGTAGCTACAACATCAAACCACCCCATTCTCCTGGGCCGTCCTGTCGTAGCTCCATACTCACCATCATCTCCCCCTTTAGAACGTAGCTGGTCAGCTTCATCTCCGAAGATTTCAGAGACAAAAGGACCCGCACCAACACAGCTTGAATAGGCTTTAACAACAGTTATCACTTTTTCAAGACTTCTTGCAGGCAATCCTGTACTTACAGGAGCAAAAGAAGCTAAAGGACTAGAAGATGTCGTCATGGGATAGATACCATGATCAGGGTCTTTAAGAGCTCCTAATTGACCTTCCATTAGTATGTTTTTATCAAGATTATCAAGTAAAAGTTTTCTTGTATCACAGGTAAACCTTTTAATTTCCTGCCCTAATTGATACAAGTAATCTGTTATCGTAACAGCTTCTAACTTTGTCGTTTTATAGCAATATTCCATTAGAATATTTTTCTTCTCAATATTACGTTTAACTTTGTCTAATAAGCTATCATAATCAAACAAGTCTGCTACTTGAATACCAATCTTTAAGTACTTATCTGAATAAAAAGGAGCCATTCCGCTCTTGGTAGATCCAAACTGTTTTGCACCTAACCTTTCTTCTTCCAACTTATCCAATAATATATGATGAGGTAGCACAACTTGTGCACGATGACTTATTTTAATATTTGGTTCTGGAACGCTTCGACTTATTAACTCTTTATATTCCTTTAAAAAAGCTTCGATATTAACAGCAACACCAGTGGCCAAGACATTGGTGGTGTTTGGATTAAACACTCCCGATGGCAGTAGATGAAGTTGGAACTTACCATATTCATTAATTATTGTATGACCAGCATTATTACCCCCTTGAAAACGTACAACAAAGTCCGCCTCCTGTGCTAATAAATCTGTAATCTTACCTTTTCCTTCATCACCCCAGTTGGCACCAACTACAGCGCTTACACTCATATTGAACTCCTTAATCACAAAAACAACGCCCTAGTATAAAAGCAATTATAATGATTAGTATAATTGATATTAATTATGGGAGGCATAAGTAGAAGTTATATGAATATTAGTTGGGAATGGTACAAAGTATTTTATCATGTTGCTAGTGAACAGAGTATATCTAGAGCGGCCTCTTTACTACATATATCTCAACCAGCAGTTAGCCAAACAATTAAACAAATGGAAGAAGACATTGGCTTCTCCCTTTTCATTCGCACACCTAAAGGGGTAACCCTTACAGAACAAGGAAAAGGGTTATATACCTCTATCAACCAAACCTTTCATACTATCAAAAGTGCCGAATCCAAATTAGAGGAGCTCAATAATTCGCATACAGGTGCCATTCGTTTTGGAGCTAGTGACACACTTTGTTCACATTACTTAATTGACTACCTGAAGCAATACAGAAAGGAACATCCTAAAGTTAGACTTCATGTCTATAACATGACGACTGATCAAATCATTCATTCCTTACAAAAAGGTGAAATTGATCTTGGATTTATAAACTTGCCTAATAAGCTAAATGAAAACATCGAACTGCAGAATATTAAAACTCTTCAAGACTGTTTTATCTGTGGAGAACAATTCAAAGATCACTTTAAAGAACCTGTTCCTTTACAGTATTTAACCCGGTACCCACTAATATTACTGGAAGAAGGAACCAATATGCGTCGATTTATTGATCAATATTTTTCCAGTAATAAAGTTGAATGCAAACCAGAATTGGAGTTGGGCAGTATTGATATGTTAACGAAATTTGCTGCTGCTGATTTCGGAATATCCTTTGTAACAAAGGATTTTATAGAAAAAGAATTGTCTACAAAAGAAGTATACATGGTTAATGTGAAGGAACCGATTCCTTCACGTTCTATAGGTATCATTAAAATCAAAGATATTGTCTTAACAAATACTGTGAAGGAATTTTATGAAATATTTACTAAAAACTAAGGGATTTATTGAATCTAACAGTACTTGAGTTCCTATCTTCTTAATTACCATGTTCAACCCAGATTAAGTTCTCTACCAGGATTCCTGCTTTCTGTGCTAAGTTCAGATATTTACTTCTTAGCTCTTCAGGAATAGTTTTATTACGAGATAAAATCCACATATATTCTGTATTTTTGCCAATCACAAG
Source organism: Spirochaeta cellobiosiphila DSM 17781 (assembly GCF_000426705.1). NCBI lineage: Bacteria > Pseudomonadati > Spirochaetota > Spirochaetia > Spirochaetales > Spirochaetaceae > Spirochaeta > Spirochaeta cellobiosiphila. The sequence continues at coordinate 107,889 of NZ_AUFW01000017.1, forward strand.
GGCGTAGCTGTAATCATTATCAACACTTATAATGTTATATTCAGAATAGAAGGGACCAAAGAATGAGACCTTCAAAGCACCGTTTCGAATATCTGTCTGGAATTTAGCCTTTCCTTTTGCCACCTTCCACTTATCTTTTTCAAAATCATAACCCCTATTCACTACTTTTATCTTTCCATTATTTTTAAGAGAATATTCTGCTGTTGTATTATTTAATCCCTTTTCAAAATAGAAATCTAATCGGGCGATCTCATACCACTTCCCCATGTATTTACCCACATCCAGTTGGTCTATAGGTTTCACTCCATTGGGAATGGCATACACAAAGTCACTGATAAGAATCATGATACTAAGAAATACAATTTTCATTTTTATTCTCCTTGAAGGAATATAGAAAACTTATAGATTTAATTATATTCATTATAAAACAAATAATGATGCTCTTATTCGATTCTCTTGATAAGGCCAGCATTAAAAAGTCTCCCCTATATCAGAATGACGATAAACTTATATTCTACCTTTATCCACCTAGATTAATTGAATATAATGAAAGCCTATGTTAATAAAAATAGCACTAAACGGAGCCCGTGCAAAATCAGAACATCCTCATATTCCTCAGTCTTTACAAGAAATTCACCAAGAAGTAAGTGAACTTTACAAGCGGGGTAATAATGTATTTCATATTCACTGCTATGATGTTGCAGGAAACGAAAGCCTATCCTCATCGGATGTAACTAAATTAATAACTACCATTAAAGAAGTGTCAAAGGATATTAAAATAGGAATAAGTTCTGGAGATTGGATTGAACCTAATATAACCAAGAGACTTGAACACATTAGATCTTGGCAGATCTGCCCAGATTTTATATCCGTTAATTTCATTGAGGATAATGTAACAGATGTCGTACAGGCATTGATAGAAAAAGGTGTTTATATTGAAGCTGGATTAGACACTTTAGAAGCAGCTAATAGATTTATAGAAAGTCCCTATGTCTCCTCCTGTTATAGAATTTTAATTGAAACAGATGAAGTTGATATGGAAAGAACAATAAACACTATTGAAGGAATTGAAGAACTATTAGATCAGCATAATATAAAGACACCACGCTTACTCCATGGCTTTAACAAGACAGCATGGCCTGTATTACGATTAGCAAAAGAAAAAGGTTATGATACTAGGATTGGAATGGAAGACACCCTCTACTTTGAAAATGGTAGAAGAGCCAAAAACAATATTGAATTATTTGAAGAAGCAGAAAGATTATTAATCTGAAAATAAACTCAACGATTTAAACTCTATCTTCCTTTTCCAATGAATAGTAACTCTGCCATCTAGTGCAACAAGTCACATTATTTTAACATTTGTGACCGAGTCTATCTTTTCCACAACATCAAAACTTCATTTTCTTCTGTATCAGGATCAACCGTTTCTTCTATTATATTAAAACCTTTTGATTGATAAAAAGCTTTCGACTTGGTATTTTTGCTATAAACCTTTAAAGAAAGTTGTTTTTTAATAGCTTTGACATGATTTAATAAATCACTGCCTATTCCTTTACCTTGATATTCTATCCTAACAAATATGGCCGCTAAATAATTGTCAATTAATGAGACAAAGCCTACAATCTGTTCATTGTGAATAGCTATATATGTTTCCGATTGAGGAATATACTTTTTTTCCATAATGTCTCTGTTATTAGCCCAATATTCTTTTGCAATAAACTTGTGAGCATCTAGGGATACTTCATACCAGATATCTACTATGGCAGGAATATCATTTGGTGTAAAATCCCGGATTATGATGTTATTCATTTGGACCTCCATTTTGTATTGTGTTGACTATAAATAGTGCTCTGTCAGAACTGCTAACTTTTGGGATCTCTATTGTCTGGTATCCTAGTTCATTATATATATCACAAACTCTTTCTCCAAAATCAGAAGCCTGTTGATAGGTCATCTTTCGTTCCTCATCTGTGCAGTATATATCCTGCCATCCTTTAAAGAAAAAAACAATTGGATTGTAGGTGTACTGTTTTGCTGCTTTATAATAGATACCAGTATCTAAACCAAACAACTCTGCGTAAGCAATCAAGTCAGGTATACCTCTGTCATAAATAATACAATTACTTTGAAAGTCCCTATTATTCTTATAATAAGAAGTGGCTCGTGAAAGCATTAATTGTGTAAATAAATCAGAGTCCTCTTCAGGAACACCTGTAGCTGATATTAATCGTTGCTCGGTTAATATCTCTCTTGCCGGTTCAGGAATACATTTAATATTCTTTTGTTCTAGTGATCTTATTACAGTTGATTTGCCACCGCCCATGGCTCCTGTTAAAATGAAGTAGTTAGATTTCTCTATAGGCATAAGTATACTCCTTGTGGTTTATTGTTATATTTGGAATACCTAAATTCAGATTTTTGAGGGGTTTGTTGTATTTATATACCTTGAATCAATTGAAGTGATTTTTGAACATCAAACAAAAGGGCATCTATGTTTAATGACGAGATAGGCACGACCTAAATGAATTTAACATTGAATAGAAATATTGTCCATTCTTATTCCTTCCATCAAAAATAAGGTCCTGTATAATAAGATTGTATTAAATTATTCGATGTAATAAGATCCTAGAATATGATTAAATCGAGGTAACCATGATTGAAGTAAAATATAATTGGACAAAGGGTATAATCAGCCACAAATTAGAATGCCTTATCAATAACATAAAAGAAAGAGACCATATTCAAATAGATACAACTATACTGGATGAAAACCGTCAGAAATGGATTAGCCAAATAAGCTTAGAGGCAAAGGATAATCACTATAGTTTTACCATCGATGATATTGTTCGGAATGCAAGTTTTGATCGTATTTATAGTAAACACTTATTTGACAATTTAGGCTTCAAAATTTATGAAAACATGAAGAAAAAAAATATCACTGCTGAAAACTACACAGCAAGTTTCGTAAAATTAAATGATAGTAATTTAATCCTTGATATTAGAATTACAATCAATAACCAACAAATTGATTACAGAAAAATCAATTGCCAATTAAAATCAGCGGATATATCAACAATGGTGATTAAAGATGATTTTATTGGCAAGTATTATTACAAAGAAAAGACAAAGCGCCCGACTCTTGTCATTCTTGGTGGATCTATGGGTGATTTATTCTGGAGTGAACAATATGCCGCCCTTCTAAGTAATGAAGGTTATAATACACTGGCCTTATCCTATTTTAGCTATAAAGGTGTGAACAATCAGCCTAGAACCTTAACAGAAATAAACCTTGAGTATTTTCACAAATCTATTAATTGGCTAATCGACAGGGAAGAAACCTTAGGAAACAAAACTGGCCTGATAGGTCTATCAAAGGGAGGGGAATTAGCTCTTCTACTAGGATCTATATACAAGGATAAAATCAATTCTATCATCGCTATATCTCCAAGTTCTTATTGCTTTGAAGGAGCTTATTTGGGTAAGAATAAAAATATAGGATCTTGGAAGTTACAGAATAAAGAGCTGGCCTTTTTAAAATACCCGAACAATACAAAACTTAACCTCTTTATGGAACCAGGCTATTTGTTAGATATACATAAAAAGGCCATTGAAGAAGCTAATACCCATGATCTTGAAAAGGCCAGAATTAAAGTTGAAGATATACAAGCCCCTACATTAATAGTCAGTGGATCAAAAGATTTGACCTGGCCGTCTTCTATAATGTGTAAGGATATGGAAGGGAAGAATACATTAATTAACTGGGTAAATTATGAAAATGCTGGTCATATTTTTAACATTCCCCATGTCCCACCCCTTCTTGAATCAAAAAAGCAAGATAAAGAAGAGTGTTACAAGGCCAATACAGATTTGTGGGAACAAGTAATAAATCATCTAAAATAAGCTATATTCCCCTTACCTAAGAACGTAGAGACTCCTAGAAGAATACTAAAGCTCAAAAAAGAAATCGATCATTTCGAAGTTGATGACTTGATTTTATACACATGGATTAAAAGAAAAGCTTGTTTTCTTTGTTACCATACACAAGACTTTTTCTTGACAGCGCATTAGTCCAACAACTAGATTTTAATAATAAACGAATTGATTGAATATGCACTGAATCTGGTTAGTCGCGACTGTTGAGATTTATATATTAACAGTACCCCTGGTTACTGTTAAATATAGGGAGTTTTTGTATGAAGAAAAATAGATTTATTCAGATTACCATTATAGGTCTTGTTATGAATTTAATAATCGTCTTATCGCTACAGCTGGCTCTGGGGCAAAAGCTAACAGATCTTTATATTTTGGCTCCCATACTTGCAGGAAGCTATCTTATCTCTATCATAGGAATGTTTAAAAATTATTTTGAAACGTACAATTGGTTCGCTCAGCTATTGGATCACATGGAACAACCTATTTCAGTTACAGATCTGAATATGAACTGGACTTTTATTAACAAACCCGTAGAGGATATGCTCAAAAAGAAAAGAAAGGAATCACTCGGAAAACATTGTTCTAATTGGGGCGCAAAAATATGTAATACCAAGGATTGTGGAGTCCATTGCCTCAGAAAAGGCCGAGACGAAACCCTTTTCGACCAATTTGGAATGAATTTTCATGTGGAGACTAGTTTCCTTACTAATCTAAGGGGACGTAAAATAGGTCATATTGAAGTGGTCACTGATATTACAGAGAAAACACAACTAAGGAAGCTTAAGGATAAACTAAGTTCTGATGTGAATGAACATATTGAGGGATTAACCAGTGGAGCTTCTCAATTAGCTGCCGCATCAGAAGAGGTGAGTGCGTCGGTTGAGCAAATCACTTCAACAATAGAAATGAATGCCGATTATTCAAGTAATACAGAAATAAATGCGAGAAACTCTGAAAAAGAAGCAGATAGCACAAGACAGGCAGTAGAAGATTCGATACAAGCAGTAAATAGGATTGTTGTAAAGAATGCAATTATTCAAGACATAGCTAGGCAGACCAATATGCTTGCCTTAAATGCAGCAATAGAAGCCGCCCAAGCTGGTGAAGTGGGGAAAGGATTTGCCGTTGTAGCTGGAGAAGTTAAAAAACTTGCAGAAACAAGTCAGAAAGCCGCTAATGAAATCGAAACGGTCACTAAAGAAATGGTGAGTGTATCACAAAATGCAGCGGAAAGTCTGGATAGACTAATCTCAAATATCAAAGAAACGGTACATCAAGTTGCTAATATTAATTCAGCCAGTCAAGAACAGAGGAAAGGAATGTCCCAAATAAGTGCAGCAGTTGTTGGAGTCGCAGACTTCGCTCAGCAATCAAATGAAATCTCTCAGAACCTTGAATTAGTATTTCAGGAATTGGAACAGTTTGGTAGAAATAATAACACTAAAGCAATTGAATCTTCTAAACCAGTAATAGCATTATCCTCACCAGCAGAGTAAATTCATTTTACTTGGGATCTATAGAGGAAGAGAGAAGAAATGTACCAATAAGAGATCTCTGATTAGTGTCAATGCAACTGTATTTTTCTTCTAATCTTATTATACGAAATTACAATTATATAAGAGGTAATAACGGTTAGTATGAAAACAAAAACTATTTTGATCTCAGGACTTATTTGATTCATTCGTATAAATATGATTGAAAATAGTATGGTCATATCTAAATGTATAACATACACACCAAATGAATACCTTGATAAAATATCAGAGAAAAAGGTCTTTGTATCAAAAAACTGTTTACCAATGGATAGAAAAATAAGCAGATAATATGTGCAAATCAAATATCTCATAAAGCTTATTGATAAAAGCAATAATGAAGAATTTTGTGAGTTCACATAAACATAGAACAATAAATATAATAGTGTAAATCCTATTGATATAGTCAGGTGTATCAACGGCTTTCTCAAGGTGCTCATTTTATATATCCATCCATTTGAATATGATCGTACTCCAAAAATAAAAAAAGCAATATATGGGATAATTCTTGAAATCTGAAATTGTATTATTGAAATTGCAAACCATTTATCTTCAAAGAGGGAATAAAACAGAAAATAGCCTAAGGAGGAAATGATAACTAATAAAATGATATCTGTTACAAAACTCTTTACTACATTCTTTCTTATGTGATGTATTTTTTTGAACAATATAAAACCAAAAAAGAAGTAAAATAACAAAGATAGAAACCAGAAATGGTAATGTGAAAAAAAGTTTTGTGACCCGGACCTGTCCTGTATAATCATTTGTTTGTAATAGGATAGAGTATTGCTTATTAAAGCAATGTTGTTGTCCCTTTGAAACTGAATAACATTCACAAGAAAGGGATTTAAAAATAATACCCCCATGAGCCAAGGAAACATCAGATTCTTAATTTTTTTGATAAAGAACTGTAAGCTATTACATTTCATAAACGAAGGATATGCAAAATATCCTGCAATGAAAAAAAGGATACACATAAGCATGATATCCAATGATCCAGCTAAAATATCAGCTATTACTGATTTTTGATTGTCGACGACTATCCACCATTTATCTGAATTAGCAGAATACGCCAACACAACATGGAGAAGGATCACAAGTAATACTACTGTTGCACGTATATTGTTGAAAAAATAAGTAGAGTCATTTTGTCTATTAGTTTCAATCATAATTCTATTATTAAGGAGAGTGTGAATTATTTCATTAACATAGGTTTAGAGATCATCTCATACTTTTTCGTATACGACTTAAAGCAACAGGTGTAATACCCAGATAAGAGGCAATATGATACTGTTTAACACGATTGGCTAAGGCAGGATACCTTTTTAAAAATGTTTATAACGTGTTTCAGCATTATCAGATAATAACTCCCGTTCTCTCTTTTCTTTCTCGACAAACAATAATTCAATGTAGCGAGAATTAACTATTTGCCAGTAAGAATCACTTTGTATCTGTTTTTGGTAATCATTAAAGGTAATATAAATAAGGTCGGATGTTTCAAGGGCCTGAATTCCGAACCATGATTTTCTGTTTTCAAGAAAGGCTGAAAATGCTGATAACATACTCCCCTTTCCTCGAAATACAAGGATTTTTTCACTACCATCATCAGATATATAATAGACACGAAAAAGTCCATTCGCAATAAAAGCTAATTTATCAGGAGTAGTATCAATGTGAACAAAATGCTCTCCAGAATTGATACGCTGATATTTTAATATTGATAGGCCTGTTTTTACTTTCTCATAGGGAAGGACAGCTAATTGATTTAACATTTGATAAAATGATAATAGCCAGCTTTGCAGATTATTTTCAGAGATATCATACTTTGGATCAATTCTCTTATACAAAACTTGGATATAATCACGAATTAAGTCTTCCATATAATTATATTAGTTGCTAAGCCTTATTAATTCTACATAAAAAAGAAGGGACTCCCACCTGGGCTTTAGAACTTAAAACGACAGACTTCAAAGACACATTATTCATTTTCTAGTGTACAAAACACCGATTTTGCTTACTAGGTTTTGCTCTTTTGCTTACTTAGTTTCATCCGTTTGCCTACGAGGTTTTGACCATTTGCTTATTAGGTTTACTTGAAACTCAATAAGCAAAATCACCAATTTCAAGTAAGCAAAAGCCACCTTTTGAGCCTTAAGAAATGCTCAAAGAGCATAACCTTCTGGCTTTCTCTAATTGACCTGTTTCTTTGTTGGCATTTATTGTTCCTAATTCTGGACTATAGAATATAAGCACGCAGAATTTTGTAGGTTTGTTCTATTCCTCTGATGTGAGTACGCTCCCATCCATGGGAAGCATTCACCCCAGGACCTACTAAGGCGACTCTATAATCTTTACCTGCTCCTAATGCAGATTGTCCATCACTTCCATAAAAGGGAAAGATATCAACAACATAATCTACATTATGGGCGATAGCGGCGGCTTTAAGTTCTTTGGTCAATCCATAGTTAAATGGACCTGTTGAGTCCTTAGCACAGATGGAGACATGAGTTTCTTTTCCTTCACAACCTTCCCCAACAACACCCATGTCCACCACAATCATATCTGCAGTATGAGGTAAAATTGCAAAGCCCTGTCCTGTTTCTTCTGTGACATTAAAGTAGAAATAGATATCCCTATCAGATTTATAAGGGCTGAACTCTTCAATCAAAGCCATCATAACTGCTGCAGAGGCCTTATCATCTAAGTGACGTGACTTGACGAAGCCTTCCTGAATATCAAAAGCTGGATCCAGGCTTATAAAATCTCCAGGAAGAATGAGCTCCTTTAATAATTCTCCTTCTTGAGGTAGATAATCCACCCGAACTTGGAGATCACTAAACTTTAGGACATGATCCTTAAGCTTACTATTTACATGAACTGCTGGATTTTTGGGGAGTATAGTACCTTTGAAGATTTTCTTATCCGTATGAATACTACAGTAATTACCTAAAATGTAGTTAGCAGGATAACCACCAATTGGTGTTAGCTCAATATAATCGGATACTCCACTGACCATCGCTCCCAAGGTATCAATATGACTGGCAAGAATAAGAGGTTCCTTAACGGCCTTTTCAGCCTTTAAGGTCACGATAACGGAACCTTTGTGAAGCTTCTGAACATCCAGATTCTTTTGTTTAGCCCAGTTATATATATAATTCGCAGCCTGATCTGTCATACCTGTGGGAGAAGGTATATTAATCAGAGTTTTGAGTTTGTCTAATATGTTTTCCATATAATAATAATATTGTTTTTTTGACAATTAACATAGGACAAATTAGGATAAGTTAGGTGGGAGCATCCCTTTATTGAAAGATACCATATTTATCATTGACGACGCAGACACCAATATTGACTTATTGGAACTCATGCTGGAACAGGAAGATTACAATACTCTATCAGCCAAAAGCGGTAAAGAAGCCCTTCGTCGTATGGATACGAACATTCCAGATCTCATTCTTCTGGACATCCAGATGCCCTTTATGGATGGCTTTGAAACCTGTAGGCTCATTAAGGACAATCCCAAGTTAACAACAGTTCCGATTATATTCATGAGCGGATTGGCAGATACAGAAGATAAAGTCAAAGGTTTCCGTGCGGGTGCTGTAGACTATGTAACCAAACCATTTGAGACCGAGGAACTCTTGGCTCGAATCAATACACATCTTACCCTTAAAAAGCTTCAAGACAAACAAGTCAAACTAACCGCAAACCTAGAAAGTCAGATAAAAAAACGAACACAGAAGATAGAGAAGGCTCTCGAGGAAAGAGATATAATGCTTCACGAAATACATCACCGAGTGAAGAATAATCTTCAAGTCATCTTGAGTCTTCTAAATCTTCAACAACAGGATATAGAGAATGAACACTGCCAGAAGGTATTAGGTGAAAGCTGTGGACGTATCCAGTCTATGGCACTGATCCATGAACTCATCTATGAATCTGAAGACTTAGGCAGTGTGAGCCTTATGAGCTATCTGCATAATTTATTTGAATACATTATATCTGGTCGACAGGGAGATTCTATTGGGCTTAAATTCGAGGCTATTGATGCTAATATAGGAATCGAACAATTGGTTCCCCTGGGCCTATTGGTTAATGAAATTATCAACATTCTAGCAAATCATAATGTCGAACTTGAACAATATTTTCTACTAGACTGTCTTGTCTATCAGATCCATGACAGAATCTATCTAGAGATATCCGATCAAAGGGTACGGCAAACGGAATTTGATAAGTCTGAGGAATCCCTTAAATTCATGATTATTGAAGCTCTTACCCTTCAATTAAGAGGACAGATTGAATACAGTCTTCACCCTCTTCTTGGGTTTAAACTATCTTTTCCTTTAGAATAAAAAAAGGGGACTGTTTCCAGTCCCCATATATATTAATAACGATTATCTCGTTTGTCTTTTATTAAGCGTATGGCCTTAACCAATTGCTTAGCAATGGATTCCTTGAAAATATACCCAACAACAACTCCTGGTATGAACCAAAACATATTAGTCATCCTCCCCTAATATTTGTATTTTGACACCTTCCTTGGTTTGAAATTCCTCTTTGGCAGGAATCACAACCTTTAGAACCCCATTACGAAATCGCGCACTTACCTTTTCCCTATCGAACTTATCTTCAGGAACATAGTATTGTTGTTCCTTGATATCTTTCATCTTTAGACGTCGTTTGAAGTATTTAACACTTTCATCGCCTTCCTCGTCTTCTTTCACTTCAGGGATCTTAGCAGAGAAGACCATATAGTCCCCAAGGAATTGTAAGTCTATACTGCTTTCATCAAAACCAGCCATTGCGAATTCGAATACCATTTCTCTCTCTTTGGATAGGTATACATTCATTGGTGGATAAGAATAGGTAGGATAGAAATCCATATTGTCATCCCAAGCCCCACTATTCTGTCTACGTCCAGGACCTCTTCCATGATCATGAAAAGGTCCCTTTCCCCGATCTTTGTTATGTCCTGTGAAGTCACGCATTTTGTCTTCCCAATTGGAAAAATCAAAATCTCCTTTCTCAAAACTATCCTTAACGGATTGAGCGGCATCGAACATTTCGTCCATGATTTTTGTTAAATCGATAACAATCTTGTCTTTCATAAGATTACTCCTTATGTATCTTAGTCCCTTATACAAGGCGACTGGAAACCCTTTCCGGCGTCTCTACTCTATATAATGCAATTCATATGCCAATATATTACTATTCTCTTAAAAAAAGACTTATATCTTTTTAATAAAACAATTTAGACAAAACAAGCAAGCCACATAAAGATTCAAGTAAAATCTTATACTTCCCCCAAATATGTGTCACAATTCACCATAAGCCTTTATTAGAGGTAAAACCTGGGTAATATTGTCGCCTCACTCTTCCACATTAGACAAAATTCTAGTATTTTTAGCTCACTATGGGAATGAAAGTACTATTTATCGCCGAAATAGTGGGTAAAGCAGGCTTATTCACAGTAAAAAAACTGCTACCCCAACTAAAGGAAGAACATAATATTGATTTTGTCATCGCCAGTGCTGATGGAGTAACTGGTGGTTTTGGTATGGGTAAAAACCACTCCATATACCTACGGAAATTAGGTATTGATGTACTTACCACCGGAGAATGTGTATATTATAAGAAAGACATGGCACCACATATTGCCAAAGCTCCTTATATATTAAGAGGGGCTAACTACCCTGCCACAAATCCGGGAAGGGGTTGGCGTTATTATAATGTTGGTGACAAGAAGATTGCTGTTGTAAATATATTGGGACAAGCAGGATTCAATAGACTGCATCTAACAAATCCCTTCTTTCTTATTGAAGGGATAGTGGAGAAGATAAAAAAAGAGACTAATATTATAATAGTCGATTTTCATGCGTCTACAACAGCAGAGAAGACAACAATGTATTACCATTTAGATGGTAAGGTGTCTGCTGTAATTGGAACACATACCAAAGCCCAGAGTGCTGATGCGCGTGTTCTTCCTGGTGGCTCCGCAGTAATTTGTGATGCTGGAAGAACAGGAAGTATACAGTCTGTAGGGGGCTTTGATTCGGATATAGAGATTAAAAAATTCCTTACTGCTATTCCAGAACGATCTGGAGAGGCTTGGGATGGTCTGGAATTGCAGGGTGTTTTGTTGGACATCAATGATGATGGCCGGGCAAACTCGATAGACACCTTAAGAATACCATGTAAGGAGGTTCCTGATGGAAAAGGGAGTGATTAATTCCATAGAAGGTAACAAAGTTCATCTTACGATGACCAAAGAAGTTGCTTGCTGTGGTCAGGGATGTACTGACAATTGCAATGTAGAGACTTTTGATTTTGAAGCAGTTAACAACAAAGGATTGAATTTGGAAGTAGGACAGATGGTTGAGTTCGCGGTCCCCCATGCTTCTACATTGAGAGGATTATTTCTTGTCTTTGTTATACCCTTTGGATTGTTTTTCGGCCTATATGCTTTAGTTCCTTCCTTAGGAATTGTTCAGGACGGCTTCAGATTATTAATATCTCTGGCAGGACTTGTAGGAGGCTGGTTATTAGGTCGGCTTCTTCCGAAGGAAAAGAAACAACCCATTATTATGGATGTTATTTAGGCTATCCTCTAGGATAGCCCTTTTTTTTACAAAATATAAACATTTATATTTTTTTCACACTAACAACCTTCCATTCTGTATTAATTAGTGACCTTGAGATACACTGCACTATCAATGACACAAAGACGAATACTACTCATTCTGCTATTAACCATTACCATTAGTGTTTTTGGATCCAGCAATGAGGAACAAATACCATCAACATCAGCCCTTTATTGGGGGACTTTCTTTTGGAATCCTGTTATATGGGGACCTCAGTTAGTAGCCGGTATCGACTACGCTGCTATCTATCCCCAAATGTGGACGCGGCATTTATCTAATCCCTGGGTATGGGACAATGATGAGTTCTCTGTAAATCAGCTAGGGCACCCCTATCAAGGATCCTTGGCTTATGGATCTGCCAGAGGAGCCGGATGGGATTTTAATCATAGCGTGTATGCTACTATGGTCAGTAGTGTGACATGGGAACTCTTTATGGAGAATGAAACCCCTTCTAAAAATGACTTTATTATCACTACTTTAGGAGGAACTGCTTCTGGAGAAATTGCCTACCGGTTATCACAGGCGATTCAGGGGCGATTCCGACGAGGGATTCCCGGTATAACAGGTTCAGCTTTATCCTGGACCTTATCTCCCGGTGGAAATATTAGTGACATCATCTATAACCAACCAGATCCTACTAGTCTTGCGCCTTTTCAATATGAAATAGGGGTTGGATATGATGTCACACAGCAAAGTGGTCAATCAGCAGACATGTTTTCCAAAGATAAAGACTATAATAACTTGCTATTGAATTATAATATCCATTATGGAGATATCAGAACAAAAACCAAAGTCCCCTATGATATATTCAGTGTCGAAGGATTTGCAGGATTCCGTTACAATGATTTCTATGGTTCTTTCTTCAGTAAGGGCTTGTTGTGGGGAACCCCGATGTATATTAATAAGCATATGGATAACCTGTTGGGTATCTATATGCATTATGACTTTGTCTATAGTGATGTGTTTAATCTAAGTGCTAACAGCTTAGGTGTAGGTTGGCAAAACCAGATTGATAATGTATACATCCAAAGTAACTGGGAATCTTACCTATCATTCTTAGCCCTAGGAAGTTCAGAAAACCTCCACCTTAAAAAGATTGATCAGATCTATGGAGAACCAGAGGTAGAACGCCGTAGTTATGATATCGGTTTTGGTTCTAATGTGAAGCTGGACTATACGCTACAAGTAAAGCCCATTAATACTAATCTTTATATGAATAATTACTTTTACTTTATGTACATTTACCCAGAAGCTGTACCCAAAGGTGGTTCTTCCGGGTTTGCGCTTAAAAACAATTGGCAACTAGGCTTAGAGAAGATTGTATCTGAAGATACAAAAATATTTCTTAGGTATTATCGCTGGAATAGTGATACTCGATACGAAAATTTGGATAATACCTCATATACTCTCGAGGGCCTTCGTTTAGGTATCAGTTATACCTACAATTAAAGCTTTTGTACTTCTTTGTATCGATAGCAATCTGTAGTGTGATCATTCACAATACCCGTTGCCTGTAGAAAAGAATAAATAATAGTCGTACCAACAAAGGACATTCCTCTTTTCTTAAGGTCCTTGGATATTCTTTCAGACAATTCTGTACTGGCAGGAACATCAGATAGTTTAGGAAAATTATTCACGATAGGTTTATTATCTACATAATTCCATATGAACCTATCAAAGCTTTTCCATTCTGTCTGTATTTGAAGAAAAGCCTTTGCATTCTTAATAGCGGATCCTATTTTAAGTTTGTTACGTATGATTCCTTGATTAGCCAATAACTCAGCCACTTTGGCTTCGTCATATTGAGCAACAATCTGGGGATCGAAATCATCAAAGGCCTGACGATAAGCCTCTCTTTTACGTAAAACGGTGTACCAGGATAGACCGGCTTGAGCTCCTTCAAGTATCAAGAATTCAAAGAAGGTACGATCATCATGGACAGGGACACCCCACTCCTGATCATGATATTGAATATAAAGTTCCTTATCTTCCGGAACCCATCCACAACGTATCATAAATATTTACTCCATTTTTTCTGCTAGTTCTTCCCAACGCAATGTGTTTGATTCTATTAATTGATTCACCTGATCATATCGTTCATTCTTTTGCTGCATAGCCTGGGGATCAATGGAAGAATCAACAAAATCCTCTTCTAATTGGGCTTTCTCCAGTTCCAGTTCTTCTATTAGAGGAAGAAGTTCTTCAAACTCTTTTTTTTCATTGAAGCTTAAACCTCTCTTTTCTCTTTTCTTAGGCCAATCTGCAGACTTACTTTGTTCCTTCTTGGCCCGGGCTTTTTCCTTACGGCTATAATCCCAGTACTCAGTATAGGATCCTGTAAATCCTTGAACATCACCTGAACCATCCAGGACAAAGAGTCCATCTACGACTTTGTCCAGAAAGTATCTATCATGGGATACCACCAGAACACAACCATCATAGTCCTCAAGAAAGCTTTCCAAAGCTCCCAGAGTATCTATATCCAAATCATTTGTTGGTTCGTCAAAGATGAGAAAATTAGGACTCCCTAGAAGTACTGTTATTAGTTGCAAACGTCGTCGTTCTCCACCGGACAAAAGCTTGAGTGGTGTTCGGAATTTTTCTTTTGGGAAGAGGAATTCTTCCAGAAGTTGTCCTGCAGAGACAACCTGGCCTCCAGCTTTTGTTATGGTATCTCCATAGCTTTGAAGATAATCTAATACGTTTTCATCAGAATCGAGGGATATACTTAATTGATCAAAGTAGCCAAATACAGTGTTCTTGCCTGGATCCACAAATCCTGAATCCGGTTCAATATCACCAACAAGGATCTTAAGGAAGGTGGTCTTTCCTACTCCATTGCCCCCAATGAGACCTAAACGTTCTCCTTTTTTGAAAGAATAGTCAAAGGAATTGAGGATGGTCTTATCACCGAAGGATTTTTCCACATGCTTGAGTTCCAGAACTTTTTTCCCCAAACGTTTCCCTTCAGTAGAGAAATCACTCATAATAGGAGAATCCCCTTCTTGAGCGTCCATCAGATCATAGGCCCTGGCAATTCTTTTTTTATCCTTAGTTCCCCGTGCTTTTGGTCCGCGACTTAACCATTCCACTTCACGCCTGAGAATGGTTTTAATCCTTTCTTGTTCCCGGTATTTGATCTGGAGTCTTAGATCTCTTTTTTCAAGATAATATGTATAATTACCATCATAGCGATAAAGCCTCTGGTCATCGATTTCATAGATGACTGAACATACGTTATTAAGGAAGTACCTATCATGTGTTACTACCACGAGGGACTTCTCTGTTTGCTTGAGGAATTCTTCTAACCAGATAATAGTAGGAGCATCCAGATGGTTGGTAGGCTCATCCAGAAGGATTAGCTGGGAATCATTAACCAGGACCTGGGCTAAAGAGACCTTTCGGATCATTCCTCCTGATAACTCCCCCATCTTCTGGGTAACATTTTCAATCCCTAGTCGATTAAGAACGCCTTTTATATTGCTTTCAATAGTCCAGGCATTAAGGTTATCCATTTGCTCCATTAATTCCTGAAGACGTTCTCCTCCCGGTCTATTTTGAGCGACATCTTCCAGACAGACCTCATATTCTCTAATAGCTGTCATTACAGGAGAGTCATCTTTGAATATATGATCCAGTACTGTATCTTGTGAGTCATAATCGGGTTTCTGAGGTAAATAAGACACATGATATCCTTTATTCCAGGAAATATGCCCCTCATCAGGCTCAATCTTTTGAGCCAGGATTTTTAGTAGAGTCGATTTACCTGTCCCATTGATACCGATAAGAGCAACCTTCTGCCCCTTCTGGATACCGAAGGACACCCCCTCAAAGAGAACCTTGTCACCAAGGATTTTTGTTATATTGTCAATTGATATTAAGTTTTCAGCCATTTGGCTGTCAGTCTACTGCTTTGTATATTTGCTTGTCAAAGAGTTTAGGGTTTCTGCCATTTCATCCAAGCTGACTACCTTATCCAGATGACCTAATTCTTTAGCGACCTTAGGCATTCCATAGACAATTGAACTTTGCTCATCCTGTCCTATGGTGATCCCCCCTTCCCGGTAGATACGACCTATTTCTCTGGCACCATCTTTGCCCATACCTGTCATAATGACACCCATTGCTCGATTTCCATAATTCTTACCAATGGATTCAAATAATACATCAACACTAGGACGGTGACCATTAACAGCATCACCAGAGCGAACCTTGGCTATACTGGCAAAACTCATCCTTTCCACTTCTAAGTGTTTATCACCAGGGGCTATCAGAATACGCCCTGCTTTTATCACATCACCATCTTGAGCTTCTTTTACTTCAAGGGGACATATTCTGTTCAAGCTATTAGCAAATTCTTCTGTAAATCCTGCAGGCATATGCTGAACAATGAGAATGGGAACAGGGAAGTCTTCCCTTAGGTGAGGCAACATATGTCTTAAAGCATTAGGACCTCCTGTAGATATTCCCAACCCAAGGATCTCAAGAACTCCTGGTTCCTTTCGTCTGGCGATCTTATCTGCCTGGGGCCTGTCGGCCATAGTAATGCCCAGATCCTTCATAAGAGCTTTCTTTTTGTCGGGAATATAACTACTGGATACAGAAGCAATCTCTTCAGATGTGGCTTCCATTTTCACACCAATGTAATTACCACCATAAGCTATTAATAAATTACAAAGACGCTCTCCCACAACATGAATATCTTCAGAGATAGATCCAGATGGCTTGGTAATAAAATCACTAGCCCCTAAGTCTAATGCCTCCATGGTTATTCGAGCACCTTTTGTAGCAATGGAGGATAATATAACGACAGGAATTTTTATCCCTAGACGTTTTCGTTCTTGTAGGAATTCAATGCCATTCATCTCAGGCATTTCCAAGTCTAGAACAATGATATCTGGTTTTAATGAATCTATTTTTTTGAGAGCAAAACGACCATTCATAGCCGTACCTGCTACTTCTAGCTTGTCATTGCCTTCAACAATTTTACTAATGAGATTCCTCATTAATGCTGAATCATCAGTTACTAGTACGCGTATCTTCTTCGACACTCAGGACTCCTGTTTAATCCAATATTTTTGAGTAAATACAAGCCCAGTCCGTTTTAAGGAATTGAAATTTCGTATTCATACCAAATAACGGCTCAGAGTGACCTATAAACAAATAGGAGTGGCTATCCAATGCTTGATAAAAGCGATTGACCACGGCCTCTTGGGCTGGTTCATCGAAGTATATAAGCACATTCCGGCAAAAGATAATATCCAGATTGGTCAATCCACTGTCATATTTTAGGTTATGATAGTCGAATTTGATCATTTTTTTGATCTCATCATTGATAACATAACCATCTGCTTTTTGTGTTGTGAATCTTTTTAAGTAATCATCAGGAATACCATTAATACGCGCCTCTTTGTAGAATCCTTCTTTAGCAGTCATTAATGACTTTAAACTCAAATCAGAAGCTGTTATATCAATAGTAAAATTTGAAGGTAGCTTATCCTTTAAAACCATGGCTAAAGAATAAGGTTCTTCCCCTGTAGAGCACCCAGCACTCCATAAACGGAATTTGTAATCCCCTTTGGCCTGTTTGCGCTTAACTAAATCGGGTATGACGTAATTTTCAAATGTTTCAAAATGGCTTGTATTTCTAAAGAAACGCGTTAGGTTTGTTGTCACAGAGTCAAGCAAACCTTTTAATTCTTCTGTATCTGAATTAATCTGATCAAAATAGGCTTCCACCGAATCCAAACCAGATTTTTTAAGACGTTCCTTTAACCTAGATTCCAAAATCGTTCTATTCGATTCTGAAAAGTGGATACCACTAGAGTTATATATCAAATCACGAAATTTCCCAAAAACTCCGTCGCTTAAGAACTCTGACATTTAGTATTTCCTATTGTTATGGTAATTAAAGTCTAAGTTTTCACATATCTAGTGTCAATCAAAATGTTTTATGAAATTTCCCTATCTCTGTGATACTTTAATACCATGGAATTAATATCCTTAACTATAAAAGGCATACTGTTACAGGACGATTCTCTGCAACCCTACCTCATTATGCAGTCATTTGAGGGCAACCGCATCCTACCCTTATCAATATCGGCTTCCTCAGCTAGTCAATTGATACTACAAATAGAAAACGCTGAAGCTAATCATTCAGGATACTTTCTAAGTGAACTCTGGAATAAGCATCATTTTCTTCTTAAGCAATTGCTTATCATAAAAGGAAGGAATTATCCATATGAAGGTACATTACATTATAAGAAAGGTTTAAGAAAACACAGAATTTCCATTCCAATATCATCAGGAATATCTTTTGCAATCCATCAAAAGGTCCCTATCCTTACAGATATTTCCAATACCCTCTTATTAACAGACTATCCTATCTATAATACTAACTTGGATTGGGAGCGGGGGAACCTGGAAACAATTGACTCTTTTAGGCATGACCAACCCTTCATGTAATTGACATTGACCTTCTAATACAACCATAATCATCTTACATGAAGAAGTATATTTTTGTTACAGGCGGGGTGTGTTCCAGCCTTGGAAAGGGGATAGCAGCTGCGTCCTTAGGGAGTCTACTAGAGTGTAGGGGATTTACGGTTCGAATGATCAAAGTAGATCCCTATATTAATGTTGATGCAGGGACTATGAGTCCTTATCAACATGGAGAAGTTTATGTTACCGACGATGGCGCCGAAACGGATCTAGACCTTGGTAACTATTCCAGATTCACCGGATCTACTCTTAATCAAGCCAATTCCATTACAACCGGACAGGTGTATCAATCTGTTATTAAGAAAGAACGTGAAGGTCGATATCTTGGTAAGACTGTACAAGTCATCCCTCATATTACAGATGAAATTAAACAGCGTATCTATAAAATTGGAGAAGATCCTAATGTAGATTTTACTGTTATTGAGGTGGGGGGAACAGTTGGAGATATAGAATCCATTCCTTTCCTAGAAGCCGCTCGTCAAATGATTCATGATATTGGTCGGGAAAATGTTCTATCCGTTCATCTCACATTAGTTCCTACTGTCACTGGTGGTGAATTAAAAACAAAACCAACACAGCATTCAGTAAAAGAACTACAATCTATAGGTATTCAACCTGATATTCTATTATGCCGTGCTGCAGTTGAACTTGATCCATCCATGCGAAGAAAAATTGCAAGTTTTACCAATGTTCAGTTGGACTCAGTCCTAACCGCACGGGATGTTAATACAACAATTTATGAAATTCCTTTAATTTACCATAATCAGGGTCTGGATGAATTAGTTCTTAAAAAGATGGGAATGACGATTCCTTCTATTGATCTAAGTCCTTGGCAACATGTAGTGGACATATTCAACACAGCGAAACAAACTGCAAAGATAGCCCTGGTTGGTAAGTACGTCGACTTGGGAGATGCCTACAAATCCATTGATGAAGCCTTGGTTCATGGTGGTATTGGTAATGGTTCTAAAGTTAAGATAATCAAAATTGATTCAGAACAACTAGAAAAAGAAGAACGGCCCCTTGATGAAGTATTCAAGGATATTGATGGGATTCTCATTCCTGGAGGATTTGGTCAACGAGGAATTCAAGGAATGATCGACACAGCTAAATACGCTAGAGAGAATAAAATTCCCCTATTAGGAATCTGTCTTGGTATGCAGGTGATGGTTATTGAGTATTCTCGAAATAAAGCTCAACTGGACGAAGCAGATTCTTCCGAGTTCAAACCAGATGGTCCTCAATCTGTTGTAAGTCTATTGGAAGAGCAAATTAATGTTCAATCCTATGGGGGAACCATGCGTTTAGGTCGAAGCGAAACCCATCTTAAGGAAAACACTAAGATTTGGCATATCTATGGTTCAGATGTTATATTCGAAAGACATCGTCACAGATATGAAGTAACCAATAGTTATAAAGACCAGTTAACTGAAAATGGACTTCTTATTAATGGTTATACTCCAGATGGCTCTCTTGTAGAAACTGTTGAATGGCCTGATCATCCCTGGGGTATTGGTGTTCAGTATCATCCGGAATTCTTATCCAAACCATTTAAACCACATCCACTGTTTAAGAGTTTTGTTGAAGCCGCCCTTAAGAATGTCAAATAAGGTCTTTATTGGGATAATAGTTATCCTCCTTAGTAGTTGCTCCTTAGATTATGAAGGAGCCAACTTAGCAGAATCTTTGGAGGATGATATCCCCAATAGTGAACTTGATAATTTCAAACAAACAGTTATAGAGCAAGGTCAAATACGTTTTAGCATTGAGGCTCAAAAAGCTAAGATATTCACAGAAAAAACAAAATCTCTATTGTATGAGGCTCAATTTAATGAGTTTGAAGATGGGCAACAGATAACTCATGGCCAATCTGATTACATCATGTATGATGATCAGAAAAGAGATGCTAATCTCAAGGGGAATATAATAATTGATTCTCTGAAGGAAGCAACTGCTATAAAAGCGGATGAACTTAATTGGAACGAGGAAAAACAAACTCTGGCAGGAACATCAGAAGGCTTAGTTAGGGTTGAACAACAAGAAGGTAGTTTGATGTATGGAACAGGCTTTGAAGTTAATCTTAAATACAATTTTATTAGGTTTAATCATTTCATTAAGGGCCAATATGCATCGGAAAATTAGCCTATATATATTTTTAATCATTAGCCTTATCCCCTGCTATGGAGATGACTTTTCCTTCTATGCAGATTCGGTCATATCCTCTATTGCCAAAGGCGATGAAAAAACCCAACTCCTTGGCCATGCCAAAATAGTCACAGAGACCTTAACAATTACAGCGGATAAGATTGAAATATACGGAAGTAATTACCGTTTTGCTAATTGTGAGGGTAATGTCTATGTAAATGACACGGACAAAGGTATCAAACTTAGTTCTAACAGTATGCTTTATGATAGAGAACTTGATATTAGTAAAGTTCAAGGCCAGGCGCAAATGGAAGACCTAAGAAATGAACTGATTGTAAAAGGCTCTTACCTCGAAAACCGTGGCCAGGAAGAAATCACTATTATTCAAGTTGGTGTTAGGGTATTAAAAGCAGATCTTATATGCCGTTCTGAGTTTGCCTTATATCGAAGACAAACAGATCAACTTGAATTATCAGGCTTCCCTTATGTGGAATCAAAAGGAGACATATACGAAGCGAGTCGTATTCATATCAATCTTGATACAGAAGAGATAAATCTCTATGGAGATGTATCAGGTACGGTCAACCAGGAAGAAAAACCCGAAGAGACTCTCGATCAGAATCAACAGGATAAACCAAATGAACAGTGAAACCCTTCAAGTATTGGAGCTCCGCAAAGAATTCGGAAAGAAAGTTGCTGTTAAGAATGTTAGCTTTAGTATGAATAAAGGGGAAGTCGTTGGACTTTTAGGCCCTAATGGTGCAGGGAAAACTACAATCTTCTATATGATTGCTGGATTCATAACACCCACTAAAGGTATTATTAAGCTTAATAATCAGAATATAACTAAAGTAGCTATGTATAAAAGAGCCAGACAGGGTATTTCCTATTTACCTCAGGAAGCCTCTGTATTTCGTAAGCTCAGTGTAGAAAATAATATCTACTCTATCCTTGAAACACGACAGGACTTGAGTAAAATACAAAAAAAAGAAACTCTTAATGAATTAATTGATGAACTTGGTCTAGATCATATCCGAAAACAACATGCTTATACTTTATCAGGAGGAGAGCGACGAAGAACAGAAATAGCCAGAGCTTTAGCTATAGAACCGCATTTCCTTCTTCTTGATGAACCTTTTGCCGGTATTGATCCTATTGCCGTAGGAGAAATCAAAGGTATTATCAAAAAACTGGCAGATAAGGATATTGGAGTCCTTATAACAGATCATAATGTTCATTATACCCTTGAGATCACCCACCGATCGTATATAATCAATCAAGGAGAAATCCTCGTATCCGGTTCCAGGAATGAAATAATAAATAACGATTTGGCTAAAAAGTTTTACTTGGGACAGGATTTCAAGATGTATATTGATTGAGTTGCCCAGGATGCCTTCCCATTGGTATACTATAGGAAACCAGGGAGGTAAAATTGCAGTTTCAAAAACCTGTAATGCGACAAGAACAGCGCCTCAAGATGAGCCCGCAGTTATTTCAGTCAATTCAACTGATGACACTGCCTGTTCAAGAATTGTCACAACGCATACATGACGAGGTTGAAAAGAACCCTGCATTAGAAATACTCTCGGAAAAGCCCTTATCCTCCTTAAGTGGAGAGGAACCCTCAGGGGAAGCAGATTACTTTGAAAACACATCAGACCCTGGATATTCTCCTCAATTAGCTAGTGAGAAGTCTGACAATAAGCGACAATTTCTGGAAGGTGCTATTAGCCGACCCGAAAGCCTTCATGAACATCTATTATGGCAGCTTCAACTTGAAATCCTCACCCCCCAACAGATGAAGGTGGGGGAACTTCTTATCAATAATTTGAACGAAGATGGTTTTCATATAGAAGATCCAGAAACTCTTGTTAAAAGCAATGAATTGGATATCCTTTATAGTGTAATGGAAATAATACAGGAATTCGAACCAGAAGGAACTTGTACAGCCGATGTCCATGAGTCATTAATTGTACAGAGTCAGGTACTGGAAGGAGCCCCTAAAGAGCTGTCTGTTATACTAACAGAGCATTGGAATTTACTAGAAAAGGGTAAGATTGATGAGCTTATTAAAGCAACTGGCTTTAATAGTTGGGATATTACTCATGCTTTGGATTACTTAAAGGATAAATTAAGTCCTTTTCCCGGGAGAAAGTTTTCTCAAGAATCAGCCACACTAGTTGTTCCTGACTTAATGTTAAGAACGAGAGAAGGTGAGTTTATCCTTGTATTAAATGACGAAGAAATACCCGTCTTAGGGGTAGATTCCTTATTCCAACAACTCATGAAGAATAAAGAAGACAGGAAGGCCAAACAATTTGTAACATCCAGAGTGAAAGACGCCCAATTTTTTATTAGAAGTATTCAACAACGTAATGATACATTACTAAAAGTAGCCAGGACAATAATAGAGTTCCAGAGAGACTTTTTTTATAAAGGACCAAAGTACCTGGTTCCTCTTACTCTTAAGGATATAGCCGAGGAGGTGGGTGTTCACGAAGCGACCGTGTCCAGACTAACTAACGGCAAATATTTACAAACAGAGAAGGGTATATATGAACTAAAGTATTTCTTTTCCAACTCCGTAGGAACTAGCTCTGGTAATCCCAGCCGCTATTCCAAAGAAGGAGTCAAAGAAATCATAAGAGAAATTTTGGAAGAAAATACCTCGGGGAAGAAATTATCAGATCAAAAAATATCTGATATTTTACAGACCCGTGGAATAAAAGTAGCGAGGAGGACGGTGGCTAAGTATCGAGGAGAACTCGATATATCATCATCCTACTCAAGACAATAAGGGGGCCTTAAATGAACTTAACTGTTAAAGCTGTACACTACAACTTGTCTGACACGACGAGGGACTTCATTGACAAAAAATTGGAAAAACTAAATCATGTCAAAGAAATCATAGTCGATTTCGCCCTAACTATTACAAAAGAAAAGCAGCACTATCGTGCAGAGGCAACGATTCATTATCGTTGGAACAAAGACGCTCATTTTCATGATGATGAAAAGGAGTTATACAAAGCCATTGAGATTTTAATTGATAAGGTTGAATTGGCAACTACAAAGGAAAAGGAAAAAATAAAAACCCATACAGGTGTCGATAAGAGAGAGGTTGTTGAAGAATAACTTCCAAAAGGCCGCTTTTTACAAGCGGCTTTTTTTATCTAATAGAGACATACAACATTGTTTGGATTTCACAATATCCGTAAAAACATATAACTCGGGTAATACTTCTTTGTATGTGTTAGAAAACAACAAAAAACCCCTTATTTAGTACATAAGGGGTTAGAAAAAAGATTAAGTGTTGCGCTTATTCCGCAAGAAGAAACTGATCAGCCCCTTCCCCTTCTTCAAGTGCATCGAGGATTTCATCAATATCATCTTCTGATTCGAATCCTCCATACCATTTGCCTTCAGGATAAATCACCATGGCTGGCCCACGGTCACATACCTTTAAGCAACCAGTTGTCGAAACCATTACAGTCCCTAATTCATCCCGATCCATGAGTTCTGTTTCCAGATACTGTACAAAATTAAAGGCGCCTTTTTTATGGCATACTCCCTGAGGAGTTCCAGCGGCTCTAAAGCTTGCACAGACCAAAATATGCCTGTCTGGTTTTTCCATCTATGTCCTCCATATCCAATTAATTTAATGGGATTATCAACCACAACCTTGTGCCGTTCCCTGACAAGAAGAACCACAACTAAATGCTTGTCTTGGTTTAAGGGAGTCCATACTTTTTGATGTGTAAATCCTTTCTACACCCTCAGATATTAACCCTTCCATCATATGAATAGCGATCCCTGATTGGGTAAGGACTTTTTGAGGCTTAGGCCCAATACCACTGACAAGTAAAGCAGCACAATCTTTTAATAATTCAGCCAGGGCTTCCCAACGATCATTACCCGTGCCCTTTCCTGGTGAAGCTCTTCGCTCTACTGGAACAGTTCTACCATCTTCATACTTATATATTCGTATGTGAGTAGCTTCTCCAAGGTGTTCATTAACAAGAAATCCTTCCCGGCTAGTTACACCAACATAGGGTCTTGTTTTTCTGGGAACTCCCATACTTGCTTTAATTAACGCCTGTACTAATTCTTCAGGACTTTTCTGACCAAGTAAGCCAACAGCATCTGCTCTACATCGCATACAGTGAGTCATCTGTGGTAAAAATTTTTGAGCCTCTGACCTAACCTGATGAATCAGTTCACGACTGGGCTCTTCTAGTACGCCAAAAGGAGTTCCTTCTACAGGTTTTAGAGGTAGAATATTATGAACCTTTACCCCTTTATCTTTTAAAAATTCAGCAAGCTTGGGGATCTCTTTATCATTAACCCCAGGAAGTAAAATAGTGTTGATCTTGATCTCAAAACCTGCAGCTAAAGCAGCATCCAATGCCTCAAGCTGCCTTCGTTTTATTTCCTGTCCAGCAGCCAAACCTCTAAATATTTTGACCTTAGGTCTGATCCAACTATAAGTATCAGCAAGAATCTGTTCATCCAGACCATTCATCGTTATAGTCAGGTGGCTGACTCCTACAGTCTTCAGCTCATCAATGTGTTCTGCAAGGGCCAAACCGTTAGTGCTCAAACAGAAGGTCATGTCTGGATCTTCTTCCCTAATGAGTCTAAAGGTTTCAATGGTAGCTTCAGGATTGGCCATAGGATCACCAGGTCCAGCGATACCAACAACGGCTAGATTACTAAGCTTCTCCTTAACTTCCTTGAAGTACTCCAATGCCTGGAGTGGTGTTAACACGGCACTTGTAACGCCAGGTCTGCTTTCATTAACACAGTCATATTTTCTATTACAAAAATTACATTGTACATTACATTTAGGAGCGACTGGGATATGAACTCTGGCACTGGTAGCGTGGTCTTTTTTGTTGAAACAGGGATGTTTCTTACTCATTCTAATCTCCTTTGTTTACCTAAATGTAGGTGTATCCTATTTCCGAAGTATTTTGCTTTATCTCGATTAAGGTATTCACTACCCTATCAAAAAGGGTCAGACTTCCTTCGTAATCTATATGTTTAACTCTAGCAGCACCAAAGCGGTCATGTATGGGAAAACCAATTCTGATTAAGGGTATGTCCAATGCTTTGGACAACTTATATCCTTTACTATTACCAATGAGGAAATCTGCGTCTCCCTTATGTACTAGACTGGTCAAATCATCGAAATCTAAATCAACTTCTACTTGTACCTTTTCCGGATGTTTTAGATTTTGTTCTATTTCTGCCTTTAATAATTTCGTATCAGATCCTGTTGCACAAAGGACAGGAACAATACCTATTTCTTCTAGAAATACAGCCATGGACAAAACTAATTCTGCTTCTCCATAGACAACAGCTTTCTTACCAAAAGTATATTTATGAGCATCTGTATAGGCATCAAGTAGACGGTTACGCATGACAACAAACTCTTCTGGGATTTCCTTGCCTGTTAGCTTACGCATTAATCTGTGAAATCTATCAGACAGCTGTACACCAATAGGCATAGGAATTGTAAACCTTTGTTTATTAAGATTATCCCCTAGGTACTTAGTACCCCCATTTTGAGTAAGAGTTGTAAAGTCGATACAGAAAGAGGCATCACCTGCTTGAGAAATTTGTTCAACAGGAACTCCACCTGGTGAGATCTTTTTATAGGACTCCCAGACTCCACCGTCTAATGTCTCCGAATAATCGCCCATCAATAATAGGGGATAATCATAGACTTTGAAGACTTTCTTGAGCTGTCTTAGATCTTCAGGACTGACTAATCCTGGTGTGATAACACCCAAATTACGAGGGAACTCCTGTTTGGCTAACGAAGAAAGAATCGCACCTATAGCGGCCCAATAACCATCTGCATGGGTACCTCTATAACTTGGAGTTGATACATTGAACAATGTTGGTAACGGGTTTTCACCATGTTGTTTACGAAACTCGGATAACAATAAATTCATATCTTCACCTATTGTTTCTGTTAGACAGGTAGAAGCAATACCAATAGCCTGTGGATTATATTGACTTATTAAGTTGTTAATAGCTGTTGTTAAGTTACGTCCTCCACCAAAAATAGCCGTATCTTCTGTAAACGAAGTAGAAGCAATATCAATGGGTTCTCTATAATGGGAAATCGTGTAGCGCCTCATATAAGTGGCACAACCTTGGGATCCATGGAGGAGAGGAATACAACCCTCTACTCCTTTAAAAGCTAAGCATGCACCCAATGGCGTACATAACTTACAAGCGTTTTGTGTAGCGGTTTTCATCTTACAGAACCTCCTTTCTTAGATTCCATATAGGACTCATAACGGAAGCATGTACTTCAACGGCAAAGTTGTACATTCCTTTGAATCCTGCCAGAGCTATCTTACGTTCGTGATTGTGATCAACAAAACCTAATCCCATTTTCATTGCGATGGGACGTTCTTTAACACCTCCAATAAAGAGATCTGCACCTGTTTCTTTAACAAATTTTGATAATTCGAGAGGATTACTATCATCAACAATTATGGTTCCTGGTTCACATAGGTCCTGAAGCATTTCATAATCTTTTTTATTTCCTGTTTGAGATCCAGCTATCACAACGGTCATTCCCAAATGTTTAAGTGCTTTTATTAGACTAAAAGCCTTAAAGGCCCCACCTACATAGATTGCCGCTTTCTTCCCTTCCAGATCATTTCGAAACGCTGTTAATTGTGGTAACAACTCTGATAATTCATCAGCTACCAACTCTTCTGTTTTTTGACGAATCTCAGGATAATCACTAAAATGTTCTGCAACATCATAAAGAGCCTCAGCCATATCTTCGATTCCGAAATAACTGACACGGATATAAGGTATACCGTATTTTTCTTTCATTAATTCAGCCAAATAGGTCATAGAACCTGAACACTGTACAACATTCAAAACTGCTCCGTGACTTCGGGCAATTCGTTCAACACGGCCATCACCAGTCATTACGGCGACAACCTCTACACCCATTCTTTTGTAGTATTCCTGAATCATCCAGGCTTCACCAGCGAGATTGAACTCACCTAGTATGTTGATACTAACAGGAGATACATTATCTATATTGCCATGACCAATTAGGCTGAATAGCGCCTCACAAGCCGCTTTGTAACCATCTTTCTTAGTTCCTTTGAATCCTTCTGAATGAACAGGTAGAACTGGAATGCCTTTTTCTTGACTTACTTTCTTACATACTGCATTTACGTCATCACCAATAATACCTATGATACAGGTAGAGTAAACAAAAGCAGCTTTAGGTTCATGTCTATCTATTAACTCGATTAGACTTTCATAAAGCTTTTTTTCCCCTCCATATATAACTTGTTTTTCACGAAGGTCAGTTGAAAAGCTGTTTCTATGAAGTTCTGGGCCGGAACTTAGGGCACCTCTTATATCCCAAGTGTAAACAGCACAACCAATAGGGCCGTGTACCAAATGAAGGGCATCAGCAACAGGATAGAGCACAACTCGGCTTCCGCAAAATACACAGGCTCTTTGACTGACAGAACCAGCTTCACTTTTCTTTTCACATGAGATGTTAAAATTATCCTTACCTTTTACTAATATTTGACCTTGTCTTGCAGCTATATAATCCATATTACTTCCCCTTGTTGAATCAACAAAAGCTCATACCCGGTGCTGATCCCAGCCTTCAGCACCGGAACTGAGCATTACATTACTAGCTCGAATCGCTCTTCGGGAGCGTCTCGATCCTGTCGGTCATGGAACAGTCCCAATATTTTTTCTACAATTCGAAGTCCGCCTTCATAACCTAAGGTTGTGAAATAACTGTGGCCAACTCGATCATATATGGGAAATCCATAGCGAAGGAAAGGTAAGTCCTCATCTCTTGCTATATATTTTCCATAAGTATTTCCTATCAATAGATCAACACCTTGTTCTTTGATCCACTGGTGTAATAAGAACATGTCTGCTTGTGGCCCGTTTTTAACTTTTCCATCAATACCATACTGTTCAAATAGCTCTTTGATTCTCTTCTCAAAGTATTTTCCAGGGGTTCCGGATACGACATATACAGGTTCCATATTTAGGTCTAATAAAAACTCTGTAAGAGGTATTAATTGATCAGGATCACCAAAAATCGCCACTCTCTTACCATGAAGATATTGTTCCTGGTCTGTGATTACGTCGACTAATCGTCCTCTTTCACTCTTGAAATCAGAAGGAACTTCAACACCAGCAGTCTGGGAAAGCTTCATGATAAATCGATCTGTAGCTTTGATTCCTACAGGAATATCTAATACTTCATAATCAACGTTGCATTTTTTGTTTAAAAGCTTAGCAGCTTGTTCGGAAGCAAAGGACCCCATTGCTATTGTGAAGATAGAATCACCAGCAGAGACTAACTCTTCTTTTGTTACTCCACCGTCTGGATACATTTGGTGTTTACCTATTAAAGGAGCATCAAGGACATCACTTGTATCAGGGAATAGTATATTCTCTACGCCCATTCTTTTAGCAATGGATTTGATTTGTCGCATATCACATGGTTCAACCCAACCAGGAATAAGATTAACCTTTCCATTGGATTTGCCAGAATTAATAGATAAATACTTTACCATTGCTTCAACCATTGCAGAGAACCCTGTAATGTGGCTTCCAACATAAGAAGGTGTAGGTGCTGATATAACAGACTTACCTTCCGGAACTTTACCATCTTCTTGAGCCTTGATTAGAATCTGATTCAAGTCATCACCTATAGTTTCAGATAAACAAGTACTGTGTACGGCAATGATTTCAGGATCATAAATAGTAAAAATGTTGTTTACAGCCTGTAATAAGTTAGCTTGACCACCAAATACAGAAGCACCTTCTGTAAAGGAAGAAGTTCCAGCCATAACTGGCTCTTTATAGTGTCTTGTCAATGCTGATCTATGATAAGCGCAGCAACCTTGTGATCCATGACTATGAGGTAAACAACCATGGATTCCTAATGCTGCATACATAGCACCAACGGGCTGACAAGTTTTAACAGGGTTGATGGTTAACCCTTCTCTTTCTACCACATCTGCGGTTGTATGACGTAATAACATAACTTGTCTCCTTATCCTGCTGCGTATTGAGCTTCAACTTGCGTGGACTTTTCCCAAGGTGCTTCAACTAAATCCCAAACACGCGTTGTAACCATTCGTTCGATATCTTTGTAGAAATTAATAGCTCCTACAAATCCAGCATAAGGTCCACCATAGTCATAAGAGTGTAATTGCTTTAGGGGAACTCCGCTCTTTTGCACAACATACTTTTCTTTTATACCTGCGCAGAAGATATCAGGCTTATATGCTTCAATAAGTTTTTCAGTTTCATAGTGACTGATATCATCAATAACAAGAGAGCCAGACTCCATGTCCCTCATCATTCCACCATATTCAGACCATTCAAGCTTATCGCTCTTAGTGTAGTCTCTGAACTCTTCATCAGATTTCTCAACCTTGATTTCTTCAATATTTCGAGAATCAGCATCTACTTTGATATCTGGAATGATTTCACGACCTTCATAGTCATCACGATGTCCGAACTCATATCCAGCAGCCAAAGTTTTCATACCTAATTCATTGAATAGTTCCTGGTAATGATGAGCTCTTGATCCACCAACAAAGAGCATGGCTGTTTTACCTTCAGTATTTGGTCGAAGTTTGGCAACAGTTTCTTCTATTTGGATTGTTTCTTCTTTGATAACTTCTTCTACACGTTGTATTAACTCTTTATCATCAAAATACTCAGCTATCTTTCGGAGTGATTTGGCAGTAGATTCAGCACCAATGAAATTAACTTTCATCCAAGGGATCCCATACTTTGTTTCCATCATTTCAGCTACATAGTTGATAGATCGATGACACATTACAACATTTAGATCAGCAAAATGACTGTTGGCAAATGAGTTATAATGTGAGTTACCACTAAAAGTTGATACAAGAGTTAATCCTGCTTTTTCGAAGATTCTTTCTAACTCAAATGCATCACCACCAATGTTGTATTCACCAAGAATATTAACTTTGAATTTGCCTTCTGGTTCTTTATCCTGTGTACCAATAACATGTTTGAATAACTGGTTATTAGCAATGTGGTGACCAGCTGACTGGCTAACACCTTTGTAACCTTCACAAGAAAATCCAAAGACATTACAATCGCCTAATTCTGCTGTCATTTCACGTGCTACAGCATGAACATCATCACCAATCAACCCAACAGGACAAGTTGAGAATATCCCAATGGCTTTAGGATGAAATAAGTCATAAGCTTCTTGAACAGCTTTCCTTAGCTTCTTTTCCCCACCAAATACAATGTTTTGATCCTGCATATCAGTACTAAAACAGTAGTTCATGAAATTCTCTTCACTACCTTCAGCAGGTTTCGTTTGATTACGTCTTGTTAACCAGCTATAAAAACCACAGCCGATTGGACCATGTGTTAAGTTAATAATGTCACGAGTTGGTCCTAAAACTACCCCTTTACACCCAGCATAGGTACAACCTCGCTGAGTTATGATTCCAGGAACGGTACGTACGTTCGCCTGGATTTCCAAAGCTTTATCTTTGTTTCCATCATTGGTAACCATTGATTTCTTTCTTTTTCTTGCTACCTTAGTTGGATACTTTGCTAGAATCTCTTCTTTGATCAGCTCTGGAGCCGGAATGGTATGTTCACCCATTTGATTCTCCTTAGTCCAAGATATCATCACCGGTTTCACCGGTTCTGACTCTAGCGGCTTCGTGTATTGGTAACACGAAGATCTTCCCATCACCGGCATGGCCGGTTTTGTTAGTCTTAATGATGGTATCAACAACAGTTTTGACCTTCCCATCAGGAACAGTCACAGTCAAAAGCCTTTTAGGAACCAATCGGGGTCCTTGCCCTAATTGGTCTATGGCTTCCTGATACCCCTCTTTTGCACCGGCTAATATCCGGTAATCGACTTGACCTTTACCTCTACCCATCACACGACCAGTAGCAGTAAAGCTTGATATCCCTACAGCAGCTAAAGCCCGTTTGGTATCATTGATCTTGTTCATGCGAATGACTGCCATTACTTCTTTCATAGCATCACTCTTCTTCGGAAAGACCAGAAGAAATGGTATAAACTTCGTCCACAGGGCTCACGAAGATCTTCCCATCACCGAAGGCACCAGAAGCACTTGTCTTAGCTTCTTCCATTATGGTTTTAAGGACGAAATCCTTATCTTTGTCCTTAACTACGGTGAGAAGAAGTTCTTTAGGGAGTTCGTCATACACTACTTCTCCGACCTTTAATCCTCTTTGCTTTCCTCGACCAACAACACTTACTTTGGTTACGGCAGGATAACCTGCATCTAACAGAGCCGCCAAAACACTATCTGATTTTTCCGGCCGTACTATGGATCTAATCATTAACATTGGGCTTCTCCTGGTATTAGTTTGCAATTCCGTGCTTGATTAATAACTGTTCTAGTTCTTCTATTTCCAAAGGAGTTGGAACGACAAACATCTTATTTTGATCAATGGCATTAGCTAGAGTTCGATACTCATCAGCTTGAGGGTGTGTTGGGTTAAAATCAATTACAGTTTTTCTATTGATTTCCGCTTGTTGTACCATGTTATCTCTTGGTACAAAGTGAATCATTTGAGTACCTAATTTATCAGCAAGAGCCTTTATCATTTCATACTCATTATCTACTTTACGAGAGTTACAAATCAGACCACCTAATCGAACTCCACCTGCATCTGCATATTTAACAATACCTTTACAGATGTTGTTAGCAGCGTACATAGCCATCATCTCACCAGATACAACGATGTAGATTTCTTCTGCTTTACCTTCACGAATAGGCATTGCAAAACCACCACATACAACGTCCCCAAGAACATCATAAAATGTGTAATCTAGTTCTTGTTCATAAGCACCTAACTGTTCAAGTAAGTTGATGCTTGTGATAATACCTCGACCTGCACATCCAACACCTGGTTCTGGTCCACCAGACTCAACGCATCTGGAATCACCATATCCTGGTTTAATAACATCATCTAATTCTACGTCTTCACCTTCTTCTCGTAGGGTGTCTAGAACAGTTTTTTGTGCTAAACCACCAAGTAGAAGTCTTGTAGAATCCGCCTTTGGGTCACATCCTACTACCATGACCTTCTTACCCATTTCAGCAAGCCCAGCCACAGTATTCTGGGTAGTGGTAGATTTACCAATCCCACCTTTTCCGTAAATTGCTATTTTTCTCACGGCACTATCCTCCTTACGAACGGCTAACGTTCCATACCAAAACTATTGCAGGAGCTGTGCCAAACTTATGATTTGAGTCAAAGGGATACAGTTTTTCCCCTTTTTAACAAAATCGTGACAAATTCATCTGTTTTTATTAGAAAAGGATATATTATGTTTTTTATAACCATTACTACTGAGTAAATTCACTAAGACCTTATGACGTAAATGTAAATTTATGTGAATTAAGAGGTTTTCCATAGATAAGCATAACTTTATGCCTCAATTATCTCCATAAAGGCTAAAAGTATCTTCAACTAGAATAAGGATAACTAACAGAATTGTAAAAAACGGAACTATAACCGGAATTTATGCAGTTTTTACATAGAAAAGCATTTCGGGGTTGGTCTTGTCAAAACCGAATTTGTGATAAAGTTTTTGGGCATAAAGATTATCTTTACGTACCTCAAGGGAAATCTTGACAGCATCCTGATCTTTGGCCCAAATAAGGAAATGTTCAAATAAGTAACTTCCATTTCCCAGACGTCTATAATCAGGATGGATATAGAAATCATGTATATTATATGCCTTGCCTCCAAGAAATGTAGAATACACCTCAAAGGCAAGGATAAAACCAATTGGTTCACTACAGTGACAGGAAAAGAAACCTTTTATGTGGAGCATGGAAGATAGATCTGCCAAGATCCTACTTTTCTTCTCTTTTGTAAGAACAGGGAGTCCTCCCATAGGATCTAACATATAACCTTCAAGTAAACTCAAGAAATCGATTTGATCTTTGCTATTATTAAAATCAATTTTCCTGAAATTACTCATACCATTAATCCTTGTTAGGGTTTCTATAAATCCTATAATCTATATCGTATTTTTTTAATCGCAATCCTAACTTACGATAAGATAGACCTAAAACATCGGACGCTTTACTTACATTTCCATTTGCCTTTTTCAATTCTTCAATAATAAGTTCATACTCAATAGCATCTAAAGTTGTTTCTAGATTTCCCTTAAAATGTGTTGATGCGGGATGGCTGGTCTGAAGCGTTGGTGGTAAATCATAACCATGAATAGTGTCAGAATCTGCTAATATCACAGCACGCTCTAAACAATTTTCCAACTCACGTACATTTCCCGGCCAATGATAGCTCATGAGCATATCAATGGCAGCTGTAGATATTCTCCGGATGTTTTTTCCTAGTTTATCAGAATATTTCTTTATAAAAAAATCAGCTAATAACGGAATATCTGTTTTTCGATCTCGCAATGAAGGGACAGTTATAGGAAAAACATTGAGTCGATAATAGAGATCTTCCCTAAATTCCCCTTTTTGTACTAAGGATTCTAGGTTTTTATTCGTTGCAGCCACAATACGTACATCACAAGTTAAACTTTGATCAGATCCAACTGGCTGAAATTCATGTTCCTGCAAGATACGCAATAATTTAGTTTGGACATTCAAACTGAGCTCACCAACTTCATCCAGGAATAAGGTGCCACCTTCTGCTAACATAAAGCGCCCAAGCCTTTTATTGATTGCTCCAGTAAAGGCACCCTTTTCATGACCAAACAATTCGGATTCAACCATACTTTCAGGCAAGGCAGCACAGTTAAAGCGAATAAAAGGTCCTGATGTACGATAACTTGCTGCATAAATAGAATGAGCTACTAACTCTTTTCCTACACCACTTTCACCTAATATAAGAGTAGTAGTATCTGTAGGTGCTATTTTTTGAATAAGGTAGAAGACATCCCGCATACCCTTAGCATTACCAATAATATTATCAGGATGAAATTGCTCAAGGAGTTGAGAATGTAATCGCTGGTTTTCATCACGCAACTTTAGATTTTCTTCATGTATTGATCTATGAAGTCTTACGGCACGAGCTATCATAGGTGTGATAATGCTTAATATTTTTTGATCTGTTTCTAGGGTTTCCTGACCAGCTTTATTCCGATACGCACTTAACGTTCCCAGAACTTCTTTGCCATAACAAATAGGAACGCATAAAAAGGATTGATCATCCGATCCTATACCTGTTTTGTTGAGGAATCTAGAATCCTTAGCTACATCAGGAACAATAACGGGTTTACCCGTCTCAACAACTTCCCCTGTGATGCCTTCACCAAGTCGATAAACTCCTCTGGCTTGCTCCTCTTCGGTCATGCCAAATGATTCCTCAGTGAATATGGCACCATTTTCCCTATTTAAAATAGTCAACATACCTCTAGTAAGACCAAGATAATCTTTCATAACCATAAGAACGGGAGTGAAAACTTCTGATATTTCCTCCTCCCGACTCAAAGCTTCAGATACTTTATGAAGTAAATCGACTACCTTTGATGCATCATTTTCAACATTAAGCAGTGACGGCATGACTTAGGGTGTCCTTGAAGTGCTTGTATATGTCAAGAATCTCCTTATTTTCTAGATAAGAGTGTTTAACTTCAGAAGTTTCCCTTATTTGAGGTAGCATAGCCAAAGCCTCTTCCCTAGTTATAAAAACTCCTTGATCACTTAATATTCTTTGGACCATAAAAGAACCTGAATGGCTTCCAACAACAAAACTATGCCCATCATAACCAAACTCTTTAGGGTCTAGTTCACAAAAAGTTCTGTCATCCTGTAATAATCCATGGCCATGGACACCAGATTCGTGGGTAAATACATTAACCCCTGTAATAGGATTACACATATTTCGATCAAAACCTGATAACTCTTTGAATGTACTTGCTAGAGTTGGTAATGCTTTTCTACTTACAGATGTAAAATAATTACCTTGATAAGGTAGTGCTGTAACAACTTCTTCAAGACTAGCATTACCCGCACGTTCGCCTACACCACTGATTGTAACACTAATCTCTTTGGCACCGCCCTCTACAGCAGCTAAGCTATTAGCAGTAGCCAATCCTAAATCGTTGTGACCATGAAACTCTAGAATTGCTTTGGTATTTACGTGAAGCTTTTCAAAGAGCTCTTTTATTTGATCAGGAGTGGAAATTCCTACAGTATCAGCAATTCTTACACGATTAACGCCTGCGGCATCCGCTCGATGAACAAATTGTTTGAGATCATGTAAGGAAGCTCTGGTAGCATCCATAGCACCAAGACTAACATAGTCAAAGTGAACCCTGGCTAAAGCGACTAGTTCCGGTATTGTATCCAGAACCCATTTCCAATCCTTTTCATATAGTTTTAATTGTATATCGGAGACAGGAAAAGCGATGTGAATACTAGATACATTTGAACGTGCAGCTTCCAAGATATCCTCTTTTCTTGCACGGCACCATGCAGTAACACGTACATTGGGGATATCATGTTTTAAACTTCTCAAAAAACGGATTTCCTGTTTATCCATAATGGGAATACCAGCTTCCAACTCATTAACACCTGCTTCTGCTAACATTCTAGCAATAGCTTTTTTCTCTGAATGGTTTAAAGAAACACCTGGGGCTTGAAGCCCATCTCTGAGGGTACTATCAATTATCCATAATTGCTCGTATTTGTTCATAGTTCTGCCTCCACAAACAAATATGCAATATATATGCCAAAGCACAATTAAAAATATATTAATAAATAATTCTTTTTGTAACAAATAAATAATCACACAAATATAGAAATTACATCTAAAACAAAAAAACTACACAAACTACAATTAACAACAATTTTGTATGGTTTTTATGTATTATCTACATTCCTGATCTATCTATCTTTATAAAATGGTAGGAATAGTTCTACATAATAGAAAAATAGATATTCACAATTAACATTAATGTAAAAACAACCGTTTTACCTCATCTTATATTTCCTTACCGGATCAATACTTATTATTTTCCAAGCATTGGCATGATTAATGCTTTTATTAATTAGGAGGTAACATATGAGCGATAACACAGGAACAAACTATCTTAAAACCATAGAAAAGAGTCTTGAGTCTCAAAAGTTCTCAAATGATTTTCTATGGGATTTACTTTTTATGGCCTTAGAAAGTTTGTCCACTAGTTACTATACTGATCCCATGGATGTCCCCCATCATTTAACAGGTAAAATAATGGGAATACGAGAAAAAGGGTTCATTGATGCCTATCAAGAAGAGGTCTTACTTACAATGAGTAGAACGAGTGCATGTTGTTCCACAAAACCTAATTATATCAATCTTGATTTCGCCCAATGTTTTGAAGCTGTTAAATCACTCCGGAGGGAATCTAATGTTCACTAAAATCGAAGTACCTAAAGATTATGAAGTTTGGGCAGATCAAAGTTACCATAAAATACAAAGGCATTTAAAAGATAAAGGAATAGAATTCTTTGAAGATCTTTTATTGGACTGGATAGCAGCTCCTTATTTTTCTCTATGGAAAGGAAAAAACAAAGAAGGAATCATTTGGGTTCTTCATAATGACCTAGCCACAGATGCCTTTGTTGACAAAGATATGATACAAACTCGCCAAGCGTTAGCATTCTACGCTTATCGGTGGATTAATTGCAGTGACTTAAAAATATATAATGATTTAACAGCTGAAAAAGGTATCTCAGAGATTAACCTTTATGGAAGCATATCATCATTAGGTAAAGTTTTGAGCGAAACAGTAGAAGACCCAGAATTATGGGAAGAAGAGGAATAGTGTAGAAAGCTTCAAGGATAGCCTTTGAAGCTCCTCTTTCTATAATTCTTCTAACATTCCATCCTCTTCAAATAATGCATGTTTAGAAATTGCCAAGCTTTCCATCAATTCATCAATACTTCTCTTAACCTGTTCACTCATTGGTTCAAATTGCACTCCGTAACTGACAGGTAAAAACCCCGACCCCTCTTTTTTTACCCACCTGACTTTTCCTTTTACAACAATATGAGATTCTTCCTTACGAAATAAGCGGGGTAAAACTAATTTGAATTTTTTTACTGAACCTTCTTCTTCCATTTTATCCGATAAAATCATCATCCCTCCTGGAGACAAATCTCCTATAAAGCCGACATGAGACATATCTTCATCCACTATTTCAAGATTATACATAAGACGATGCCTAACGGCTCTTCGACCATTACGGAATTTCAGACTTTCCTCATCTAGTTCAAAAGTTCTAATAAAAATTGCTAATTCTTCACCGCCTACTTTTAAAAACTGTGATAACTCAGCAAGCATAACAGAAACATCAGCCTGGTGTTGTGCATTTTTAGAAGCTTCAGTGATACCTGCCTGTATCTCTGCATAACCAGATATCTGGTTTTTAAGTTTAGTCCCTGCCTCAATAGAAGAATGATGAGTCTTTTCTCCATATCTAATCAAATCCTGCATCTTTCCAATTTGAGTATAAAGCTCCTTATTAACCTGGGCTGCCACTTCATGGATTTCATCAACATAGGAAATCAACTCAACATAACTATCATTTGATCTAGCAGACCATTCTTTGAGCTCCTTTGCCGTAGATTCCCAGTTGACGATAGTATTTTGTACTCTTTTATTAGATTCACTTAACTGTTCTATTGTCTGAGAGACATCACTAATAGCATTTTGTGCAGTACCAGCAAGGCCATGCATTTCTTTTGCTATAACACCAAAACCTTTACCAGACGACCCCGCACGCGCAGCCTCTACAGCGGCATTAATGGCTAATGTATGAATATTCTCTGCAATTTCATCAATACTAGATAAGGTTTTAGCAACATGAGTGGTTTCACTTAATACTGATTGAACACTATTAGATATATCTACCATGCTTTTAGTTATCTCTTCTGAATACTTTGCATTCTTCTCAATACTTTCTTTACCAATTGATAAAGATTGAGATGAGGCTAGGGTTTTATCATCAAGGGCTTTCATCTCATCTATGAGGGTATCATTTTGTTCAACAAAACTTTGAAAAGTATGATGACTTAATTGAGCATGCTGTACTAAATCATCCATCAAACTGGTCATTCCATTTAATTCTGATTCAAAGGTATCTATTTTTTGCAGTACTTCTTTCATAAATAAAGCTTGTTCAGAAGATTGCTCTGTTAATTGTTTTGAGGAAAAATTCATATCTGTGGAAAAAAAAGTAAACTTAACTGCTGATTCTTTGATCAGAAATAAATCCTCATTTAATTTTTCAAGTAATTCAATGTAAGGCCTAATAAGACGAGCCAATAAACCACTTGCTTTTTGAGCTTCTTTTATACGTTTGAAATCACCCTTTCCTTCTTTGAAACGTTCTGCCCTTTGATAATAGGGTTTAAGTTTCATATGCATCCATTTTTTATAGATTACTAGGGACAGTATTATCATTATGCAGCTTATGAAAAAAATAGATAGGTAATATATCAGTCCCCTTTTTTCAGAAAGGGGATTAAAAAATAAGAATAGTGATTGTATAAGAGCTAAACATAAGCCAATGAATACATCTATGTGATATGAATACTGCTTCGATTTCATATCTTAAGTATTGAGGATGTTATATTCCTTTTCCAGGCTTTCATAATAATTGATCGCTTTTCTTACATACTCTCTTTTCTCTTTATAGCCACCATAAAAGAAAGATCTTTTGAACCCATAAATGATAATATTTTTAAGATGACTTGGAGTTATATCAAAGTGATTCAAGGCTAATAAGATTTCTTTCGTTACTGATGTATGACTTACTAAGCGATTATCAGTACACAAGGTAATACTCAATTTTTCGTCCAACATACGTTTAAGACTGTGATCCTGAAGTGATTTTAAGTGGGGGGATGTTTGCATATTACTAGTAAGACACACTTCGATAGTTGTTCGATGGTTTGCAATATATTGTTGTAATCCTTGCAAATAAGCTTCTGGATTTTCAATGGAGGGATCAAGCATTTCTTCATCAAATAAATGTAAAGCATGCCCTATTCTGTCAGCATGAAGGTCTGTTACAGCTTGAAAAATACTAGAAGGTCCATAGGCCTCACCAGCATGTACTGTTTTATTCAAGAAGTTCTTGTGAATATGATCATAACTACGTTGATGCCCAGAAGCAGGATATCCATACTCAGCACCTGCTAGATCAAATCCAACGATTTGAATATTCGTTTCTTCCTTAAGTTTCGTAGCCCCCCTAGCTAACTCAAGACTGGCCCTATGGATAATCTGTTTTTCAGAAGAAAAGGGTAATACTTCAAACAGACTTTTATAATAAGGAGAAAAAGACCCATTAAAATATCTCATAGCACATAAAATTATTCCGTATTCAAATCCAGGCTCTTCATTAGGTAAATGATGATTAAATTGAGCTTTTGCTCGTTTTAACCCCTTATCTACAGCTTCAACAACATCTCGAAAAGATAATTCTTTTGACATATGTAATTGAGGTGCAAATCGAACTTCTAGATATCTCACACCTTCTAGCCAATTATCTTCTGCCAATTCAAAAGCTATGCGCTCCAAATTTTCCGGACTTCTCATAACAAGTCCCGTATAATAAAAACCTTTAAGATACTCTTCCAAACTTGCGTATTTC
This sequence comes from Spirochaeta cellobiosiphila DSM 17781, assembly GCF_000426705.1. NCBI lineage: Bacteria > Pseudomonadati > Spirochaetota > Spirochaetia > Spirochaetales > Spirochaetaceae > Spirochaeta > Spirochaeta cellobiosiphila. The sequence continues at coordinate 148,332 of NZ_AUFW01000017.1, forward strand.
TCTTTAAATACTTTTTCCTTTAATTCTTCTTCATTTTGACCAGGTAAAGAAATATTTAAATCACTGGATAATTCCAATAAGGTTTTTAATCTTAAAGAACCATCCAAATGGACATGTAAATCTGTTTTAGGAATTCTATGTATGAAATCTGTGTTATTCCAATTCATTATTCTAACTCTCTTTTAATTGCTCTAACCAATCGTCACAATGACATAAAATGGGCTTGCGAGCAGCTTTTACTTCATCAAATCTTGTAACACTTGTTGTATGTGGTGCTGTTTTCACCAAATCAGGAGTATTTTTCGCTTCTTCATAAATATTTAATAAGGCCTCAGCAAACAGATCTAACGTCTCTTTGGATTCGGTCTCTGTAGGCTCTATCATCATGGCTCCATGCACAATAAGAGGAAAATAAACAGTCGGAGGATGGAATCCATAATCTAGCAACCTTTTTGCCACATCCATTGTGGTAACACCATTCGGTAAGGAAGAATCATCGATGACGAACTCATGCTTACACAAACCTTTAAAAGGTAAAGAGAATACTGGCTCTAATTTTTTTCTTAGATAATTAGCGTTGTTCACGGCTTTTATTGTAACGTCTTTTAATCCATCAGATCCTTGAGAGAGTATGTAAACATAGGCTCTAAGTAATATTCCAAAATTCCCAAGAAATCCCTTCATTCTACCAATAGACTTAAGAGGATTGTATAACGAATACCCACTAGTACTACGTTTAACAATAGGACCTGGTAGGTAATCAACTAATTGCGCCTTTACACCGATAGGTCCTGCGCCGGGACCACCACCGCCATGGGGAGTTGAAAATGTTTTATGTAGATTTAAGTGACATATATCATATCCCATATCGGCAAAACGTGATTGCCCTAACAAGGCATTACTATTGGCACCGTCACAATACATTAAGCTGCCATTGTTATGTACTAGCTGACAAATTTTTTCTATATCTTTTTCAAATAGTCCTAGAGTATTAGGATTCGTTAACATCATACCAGCAACTTCGTCATCAAGTAGATCTTTTAAAGCTTTAATATCTACCAATCCATCAGGACCTGACTTGAGAGGCACTGGAATAAACCCACACATTGTGACTGATGCAGGGTTTGTACCGTGACTAGAATCAGGGCAAATTATCTTCCTTCGATTCTCACCTCTTTCCTTATAATAAGACTTCATTATCATTAGGCCCGCAAGCTCACCATGGGCTCCCGCTGCTGGTTGAAGACTAAATTGATCAAACCCTGTTATACCCTGAAGTAGAGTCTGTAATTCATACAGTACTGTCAAATTCCCTTGTGACTTTTCAACGTCGACATAAGGATGGGTATTGGCAAATCTAGGAATATTAGCTATACGTTCATTCAACTTAGGATTGTACTTCATCGTACAACTTCCTAAAGGATAGAATCCGTTATCCACACCAAAATTATTACGTGATAAATTTGTATAATGACGAATAACTTCTAATTCAGATAGGTTGGGAATATCTAATTCCTCTCTAAGTTGATCTTGAGAAGGATTAAAATCATTTAGAGATTCCTCTAATGTTATATATTGAGGAGGAATACTTTGGGCTTTATCAAATATTAATTCAACCTTACTCATTTGAGAACCTCCATAGTTTTCAAGATGTCCGATTTGTCTAGTAATTCAGTCACACAAAAAAGCATACAATCTCTTAGTTGGGGATAGACCTCACCTAAAGGATATCCCGTTTGGATTCCTGCTGCTTCTAAACGACTTTTAAAAGTATCCAGAGATCTTGCTTTAATAACAAACTCATTAAAAAATCCATTGGGATATAAAATCTCTATACCTGGAATATTACTAAATTGTTGTGCTGCATAATGGGCTAAACGATAATTCTGCAGAGCAACTTCTTTTAATCCTTTTTGCCCCATTGTTGCCAAATAAACTGTTGCCGCCATGGCACACAATGCTTGGTTGGAACAAACATTAGAAGTGGCTTTATCCCGTCTAATATGCTGTTCTCTAGCCTGTAAGGTAAGAACAAAACCTTCTTTGCCATTATTGTCTTTTGCTAATCCAACAATCCTGCCAGGTAGTTTACGAATATGTTTTGACTGACAAGCTATTATGCCTAAATGAGGTCCACCATAATTCATATTTATACCAAGAGATTGCCCTTCTCCTACGACAATATCAGCATCATATTTACCTGGTGGATGAAATAATCCAAGATGAAGAGCTTCTGTAAAAGCAGTAATAAATAAGGCTTTAGTTGATACTAATAAGTTCTTAACTGCATCTAAATCCTCAATTTGTCCGAGAAAATTTGGACTTTGAATAATGACTGAGGCAGATTCAGAATCTAGATGATCACGAAGTAATTTAAGATTTGTTTTTCCCATATCAAAGTGAAGAGGAATAGAGACAACATCTATTGATCGAGCACGACAATAGGTTTCAAGTGTTTGACGATATTCTGGGTGAACACCTTCAGAAATTATTATCTTCTTGTTATTCGTTATTAAAGTACTCATAACGGCAGCTTCTGCCAATGCCGAGGCCCCATCGTATAGGGATGCATTAGCAGCATCCATTCCTGTTAATCTGGATATCATTGTTTGAAATTCAAATATTCCTTGTAATAGACCTTGGGATATTTCAGGCTGATAGGGAGTATAGGATGTATAAAATTCAGACCGACCTGTAATTGCGGATACGGTAGCTGGTATATAATGTTGATAACATCCTGCACCTAAATAGGAAATACTTGGTATCCAATTTTCTCTAGATAATCCATGAAGATGCTTCTCAACTTCCCATTGGGATAATCCTTTGGGTATAGGAATTTCACCCTTAAGTTTTATCGACTTCGGGATATCTGAGAAATAATCTGATTGATTTTTCTCCATATTGTTACTCTTCTTCAAGTTGTGATTCGTAAGCTTTAGAATCCATTAGGTCATCTAAAAAACTAGTATCTTCTACTTTTATCTTTACAACCCATCCTTTTTCATAAGGGTCTTGATTAACTAATTCGGGTTGATCTGTCAATTCTTCATTTACAGCCATAATTTCGCCTTCAGCAGGAAAATACAAGTCTGAAACAGATTTTACAGATTCAAGTACGGCTACCGAATCTTTTGCTTTTATCACTCTACCGACCTCAGGTAATTCAACAAAAACAACATCTGATAATTGATCTTGGGCATAATCCGTAATACCACAGGTAATAATATTACCTTCCTGTTGATACCACTCATCCTCTTTAGAATATTTCAAATGCGATGGAAAATGTGCCATTAATGACCTCCTCGGTATTTGTAAAAAGGCCGTTTTACAACTTTGGCTCTTTTTTTATTACCTCTTATATCAATGGTAATTTCTGTATCCAGCGGACTCAAAATTGAGTTAATGAAGCCTAACCCAATTTGCTTATCCAATGTGGGTGAATACCCTCCACTAGTGACAAAACCTACCACTTCATCATCTTTACAAATATTATATCCATGTCTTGGGATTGCTTTTTCTATCATTTCAAAGGCAACAATAATCCTATTGGGACCATTTCTTTTCTGTGTTAATAATGGATGTTGTCCAATATATTCAACTTCTTTTTCTTTAACTACCCAACCTAAACCAGCTTCTATGGGGGATATTGTATCCGTAAGTTCGTGACCATATAAGGTATATCCTGACTCAAGACGTAGACTATCCCTTGCCCCCAATCCAGCTGGTTTTAACCTACTATCCTCTTTGCCCAAGGTCATTAGAGCTTCCCATAATACAGGAGTAAATTTCCAAGGCACATAGAATTCAAAACCATCTTCTCCTGTATATCCTGTCCGAGAGATCATATGATTAATACCACCAACTAGAACATTTTTGAATGAAAACCTAGGCCAACTTTCTTCACTACAATCAAATTGCACGTAATCCTGTAACAAAGCTTCTGCTAAAGGACCTTGTAAATCAATTTTTCCCAGCTTAGAAGATATATCATTAATTTCTACATCATACGATAAAGACTTATCTTGTAGCCATTTGACGACTCGAGATACATTAGATGCATTTAAAACAATAAAGAAGATATCTGAGGAAATCCGAGAAACAAAACAATCATCCAGAGCATAACCTTTTTCATTACAAATCAGTGAGTAAAAGGAGTAATTATCTATCAGTTTACGAAGATCATTGGTAAGTATCATTTGAAGAAATTGATAAGCATCAGATCCTGAGACTTGTACTTCCCCCATATGTGAAGTATCAAAGAGTGAAGCGTTCATTCTTGTTTGATGATGTTCTTTAATGATTCCTTCATACTGAATGGGAAGCTTCCACCCAGCAAAATCTACCATTTTACCACCACATTCTATATGCTGCTCATATAACGATGTTTTTAAACTGTCCATGATAAATATCATAAGTAATATAGATTAAAATGGTAAAGCACATTTATTAATTATTATTTTTCATAAGAACTCAACAGCTTTTTAAGGATTCTATTCAAATCCTCTATTTCATTGTGATCCAAAACCTGAATTAGCTTTTTCTCATTATCAAGGTGGTCTGGATATGCAGTATCAATGAGAGTTTTACCTTTGGGAGTCAAGTTAACTAACAGACCTCTTCTATCCTCAGGATTAGGTTTTCTCTCAATCAGGCCTCTTTTTTCAAGTTGATCTAAACGATTAGTCATAGTTCCAGAGGATAGCATTAACGAGCTATATAACTGAGTCGGAGTTAATTGATAAGGTTCGCCAGATCGTCGTAATGTAGCTAATACGTCAAATTCACAGTTATTAAGGCCATGCTTATTATGATTAGTTAAAATCCCTCTTCCTAAATATTCTGTAACTCTTGAAAGTCGTCCCGTTACAGCCATTGGAGTTGTATCTAACCCTGGGAACTCCCTGTTCCATTGTTCAACAATAATATCTACAAGATCCTTATTCATACTATTTATTGTACAGAATAAAAAATTGATGTCAAGTATCTTGACATCAAGCTAATATTGTATTTATCTTGATATTAAGATACTTAAAAGGAAGATATATGCCCCGTAATAGAAATCTAATCTATCCAGCCCTTTCCCTTGGAGCAGGAACATTATTAACTATCATGACCTTTTTAAATGGATTATTAAGCCACTATACTTCTCCCATCACATCCTCACTCATTGTTCATTTTGTCGGTTTATTGATGAGTGTATTTCTATGGATGTTTATAAAGAGAAAAAATCTTATCTCTCCAAAACTATCTATTCACTATTATTGGGGAGGTCTAGCTGGTGCTCTTGCGGTAGTTACAGCGAATGTTGCAGTCAATTCAACATTAGGATTAGCAGGAAGTTTAAGTTGTTTTATTTTCGGTCAGACCATTACTTCATTGCTATTTGATAGATTTGGACTTTTCGGCAATTCTACCAGAAAACTAAGACCTCTAGATGGCATCAGAAGTCTATTAATTATGACTGGAGCTATCTTAGTTATCTATTCAGGGCAAACTGTATGATTATCCTGTTCATAATTTTAGCCTTCATTAATGGATTTCTTGTCATAACAAGTAGATCTTTGAATGCACAACTTGGGGCAAAGACCTCTCCCATTGGAGCATCCATCTGGAATCACGTGACAGGGTTTCTTTTTATGCTTTTATTACAATTTCTTTTAGGAAAATGGACCATCAATATCAAAAATCCACCATTTTACATTTTTATAGGTGGAGCCATAGGAGCGATTTATGTGAGTCTTGCCAATTATCTTATACCAAGGACAGGGACAGCTAAGGCAACCATTTTAATGATTGGTGGTCAGATATTTTTAGCTGCCATAATCGATTTACTAAAGGGAAATATAGACACACCACATTGGACATTATTGGGTATTGCCCTTGTGATATCTGGTGTATGTATAGGAGAATTAAATGAACAAACTAAATAAAATGACCATCCCTTTACTTTCTATCTCATGTGGACTAATAGTCGCCAACCTTTATTATGCGCAACCATTGATTGATTTAATAAGCAAAGATATTAATCTAAAGACCAGTACTGCTGGCTTAATTGTAACAATGACTCAAATTGGCTATGTAATTGGACTTATCTTTATTGTCCCCCTAAGTGACTTGATGGAAAACAAAAAAATAATGATCACAACACTAGCTCTTGCACTCATAGGTTTACTAATAATAACGATTAGTCATCAAAGCTTATTATTATTGTTCGGTTCAGCAATATTAGGAATTGGATCAGTGACGGCCCAAATTATTGTTCCTTATGGTGCCAGTATGTCAGAGGCTAACGAAAGAGGTAAAACAGTAGGAACTATCATGAGTGGACTCTTTCTTGGAATTCTATTTTCCAGACCACTATCCAGCCTAATCGCAACTTTTAATAGTTGGAGACTTGTATATGCACTATCTGCGCTTATCATACTTACTGTAATAATATTGATATTTACCTTATTACCGAAACGACAGGTAAACACTCAGCTTAGTTACTCAAAAGTTATTCGTTCATTGGGACAAATACTAATTCATACCCCCATCCTCAGAAGAAGAGCTATTTATCAAGCAGCTCTATTTGGATCCTTCAGTATATTCTGGACAGTTACCCCATTGTGGTTAAAAGATCATTATAATCTCACTCAAGGGCAGATAACATTATTTACTTTACTAGGAGTAGGCGGAGCCATTGGATCTCCTATTGCAGGTCGCCTAGCGGACAAAGGATATACAAGGGCTCTTACTGGAGTGGCGATAGTATTAGTTTCACTTAGTTTTTTAATAACCCATATGGGGAGTACTGGTAATATTTCATTGATAATGTTTTGTATTTCCGCTGTATTACTCGATACCTTTGTATCCTTTAATCTAGTATTAGGCCAACAACAAATCTATTCATTAGGAGATGAATTAAGAGGACGCCTCAATGGATTATTTATGGCTTTGTTCTTTATTGGAGGTGCCATAGGATCGGCCATTGGAACTTGGGCATATACGAAAGGACAATGGAATCTTAGTTCGACTATTGCTATTACTGTACTTATTATCACTATAGTTTATTATTCAACAGAATATCTACCTAAGAAGCATTAGTCTTGTATAGGGAGTGTTATCGTAAAGGATGTCCCTTTACCAAGTCCTTGAGACGCTGCAGTTATTTGCCCTTCATGCAATTCTACAATTTTTTTAACAATGGATAAGCCTAACCCGCTGCCATTGTTAATATCATTTCGATTTCTTGATTTATCTGCTTTAAAGAATCGATCAAATAGAAGGGGAATATTGTCTCCTTCTATCCCTATTCCTTCATCTAAAAAAACTACTATTACAAAGGTATCTGATATTGACATTGTGATTTGTATTGTTGAATCTGTAGGAGAAAATTTAATGCCATTATGTATTATATTTGACCAGACGTGAAATAAAAGTTCCTCAGCACCTAAGAATTCAACAGGCTCCAAATCTAGAACAATATCTATGTTTTTAGCTGTCCATTGAGACTCGCAATTTAATACACAACTCCTAATTTGTTGATCTAGATAAAAATTATGTTTATCTACTGTATTATCCAGTCGTTCCAGTCTCGTTAGTTGCAGTAAATTATCACTTATCGATGATAAACGCCTACATTCATCTTCAATAATACTTAAATAGTGTTTTTGCTTTGCTAAAGGCAAAGATTCCTCTTTTAATATAGAAGCAAAACCTTTAATCGATGTTAATGGAGATTGTATTTCATGGGACACTGTAGATATAAACTCTTGGCGCATCGCTTCGACAGCCTTTAAAGAATCAACCATTTCATTCATCCCTTCCGCTAATCTATCAAAGCGACCTCTATAACTATGCTTGATTTTAGGAATTTCAAATTCGCCCTCACCTACTTTCTTAAAAGTATCTAGGAAGTAAGTAAAGGGATCTTGCCAATTGGGTCTAAAGAGTGAAATTATTGGCATTTCCAATATCATTAATAACATTGTGAAAAAAAATAATAAGAATAATTTAAGTAAGATAGGTAATTCATGATCAATGTGGAACTCAACTTGGTTATAAATAGCATATAATAGAACACTATTAATCCACATAAGGCATACGGTACAAAATAAATACACAAAAGTATGAAGGCCATGATTATTTCTTTTTTTCATCTATTATCTTTACCTTATAACCTAACCCACGAATGGTTTGTATTTCAAAACCAGCTAAGGCAGAAGGGAATTTATCTCTTAATCTATTAATATGAACATCTACAGTTCTATCAACACCTTCAAAATCCATTCCCCAAATATCTGCTAAGAGTTGCTCTCGGGTAAATGTTCGCCCTGGTGATTCTGCCAACTTAAACAACAAGCGAAATTCTTTTAAAGGCAAATCTATCTCTTTCCCATTAAAGTTCACATGATAGCGACATTGATCAAGGATAATCTTACCAATACTAATAACACCCGTATTTTGTATTCCATATCGTCTTAGTAATGCCTTTATTCTTGCTAACAATTCTATTGCCTCAAAAGGCTTGGTAAGATAGTCATCACTACCCATTTTCAAACCTTTAACTTTGTCTACAACCTGACTCTTTGCAGATAGAAATAAAATAGGTAAATCTGAGCTTTTACGGATGGTGGTACAAAATTCCCAACCATCCATATGGGGCATCATCACATCCAATACAATTAAATCAAAGTCTGATCTATTAAAGAGGGATAAGCCCTCTTTACCATCAGAAGCAATCGTAACTAAATACCCAGCACCTTGTAAGATGTGAGAAACTAACTGCTGAATGTGGTAGTCATCATCAACTAACAATATGTGAGCCATAACTTCCTTTATTCAATTGATGTTCAGAGAATTTTCGATAAAGAGGATGTTTTTCATATAAATCCGAATGGCTTCCTTCCCCAGTAACAATTCCCTTATCTATAAATATTATTTTATCCGCATCAATAACCGTTGATAAACGATGAGCAATGATAACGACAGTACGATCTTTCATCAAATTTTTAAGAGCTTCCTGAACCCATATTTCTGAATCACTATCTAAATTAGCTGTTGCTTCATCTAACATAAGAATTTGCGGATTTCTCAGAAAAGCTCTCGCAATAGCTATTCGTTGACGTTGCCCACCTGATAATTTCACGCCTCTTTCACCAACTTGGGTACTATACCCCTCAGGTAGTGATGAAATAAAGTCATAAATATAAGCAGAACGAGTAGCTATTTCTAATAAAGAATCATCTACTTCATGGGTTAAGCCGTAGCAAATATTATCATATATAGTTCCAGCAATAATGGGAGTATCCTGACTTACATAACCAATGTTCTTTCGCCAAGATTCAAGTGAGTAAAAGTTAATTGGTTCGCCATCATAGCTGATATAACCACTAGCAGGATGATAATATCTTTCTAGTAAAGCGAATATGGTAGATTTACCACCTCCTGATGGTCCTACAAATGCTGTGACCGCCCCCGGCACTATGGTAAAACACAAATTATGAAGTTGTTCTTCATCATTTGAGGCATATGAGAAACTTACATTCTGAAAACTAATGACCTTATCAATAATTGATAGAGAATGACCTGACTCTAATACCTCATCTACTTCTTCCATTATACTAATAATACTTTCCGTAGCCCCTCTTGTCTTACTAAGTTGTGTAATAAACATTGATAATTGAGTCATTGGCATAATAATCTGTACAAAGTATAAGATGAAGGCCACCAGGTCACCAGCGCTCATTCCCCCATTAGATACTTTGTAACCACCAAGTCCAACAATTACCACGAGTAAGCCCATCGTAACGAAGGTCATCATAGGTCTAACAAGAGCCTGAACCTTTCCTTCTTTGACTCCAAGATGATACAAGGAATCAACAAAATGAGCCCCCTTTGAATATTCAACTTTTTCTGTATTTGATGATTTAACTAATCGTATTTCAGATAATGTTTGGCTCAAGAAACCTGTAAAGGAAGCAGTGGCCGACATGGAATCACGACCAATTCGGTGCATATGCTTCCCCATGGGCATCAATATTCCAAAAGCGAGGGGAACAGCTAAAGTCATTACAAGAGTCATCTGCCAATCTAAATAGAGAAGTAAGACATAGGCACCAATTATAGAAATAACTCCTGATATAAAACTAGACAAATAATTCGTTATAAGGTCTTTGATAATAGCAGTATCATTCGTCATACGTGATACCATATCACCAGATATGTGATTGTCAAAAAAGGATACTGGTAAATGGAGTTGTTTTTTCCATAATAGTTTCCGCAACCCTGATACAATCCTTTGTCCAACAATTGTTAATAAGTAGGCTGCCAACACGGATAATCCTATTTGAGCAATAAAGGCTAACACTAATAAAATAATTTGATAGGTTTTGATATTTGATAAACTGAATCCATCAATAAGTCCTTTGGTTAATATGGGAACGACTAAGCTCGTTAAAGAGGTAACTAGACTTAAGAAAATTGCAATTGAGAATAGTCCAATCGATGGCTTGCTTTTAGCTATAAGAGCCCAGAAACGTTTTATAGTAAATTGGCTTCCATCATTGCTAGGCTTGTATTCAATTAATGTAGGATGTGGCATAAATTCCTCCTTATCATCCTTGATGAATACAAGATAAAAAACAAATGTAAACTGTATTTAAACTCTTACTTTATTTTAATATCGGTGACCATAATATAATTTAACTCCACTGGTAGAAGTAGATAGTTCAATATGATCGTTGAGTCTAGCCAGGTTTGTATAATCTAAATCCCAATTAAAACCCCAATAATTCTTGGGCCTGTCCACACCTATATTGAGATTGGCTTTTAACATAAACACATAGGTTATTCGATCAGAATAACGGTCAGTATAGATATAGTTTTGATACTGGACTGCAGGACCGACAAACAATAATCCGCGGACAAAGAAATAGCTTTTGACATAGGAATATGTATAACCGGGTAAAAGACCAAAAGATTGAAAAGAAGCTTCCGATACATTATCACCAACAACATCTGCGATATCATCCAAGTTATGATAATTATAAGTCATCATACCCAACCAGGCACCACCTGATTCAGATAAATTATCAAACTCATTCATGACACCTTTTAAGGAAAGATCTTTCTTACTAAGTTTAAATATAAATTCAGCATTCAAATCATATAACATCATACTAGGATATTTCTCATAATCAGAATCCTCTGAGGAATCTAAGTAAAAACCTTTATTTCGAACAAATCGTCCTGCCAATCCCCAGTTATCACGGTAATAGGACAATCCAAAGCTAGAGTATTCAGACGCCCCATAAACATCATTATCTTGAACACTGACCAGGGCATAAGAAATAGAACCACTAAATCGACCATAAAGGAGAGAAATTCCAGGAATTAAAGGGGCATTTGGAACAAAAGCTTGACTGTTATCAGGATCATCAACACTAGCAATATTAAGTTGTTGAATTATGGTAGCTAAATTATATTGCAATATAAAAGGAGTTTTCTCATCCTCACTAAATAGTGTCAGAGTTAAAAAACTAAATAGAATGAGGGCTAAACATATTCTCTTATTTATCAAACCAATGACCCCAATCTAAGGAAAGAGAACTATTATTATTGTGCCATGACTCCTCTAATGCTAGCTCTGTCCTTCTATCTATATAGGCATTGAACATACCATAATCTAAGCAACCCTGGCCTTGAACAGCCTCGATTAAGTTTTTAAGACACAAGGCAATACTTAATAAGTCATCATCCAATTCTAAATGTCTTAGAGGATTCTCCCACTCTAGATTTATAGAACCACCAATACTCATCGCATTGGTAATATCTAAGTTATTTTTCACTACATTATTTCTTTTCATTTTGACATTATGGTTTGTACTTAACTGATCAATATAATTAATACTATCATTCATAATCATCCCTTGCATTCCGTAGATCAGGAAGGGATTATCCCTTCTGTTTTGACGCATAGGGGATCCATAGGTCAAACTCGAATAATGATAAACACCACTTTGACCCGAGTCATAAGTAATCATACCGTGTTGCCAGTTCTCTGTATTTCGTAGGGGATATCCCTTACGCCAAATATGATTCATGACTTCAAAATTTTGTTCATGAGCTGAAACACTGATAGGTTTTCTGTCAAATCCAACTATATTTCTCAGAAGACTCAAGCCATGATATCCATGAGCAACCGAAACACTAAAAACTAATTGGGGGATGCCTATTATTCCTTCTGATAGGATTTTCTTAATGAGTTGCATTCTAGGGTAACGAAAGTATTGTTCAACAACCTCAACATAAATATCTTTTTCCTTCTTAACATTAAGCATAAGCTCCATATCTTCCCTGGTTTCAGCAAGGGGAGTCTCCACCAACAGAGAGACACCCATATCCGCTAGTTTTAAGAAAGGTTCCAAATGCTGATCTCTAGAAGTAGTAATAATAGCAATATCAGGTTTTGTTTGATTAACCAGTTTTTCCAAGTCCGTGAACCAAGGAATATTATATTTTCTCCCAAAATAAGCCACTTTTTCTTCTGTTCTACTCATAACTCCCACTAAGGAACAATAACTTGATAGTTGCTCTAGGATGGGTATAAAAATATTTTCAGCCCTTTTTCCAGCTCCAATTAATACAACTTTTAACTGTGACAATACCTACCCCTTAGAATTCTTTAAAACAGATAAGTAAAGTCTATAATGGTTACATTATTTGTGCTATCTTTTTGCTTCTCATTTCAGATTACAGGAGTAAGAATATCATTCTCAACTTCTAAAAAGAAAATTTACAAACCATCAAAAATGTACTTTATAAATATAAAAATAGACAAAAATCGGATACAGCCCTAAGGATGATACTACTACCTCAATTAAAAACTCCCAAAGTATTGATTCACAATGTTAGAGTCTCCTATCCTGTGGTTGATGAATCAGGGGCAACAAAATGGGTATAGCCATGCTTATCTCTAGAACATACCATACACAAGCTAATACAGTAGAATAGCTCTATTTAATAGAAGGATCCCTATTTTTGATTATTTTGTTATTTATATAAATTTCTTTTTGATCAAATAGACTATCACCATCTAGATCTTTATAGATGGTGTAGGATCCTTCTTTATCACCCATGACCATTTGTTCGTCAACGATTAGATCTTCATTCTTGTCTTGATTAATAATGAGAGGAGATCCTGTTGTATTGTATATGATATTCCGTTCATAAATTCCATTCTCATTATCATCGTAGTATTCATATAATAGTTGGCCTGCAATTCCATAAACTTGAACCTTCTCAATATTACCATTGGAGTTTTCATCAATATACACCCATTTGATATTAGGGTTTGTTTTCAAAGTTTGTGTATACTGGTTATTACTCATTTGATTTATAAAATTAGCCCTGTCTTTGTTATAATATTTTTTAATCATCATATAGTCACTAATGAAACTGTATAAGGTATATAACGCTAATCCAAGTAAAATAATAAAACTAATAGTAACTAATATTTTTATACCGCTCTTATCTTGAGACAAAATAGTATCATGGGTATTTGGTATTTTAATTATATTACCAAGTAATTCACCAATTTGATTTCTATAACTTTCTGGAGCTTCTAATATGGCATAGGTAAAATCAGTTTCTAATACGCCAGGATATCCACTTATTTGTTTTTTTGTTATATGAAAAGGTATTTCTTCCTGAGTTAAGCACTCTGATATTTCTTCTGCAATTACCTGATTATCTATATCGCAAATTTTAACTATTCGATCTTCCATATTACGATCATAACAGAGACTAAGCATTTTACAAGATTATCTTAGGTATTTATTTCTGAAATATTTCTTATTTAAAGCAAGGACTTCTAAGTGATTTTATTTTCTCAATTGAGACTGATACAATTCCAGCCTGACCTTATCAGAATTCTAGCTTGAGCCAGACACCCAGAGAGCCTGAGGTAGACAGAATTTTAGCCTGAGCAAGACACCAAACCAGCCTGGATTTGACAGAATTCTAGCCTTAAGAATTCCTATGATAACAATTGATAAATTCCAAATTCGTCAATTGACAAATTCAGACATAGACAATTGTCCTTCTTGCCCACTATCTAAATAATTCAATAGTTCTATAAAGGAAGAACTATGAGAATCAACAAAATCCATATGTTCACCTCCTTCAACTTCTATGAGCTGAACCTCTTCATTCATTGAGCTAGCTTTTGAAATATAATCTTTCATTTGCTTAACAGGTATTATGCTATCCTTTTCTCCTATTATTATTAATTGCTTATGATTTAAAGGAAGCATTTCTATGGGTGAGACATGTTTATAGCGATCAGGAAAATCTTGAGGTGCACCACCTATAAAAGGTAGAACATATTTTCCTTTATATAAATCAAAGATTGATACTAGATCTAATGCAGGAGCCAAACCAATAATACGTATGGGAGAATAGAGTAAACGTTTATCTGTAACACCCTTTCCCTTTTTACTTAACCAAAAAGCTAGATGCCCACCGGCCGAATGGCCAATGAAGTACAACTGGTTCATTGTAATATTATGATACTCTCTACTTAATTCACCCAAATAATTAACAGCATCAATAACGTCTTCCAATGTCCCTGGATAACCTCCTCCCTCATAACCAGCTCTTCTATACTCTATATTCCAAACGGTATATCCCTGGTTAAGAAGAAATATCGAAATAGCGTCCATTTGATGTCTATCATATTGTAACATCCAAAATCCTCCATGAAAGAGGCAAAGAGTGGCTTTGGGCTTTCCTTCTGTAAGGTATAAATCACCAACTTGATGAGAATCTGGTCCATATTTTAATGTCTGTATATTCATTATATTCATAGTACTTCACTTAATATCTTAATTACCATTTAGTTTCTGTTTAAAAACTGTTATATAGTTATTATTGATGAAAAGGAGAATTATATGAAGAGAATATTGGGATTACTTCTTATTATAGGGGTAATGATGTCCTGTGCGACAACACAAACAGAAAGTAAGATCACCTATCTAAATGAAGGCTTTTCGATAGATACACTAGAATCAGAGACTACTGCCCAAGGTCATCAAATTTTAATGATGTTCCTACCTACTGACAAAGGTTTTGCACCAAGTGTAAATATCATGACCCAAGATTATTCAGGCTCCCTTGAAGATTACAAAAAAATTAGTGAATCACAATTCCAGCAATTGGGAATTGAAGTAATCATTAGTGTTATTGATGAGGGAAAACTAAATATGGAATATATGGGAGTTTTACAGGGCCAAGATATACATGGATATGCAATAGCTATTAAAAAAGATAATTATATCTATCTCACGACAGGTACTACTCTCAGAAGCCAATGGGAAAAATACAAAGATCAACTTATCAAAGTTGTTTTAAGTTTTGAACTAACTGAGTAAATAAATATTTTATGGGGGAATATTAATTCTCCCCTATTTCATTAATAAAAATTCTAGCAGATTCAAATAAACCTTCATGACTATTTATTGCCTCAAATTCAAGAAATTTATAGAAAAAAGGTAATGCCTGTTTTTTATTCTTATTGTAAATCAACATTCCTAAGTAAAAATAAGCTAAATAATAATTACTATCCCTACCTAATAACTCTGTAAATAAAGACTCAGCCCTGTCTTTATTATCAAGATAGAGCTGACAAAGGGCACTATAAAAATAGGCTTCCCTTAATGGCTCACAAGAAATAATATTTTGAAAGCTACGATAGGCTTGCTCAAATTGACTATCCATATATTGAATATAAGCTCTATAGAAATCTAAAACATTATCCTTCTTTTTACGGACATATCTCTTGAGTAAAGCATGACGTAAACCTTCAACATCCTCATTAGAATACAGAATAAAAAGCTGTCCCTTAAATAAATGGAAAGGACGAATAAATCCAGTAATAGGTTTGACAAAAAACTGTATTGATTCATTACTTATGCCTTCATTTGATGATGAATATATTTCTGAGAGAATAGATTGATAATAAGAATATCGCTTTATATGAATACTGATAAGAAATAACCAGACTCCAAGAATAGAGACTATAAGATATCCCCAAAGCATGCCAAGGAAATAATAGGCAAGAAAGAAACTTATTGTTAGCATAAACAAAGTAAAGGTCAGGTAGATCAACATTCTTTTTTTATTTAACATATTTATCCTGTTCCTATTTCTTATAGCACTCGGCTACAAAAGAATGATGTTCCAACTATAAAGCCTCGTACTGTATGATCCATTCATACTCCCTTCAATACAGAACTGACACAATCTTATATTATATTACATTCGAGGAATTACTGTTACAAATTATATTTTTTAACAAGATCAATTGATTCAATATTACAAAATGTGAGAAAATGCACAGTATGAGTAAGTTAGTAGTAATTAAGCCTATTAGTATCAAAGGTTATGATATAGACGTAATGGGTATAGTCAGTAATGTACATTATGTGAGATGGTTCGAAGATATTCGTCAGGTATTTTTAGATGAAAATTATCCTTTTTCTAGGATGATAAATGAAAACATTGCTCCTATTCTGATGAAAACAGAAATTGAATACAAAAGACCCCTTACTATACACGACAAGCCTGTAGGTAAAGGAATTGTCACAAAAATGGAAAGAATGAAATGGGAGTTTAAGTTTCAGATTTATACAGAATCCCATATTCATTGTATTGGTACACAAGTGGGTGCTTTTTGGGATCTATCAAAGGAAAGACCAACTCCTATCCCTGACAAACTTCGCCAATTATACACAGAAGAAATAGAACTTATGACTAATATTTAATTTGACTAATCTGTGATAATTCAGAAAAATTTGCCCTAATCCAATTAATGATGTCATCTATATTATCCGTTTCCAGACGGCTTTCTGAAATCAAAATGCGTTTTTCATTACCATTTATATAAAACTTATAAACGCTACAGCCTTTAGTCATGTCCCGCAGATAGATAACATCTCTACCACTAAAGCCCTTAACAGCTGCTAATATTTCTTCGACTTTTTCTTTAAATGTCATTCTCTTACCACCTTAATATCATCTATTATAGTTCTATGGATATCATAATTAATGTTGATAACTTAACACCTGAGCACATTAATAATTTTGCTCAACTAATACATATTTGCAATAACCATGATCAAATAGATTATAGTTTTGAGCCTGAAGCTAAGCACTTTTTCTTATACTATAAAGAAGACAAACTTATCAGTGCTATCTATCTATTCGCCCCTTTTAGTGAAGAAGCAGAGGTCTATGGTTTTACCCATCCAGAGTATAGAAATCAAGGCTATTTTAAATCTTTAATTCATTCTGTGAAGAAATATGTCCATAAAATAAAGATATCAACTATTTTATTTCCCATTGACTCTCAATTAGACACGTCATTAGGAGTAATACAAAATTGGGGTGCTCAATATGACTTTAGTGAATATGCTATGACCTACAAAGGTGATATATTAAAAGAAAATGACACTCTAAAACTGATAAAAAGTGAAAAAGAAGAAAAAGCATTCCTCATTACCCTAACTAAAGAGGCTTT
Source organism: Spirochaeta cellobiosiphila DSM 17781 (assembly GCF_000426705.1). Classification (NCBI taxonomy): domain Bacteria; kingdom Pseudomonadati; phylum Spirochaetota; class Spirochaetia; order Spirochaetales; family Spirochaetaceae; genus Spirochaeta; species Spirochaeta cellobiosiphila. The sequence goes on from NZ_AUFW01000017.1 coordinate 165,892, forward strand.
CAATATAACAGAAGAAGAAGCTCATCAACGATACGATGAGATATTTCAATCAAACCTAAGAGAACATTTCACTATATATAAAAATTCAACAATGATAGGTCAAATCGGACTCTATGTAGAATCTACATCCTGTTATATTTATGGATTTGGGATTATAAATAATTACAGATCAAAAGGTCATGGTAAGACAGCACTAAAAAACCTAGTAGCTTATGCCCAAAATAAATATCCTGATAAAACTATAACTTTGGAAGTAGAGGTAAAGAACAATAATGCCCTTAACCTCTATACAAGTTGTGGTTTTGTTACAAACTGTATGTATGAATATTGGCGTATAACACCAAACAAACTTCCCTAATCAATACTAGCTATTACTTCAATTTCAACTAAAGCACCTTTAGGTAGGTCTTTTACAGCAAAAGCAGCTCTAGCAGGATAGGGTTCATCAAAATATTCTGCATAAACTTCGTTCATTCCGGCAAAATCTTGAATATCAGCTAGTAATACTGTTGCTTTAGCTACATGATTCATAGTTAAACCTTGGGAAGTTAATATTCCTTTTATGTTTTCAAAGGACTGTTTTGTTTGTGTCTTTATATCTGAGCCAATAATCTGTCCAGTATTGGGATCTAAAGGTATTTGACCAGAAACAAATACTAAATTTCCTACAGCTGTCGCTTGAGAATAAGGACCTATGGCCTGAGGTGCCTGATTAGTGCTTATCGATTTTTTCATTCTTTACTCCCGTTTAACAATAATTTAACTTAATTTAACTCATATGGGCTGACAAAACCAAGGAAAATAAAGCACAATATATATCAGCGATATGATTATGTATAAGATTTGTATAATTTCCTTTTTTTTAACATTAAGCTCCCTGTTACCAATATATTCTCTTGATCAGGAAGCACTCGAAGTCTGGAACCAAGCCAAACAATGTTACGAAGAATATAGTAACTGGATGCCTGAAGATATTTCTTTAAATATGAATAAATTAGATAAAAATAAAAATATTAAAGATTCTTATTATATCTCGATTCATAGTTACGTAGACAACGTTGGTGAACGTAAACATGATATTAACAGCAATAGCAAACTATTAGAAATCATAGCTAATCAATATTTTAAGAAGAGACCCAAAACAGCTAAGGAAGATAATATCTTTACAGCGACCTTAGAAAATTTTGATTTGATTCTAAGTAAAATTAGAACAGTTGAAAGTGAAAATGATATACAAAAGTTAATGTATTCTTCTACAGAAGTATCTGGTGAGATTTGGATTAATATGAAAGAAAAACATTTGATTAAATTAATCTCTAACTGGACAGGTGAAGGAAATTCTAAAAATAAAAGTTCAACAAGTGCTACCTATGGATGGGATATTAAAAATCAATGGATGCCTTTAGTTGTAGAACAAACAACAGAAAAGAAAAAGCTTTTATCCAAAAGGAAAGATATCACTAGCATTCACATGATATTTAATAACTATTACAAAACTGAGACTTAGAATCATTTGACAAAAGAGAAGAGCAAAGGTTACAGTTAGCCAACTCATCAGGGGCGTTTGTTCATTAGAACAGGCTGAGAATTGTCCCTTAGAACCTGATCCAGGTAATACTGGCGCTAGGAAGCATGAGAAGCGATTACAAATAGATATGGAAACATATTCTATTCCTCTTATATTCAAAGAGGCGCTCCCTGATGAGAAAATAGGGAGGCATCTTTGGAAAAACACCCCTACCAGGAATTACATAAAAAAAATCCTCGTGTTTATGTACTAACTAATGATGTAACCAGAAAGTTTATTGCTGATGCTCTATTAGCAATAGGGGCAAAACCTATAATGGGAATAGCTCCAGAAGAAGCGTTTGAACTTACTTCGTATTCGGATGCTCTATGTTTAAACCTAGGGACTCCGACTAAGGAAAAATTTAAAAGTTATATAAAAGCTCTCAAATCTGGAATGAAAAATAATATTCCAACAAGTATTGATATCCCCGGAGCCAGTGCCAGTCATTATAGAAAAGACATAAGTACACAAATCATAAAGCAAATACCTAACTTGACAAACAATCAGGAATGGCCACGAGTTATACACGGCAATCCTTCAGAAATCATTTCACTATCTGGAAATGAGGTCGTATCACAGATTGATTCAATTCACACAGTCCAAGAGGCCTCACTTCATACGAATAATTTGAAAGATATCTTCCATTCCATCGTGATAACTGGACCTCAAACATTAATTAAGGGAGACTCAACAACTCTTATCCCCGGAGGGAGTCCCTATATGTCTTATTGTTCCGGTTTTGGCTGTGTACAAACAGCTCTTATGGCTGCCTTTTTGACACTCCCCATACAAGCAACAGAGGCTTGTATATTAGCTGCACAACTCATGTTTTGTGCAGCTAAGCAAATAAAAGCCCCCAATGGTCCCAGAGATTTTCAAAATAAATTTATAGATCATTTATTTCAGATTACATATAAGGAGCATCTATGAAATACAAAACTGTTTTGAGCATAGCAGGAAGTGATCCCTCTGGCGGTGCAGGAATACAAGCAGATTTAAAAACCATAACAGCCTTAGGAGCTTATGGTATGACTGTTATCACTGCATTAACAGCACAAAATACGAATGGAGTGGAGGATGTACTAGGAATTCCTTCTCATTTTGTTGGTAAACAATTAGAGACCATATTAGCTGATATCATACCAGATTCAATAAAAATCGGTATGCTTCATGATAGTGCTATCATTATGATCATTTGCAATATTCTAAAGGACTATCCAAGGATTCCCATTATTCTTGATCCTGTCATGGTAGCTACAAGTGGTGATATTTTACTTGAACAAAAAGCTATCGATTCCATTCAAGAAAAACTTTTTCCCTTGTCCACGCTAATCACACCTAACCGACATGAATTACAAATACTAACTCAAAGGAAAATCAATAATTCAGAAGATTTAATTGAGTCGAGTGAGGACCTATCTAGACGATGGAATATTCCCGTTCTTGCTAAAGGAGGAGATCTTGCCTTCACAAATGAAGCACTAGATTATTTGGCCTATCCAGATTCAAGAGAAGGAAGAATATATCAATACCCCAAAGTTGTTACACAAAATACTCACGGAACAGGATGTACTCTAAGTTCAGCAATAGCAACTAATATGGCCAAAGATTTGGGCTTGGAAGAATCTATTGCCATTGCCAAATCTTATATTCAAAACGCACTTCAATCAGGAAAGGAATTTACTATCGGTCACGGAAGAGGTCCTGTGAATCATCTTTGGAGTATAGAAGGAGTATTACGATGATTGCCATCTTAAGTATTGGGGGGTCTGCCATTTTGGGAGTCCTGTTTGTCCTTGTGAGTATTAAGAAAAAAGCCCTTTCCCTTGATGATTATATAACATATCGTCATAAGAGCTCTTATCTGATGACAGCCATTAGTTTGTCAGCTTCTGTATTAGGAGGTTGGATACTTTTCAACCCAATTGAGACCGGAACCTGGGCAGGAATAACCGGTCTTATTGGTTACTCTCTTGGACAAGCAATGCCATTGTTTGTATTGGCATTTCTTGGTCCTCATCTCACTCAAAGACTACCGCAGGGCTATGGTCTGAGTGATTTTGTCTACCATAGATATGGAAAAAGAAGCGCTCAATTCACCAGTTTACTAATGATTTTCTATATGGGCACGTTTCTTACAGCGGAGCTTTCCGCCATTGGCCAAGTTCTGTCTTATATTTTTCATATTCCCCTTATTTTAACTTGTTCTTTAACCATGATAATCATATTTGCCTATGTTTTTAGAGGAGGATTAGGAGCCTCAATTTATACAGATAAAATTCAACTCTATTTATTAGTTCCTATGATTATAGCGTTATTTGTTGGAGTTGGTCTCAAAGAAGGATTTCAAAGCCTTACTTTAAATTCTGATCTTATAAATTTATCCTATATCCCCGGTATAAAGTTTGGCTTTGTTCTTCTCATAGGCGTTACAGCAAGCAATTTATTTCATCAAGGTTTTTGGCAAAGAGTGTATTCTCTTAAGCAGGAGACAACTCAACCTAAAGCTTTTATCCTGGGAGGAATTCTTGTTATTCCCATTATAATATTAATAGGTTTATTAGGTATTATTGCCACCAATACAGGAGTTGTTAATCCAAATGAGCCTTCTTTGGCACTATTTCCCCTTATAGAACGTTTATCTCCCTATTTTACAATTATTATAATTTTACTTACCTCCGTTTTAGTAATGAGTAGTATTGATACATTACTCAATGGATTAGTAAGCACCATAATATCCTGGAAAGGAGTAAAAGAAGAGGAGAACAAATCACTGAGAAAAGCTCAATCACTGACCATACTAATTGGGATTATCGCCATACTATTAGGTAGTAGAGGCGGTAGTGTTCTATATTTCTTCCTTGTGGCGGACTTGGTTTGTTCGGCTTTTGCCTTTCCCTTAACCTTTGGATTATTTAATAAAAAAATTAATGGAGCTAAAGCTTTAATAGCAGGAACCTTAGCCACAATCATAGGAGCATTGTTTTTTCCGAAATATGATTATACTTCATGGTCCGGGTTACCAGCGGATATGCTCATATCCTTTAGCTTAGCTCTCATATTATCAATAGCGTTTACTCTTAGTTTATCGATAATCAGGTCACATAATGAATAGACAACTCTATACTGTTGCCTCGAATATAGAAGAGGCACAATTGTTTTTTGAAAGTGGGGTTAATCTTGTGCAACTTCGAAACAAAGAGTTATCAGAACAAGAGTTACTAGTTGTAGCTAAACAAGTGGTCGAATTATCCCATAAATACAAAAGCTCTCAGATCATCATTAATGATAACATTGATATAGCCCTAAAATCTAAAGCTTATGGTGTTCATTTAGGTCAAGACGATGGTGATATTCCTTATCTATGCAAATCATACGGTAAGGAATTAGTCATTGGTGTTTCGGTGGATAATGTGGAAGAGGCAAGAGAAGCAGAATCATGGGGTGCCCATTACATTGGTGCTGGAGCTGTTTTTGGATCATTAACAAAACCTGAAGCTCCTCATATCGGATTGGCAACATTAAAAGACATATGTAAATCCGTTCAAGTGCCAGTAAGTGCTATTGGTGGAATAAAACTTTCTCTTCTGAATAAAGTATTAGAAGCAGGAGCTCAGTACATCTGTGTTATATCTGATATTAATCAATCAACTAATAGAAAATTACAAATACGCGAATATCTTAACCAAATAAGGAAGAATAATGAATCCCTATAAAAAAATTGCTCTAGTTATAATATTCATGGCATTGGGGCTTGCATTGGCGCCCTTTACCAGTATCCCCATAGGAATAGCAAAGATTAATCCAACACAACATTTTATAAATGTATTACTTGCCATATTGGCAGGGCCTTGGGCTAGCGTTTTGTCAGCGACTGGTTTAGCCATCATCAGGAATTCCCTAGGACTAGGAACAATATTAGCCTTTCCTGGTGGAATGATAGGTGCTTTTATTGCTGGAGTTCTATACAAAATAACCGGAAAATTCATTAGTGCTTCAATGGGAGAAGTAATAGGATCAGGTATATTAGCTCCCCTTATCAGTAGTATCCTTATAGCTCCTTTTATTATGGGGAAACATATTGGAATTGTAGCTTTAATTCCCTCCTTCTTATTAAGTAGCCTGAGTGGAAGTATTCTTGCCTATATCACTATTATATCATTAAAGAAAGCCAATGTATTACCTGAACGATCTATGCCTCTACATAAATAATCGTCTCATTCTATCTGAGATAACAGAAGTAATAAAAAAAGGTGAACTCATACACTTAAAAGGAAGTAATGGTTCTGGGAAGACAAGCTTTTTAAGGATATTAGCAGATCTAATTCCTTCCCTCTATCCAGGAGTGATCCAGGGCAACATAAAAAAAGAACAGACAACTGTAGGATTGACAGGCCCTTGGGCTAGTAGCCGTTTATTTTGCAAAACAGTATGGGAAGAATTAACTTTTGCACAAGGATCTAGAGAAGAACTAGTTGAACAATATTTGGACTTTTTTCAGATCAACCATCTAAAAGAAAGACATCCTCACCAATTATCAGGAGGTCAGCAACAGCTTATTTTACTAATTGCCTTTTTATCATTGGATCGATCGGTTTATCTATTGGATGAGCTGCTTACTCAATTATCTACTCCCTATAGGCAAAAAGTGTTGGATTTGACAAGGCAATTACATTCAGATGGTAAAACGATCGTAATAATTGATCATACTTATTCTGTAAAAGAAGCAAGAACTATAATGTTACCATCTATAGGACGTGAAATTTTAATGCCTCAAGATAAGATAAGAAAAAATCTTATCCCTAAAGACAAAGAACTATGCCTAATTAACTTCCAGCCTCAACTTACAGGTTTTATTCAACCAATTTTTAATATTAAATTAGAACCTGGGACAATGTGCCTGATAAAAGGTGATATTGGTTCTGGAAAGTCGACCTTACTAAAAGCAATAGCTGGTCTTATCAAATCAAAAGGTAAATGTACTTATGGTAATCAACCTATTAATATTGGAATCTGCGGTTATGCTTCTCAAACACCAGATACCTCATTCATCTGCTCCACTGTTTTTAAAGAAATAGAATTTACTCCCAGAAAGCTTGAACGCTATAATCCTAATCTGATAGATAATTTACTTGATGATCTGAATTTAAGATATTTATCTGATCAATCCCCTTTCTCCCTTAGCTTTGGAGAAAAAAAAAGGCTACAATTAGCCATGCTCCTTAGCTTTGAACCTCCCATACTACTTCTTGATGAAATTGATTCTGGTCTGGATAAAATCTCGCTAAAAACAATAACCCATGTTGTAGAAAATTACCTAGCAGCAGGCAATATTGTTTTATGGGTTAGTCATTCTTTAAAGCCCAAAAAATCGGACATTGTCATTGACCTATAAACTACTACTTACCCTATCTATTGTAAACTTGATACTAATCTATACATTTCCCAAAGTAAGTATGATAACTACGTTACTAATTACAATTACACTCTTCATAAGAAACAGGGAACAGCTACAAAAAGTTGTAAAACTACTTTTCTCTTCAAGCTTATTTATATGTTTTATCTATCTAGTAGCAGGAGAATGGTATGGGGGAATTCGTACAATAACGACATTATGGTTATCAACCTTAACGTTACAGCTCTATTTTTCTTATTATCCTGATCTTTCTCTCTATCTCCTACTTACTAAAACTGGTTTTCCTAAAAATTTTTCCTTCTTATTGTATTGTTCTGTAAACTACAGCTTCATGATCACACCTATTATAAGGGAAATAAAAAATAACATTAGATTAAGAGGAATTGATATCCAGAAAGGATGGAGGGGCGTTCCTTATTGGCCACATCTCATATTACCTTTGATAGTTAGACTCATTAAAGGATCAGATTATTTAGCAGAAAGCTTACTTTTACGTAATCATTATTTGACTTGTCAGAAATGCAGTACTATGTTGAATAAAGAAGTTCCCAGCTCTAAGGAGAAAATATGAATGTTAATAAGTTTATAACAACAGGATTCTTACTTTTATTAAGTGGGCTCATTTTTGGTCAAAACATAGAGAATAAAAAAGGAAAGGAAGTCATGGTAAAGGAAATCACCTATCATGTAGATGGTCAGAGATTAGTCGCTTATCTCGCCTATGAGGATAATAATACAAAAAAACCTGGAGTGATTGTTGTTCATGAATGGACAGGATTAAATGACTATGCAAAAAAGAGAGCTAGAGATTTAGCAACAGAAGGATACATTGCTTTAGCCATAGATATGTATGGAGATGGTAAAGAGATAGACGTTTCTAAAGCTCGGCAAATGTCCAGCAAAGTAGGATCTGACTTTGATTTGATAAAAAAAAGATTCAATGCAGGCCTTGATGTCCTAAAGAGTCAACCGAATGTGGATACATCAAGACTGGGAGCGATAGGGTACTGTTTTGGAGGTGGTATTGTTTTAAACATGGCACGTATGGGAGTTGATTTAAAGGGAATCGTCAGTTTTCATGGAACGATCAATACAGGTCTGAATGCAAAACCAGGTGATATTAAGACAAAACTATTGGTCATACAAGGTCAAGGAGATCCTGTAACTCCTCCAGAACGTCAGGAAGCATTTAAACAAGAAATGTCCAACGCTAAAGCTGATTACAAGTATATTATTTATCCTGGAGTTAATGCCCATAATTTTACGAACCCCTCTGGACAAACTTTCTATCCAGAAGAAGCTTCTCAAGCATGGAAAGAGATGTTGGTTTTCTTCAAAGAGAATCTATAAATTCAACAGCTTTCTCAATAAAATATTCATCATTTGAAGGAGATAAAATGTCGCCAGCTATAACATGCATTTCTTCATTATCTCCTTCTACAATTGGAAGAATCTCTTTCTTTACAGAACTAAATTGATTAAAAACCTTTTCAGTTCTTTTTGGCTCAACTACATGATCTTTTGGTGAGTAAAAAATTAATACAGGTACTTTGATATCTTCAATATTAGACTTTTCTGTAGCTTTTACAAGATCCATCATGGGAAACAAAGCTTGTGTTGGATAGGACTCAGTCCAATAGAGGGCATGTTGTTCATTTAGAGGAGTAAAACTGGTCTCCTTACCAATAATGGGAACTAACCAGTTTTTCGCTCCTGGCCATGTTAATAGGGTTGACATTTTATTCTTAGGATAAAAATTGGGAGATATAAACAACAAAGCTTCTATGTCTTCTTGGCTACGTGTTGCATACCATGTTTCTAAAGTTGCGCCTGTAGACGTACCCATCAATATAACTTTTTCTCCGATTTTCTTACCAATGTCCATGGCTTCTTCCATATCCTGAAACCAGTCCTCTAATGAAGCAGAACCTAAAGCCTCTCCTGTTCTCCCATGCCCCTTTAATCTCGTAAAAAAGATATTGGCGCCAATTCGATCAGCAATTTGATCTGGAACAGGTTCTACTTCCATTCGCGTTGCGGAAAATCCATGAATATACACTATAGATAGGGGTGTTTTGCGTCCAGATTCTTTATACCAATGTATGACTTTTTCCGTACCGGGAACAATGTCATCATATTTAGACTCTTCTTCTACTAAATAAGCATCCAAATCTTTAACATTTAAGAAAGAAGCATCAAGATTGTCCTGTTCATATTTCTGACAAGAAATCAATGATAATAAGCTCATAAGTAGTATAATGCATATTTTCACAACAATAGCCTCCTGTCTGTTAACAATACCACAGGAATAAAAAACAATGAATAATTGAAAAATATCTGATATCCTTTGTAAAGCTATGTTTATGTGGGAGTAAAGACATATGAAAGTTTTTTTAAAAACACTTGGAATTATATCAATCACAATTGTTGCAATTATAGCTATAACTGTTGGTACTTTTGCCATCCTGGCTTTATTAGATCATGGAAAATCATCTGATTATTTTCCCACAGACAGTACTTTGAGAATTGAGGTTACTTCAGTTGGTGATCTAATTGAAGAATTAACAGATTGGGAAGTCTCAGATATTGTTTTATCAGAACCTGAGATGAAAGATATATATCAATCCTTTCTTGAATGGAAAAACAACCCGGTTAGAGAGAATTTTTTGGTCAAAAGAGCTATGTCTTTAGATGCGAATATCTTATTCAATGATAATTTTGATCCTTTAATCATTATTAATATGGGTTGGAGATCCTTTGTCAATAGAATCATACTATGGTCAGAACCATTACTAGGCTTCTCCCCTATCGAAATAAAGAAAACTAATTTTGAAGGTCACAGCTATTTTACCATAATCCCTCCCAAGAAAACACAGGCAGAAGAGGTGGAAGCTAAAGAATCAAAACCTATTTATGTCTTTATAAAAGGAAAAATACTTCTGATAAGTACAAATGAAAAATTTATACAAGATACCTTAATGGGAGCCCCTTTTGCACAAACACATCAACTTAACTACTCTTTTAGCACAAATCCTTTAATCAAAATACACTTAAATACACAAAAACTTGTTCAGATGTTTCAGAAAGATTTTCCTGACTTAATACCATTAAGTAATAGATTGAACTTCAATAAGGAAACTTTATTGGCCGTTGATATTAAGAAGGGAGAAATTAATTTGGAAGGCTATACTCCTTTTCATACAGATACTGAAGATTTAGTGGAATACCTCAGTTATGACCCTGGTTATTTAAGAGTCCCACAATATTTACCAGATTCTGTTAATATTTTAACTGGATTCCGTTTTAGAAATTTTGATAGTCTAATAAATCTTGTTAATAATTTTATAGATAATAAAAAACAAATTAATCTATCCAATTTTGATGTTTTAACAAAATCTATTCTGGGCCTTTCTTCTCAGGAGTTAGTTACAGATTGGCTGGGCCGGGAAGCAGGGGCTTTCACTCTAAAAGGATATAGTAGCAATCCTGTAATGTTTGTGGAGATAGAAAATCAAGAGAACTTGGATAAGGTATTTGAAAAATTAAAAAATAACTTATTCATTAAGGCGAAGGATAATTTAGTTATCGACAAAATAAGAGTAGCAAGTCTAAATTTTCCTGCACCACTAATGAAAGTTTTAGAAGTTTTCACAGGACCTATAGATACACCTTATATGGTACGTAAAGGTAATTATTTGTATCTCTCAAATAATCCTGAAACACTTGCTCACTTGTTGAAAGAGATAAAAGGAAAAAATTATTTATCAGATTCTAAATCCTTCAAAAATGTTACAGGTAAATTACCTAGCAGAAGTCCTTTTCTTTTTTATTATGACCTAAATTCAGCGATGCCAAGATTCTTATTAAGCCAAAACGTCTTAGCAAAAATTTTCCGTTTATATGAGAAAGGACATTTTTATATCTCTTATCATCAAGAAGAAATCAGATTCCAATTTCATGGAGACAAATCTCCTATCACAGGAACAACAAATTTTCCTGGATTTCCTGTAGATACTCATGAGAAAATTAATAGTCAGGTTATTGTTGGAGATATCGGAGAATCAGCACTACCGGAACTGTCCTTTCTTAACACCAAAAATGAAATGATCATAACAAATATGATTGGAATCAAATTATCCAGAACAACTATGCCAGATAGAACAAGTCTCTTAAAAGCTGTCCCCCAAATTGGCATACTGACTTATGGTAGTAGTGGATTTCTCAGTATTCCTATAGAGGGCATAGGTATGGATCAACAGGAAAAGAAAGTCGAATGGGATTGGACTTTTGACCCTACCCCCTATAAGGATGGCTATATCATATTTGATAAGTCTCTACAAAAGCTCATCTATCTTCGTGACAATGGTTCCTATCCTTTACCACAAATATATACAAAGAATATTCTCGCGCCCCCCTCTGTACTTGAAAATAGATATCTTGGTATATATCCCAAAGATATATTTGGGACATATTACATTACAGATGACGAGGGAATTCCCTTAGCTAGTTGGCCACAAAGAGCAGGAAGTGTGGCTATAAAAGGCCCGCAATTAATAAGAGATAAAAATCAAATATATTCCATATTCTTAACTCAAAAAGGGATTTTGGAAATAAGAGATGTCGAAGGTAGCTTAATACACGACCCTGTTGAAATGGAAGGAACTTTCTATAGTTCTCCAGCCATAATAAAAAATAAAAGGGAACATGATGTTGTCATTATTAACAAAGATGGAGATATAACTATTTTTTCTCTTAAAGGAGAAATTCAAAATCAGTTTAAGGTCAAAATACCTAATTCTGAGACAGCTGGAATTATAGGATATGATATCAATGATGATGGCATTGAAGAATTATTTCTTTATGGTGCAGGAAGCAAGATATATGGATGGACCAAAGAAGGGAAACTTCTTGAAGGTTTTCCAGTAGAAGGTCATTTTAAACCAGTATTTACAGATTTGGATTCTAATGGTATTCCTGAAATGATTACTGGAGGTTTAGATAGAAAGATTTATGCTTATACTGTTCGATATGGTATAGAAGGAGAATGACCATGTTCAAGAAAACCTTTGTAATAATGATAATATCATCAGGTTTGATGTTTATGTCATGTATGTCTATGTCTGACAATGTAGTTCAAACCATTGATGAAGAATCTTTTCAGGAAACAGAAACTCTACTCAATGAAAGTATTAGATATTATCTTGGGTTACCTCTTAAGGAATCGGAGGAAACAATAAATTCACAGCTTGAAAAGCTACTAAATGTTCAGACATTTAACTTAGACTATAAAGCAAGAATCATTGGAATAAATGCTCTATGGAATGATCTTCATGGGCATAAGATCAAATCTAGATCCATGATTAAGGATTTGGAAGAAACAGGAAGATTAGATGAGTTATTGTATATCACCAGATCTTTGAACTCTGAAGAACCTATTAAAGAATTAGAAAAGGGCCTAGAGGAATTGTATGAACCTCGTTATCTACATTTCTTTCTTGGTGAAGCTTACTTTAAGGAAGGAGACTTTGGAAAAGCCACAACAGAATATGAAAAATGTCCTCCAGGCTTAGATTCAGACATTCAGGATATGATTGATAAACGAATTGATGCTGGACTAAAGTTATACAATCAGAATGAAATATCATCAAAGGAACTAAATATTTTATCAAAAGAACATGTAACCCTTGGTGACTTTATGAACCTTCTACATTCAGAATCAGATCTATATAGCAGATTAATTGGCACATCTAAAGAAGATACAGCTACAAATTGGAAATCAGCCAATTTATTGGAAAATAATGATAATTTAGAATCAGTACTACTTAGAAAAAAACTGGCAGACGTTTTATATAGACTGGCAGCTTACAAAGAAAACCCTGAAACATTAGAGAATTATAGTACCTCAAGCAATTCAGATAGCAGCTTGGAGATGTCCATAGCCACCAGCCCAATAAGTGATGTATCACTAAATGACGCTTATTTTCAGCCAATAATATTTGTTATTGAAAGGGAATGGATAAACATGATAGATGGTGAACATTTTAAACCGAACCAAGAAGTAACAGGTCAAGAACTACTCGCCATCATCGATGAACTTAAAGAATACTATAGTTTAAAAGGGTAAATACCCTTTAATCGTGCAATATTTATCTACACATAATCATTAAATGTAGTATAATATTGGCGATGAAGAATTTTACTGTACTTGATTTATTAGATCTTGATCTCAAGGAACGTGACTCTCTTAATTTGAAGTGTATTTCTGGTCGTCCTGGATTAGTTAATACGATAACAACGCCAAACATGAATAGACCAGGATTGGCATTAAGTGGTTTCTTTGAGGAGTTTGGTAATCAACGGGTACAAATATTTGGACAGGGAGAAAACGCTTATCTACTTAAGATGGGTGAAGAACAAAATTTTCAGACCATTCAAGATATTTTTCAATATACTATACCAGCCTGTATATTCACTCATAACAATGCGCCTCCCGATTGGTTCATTAAAATAGCAGAAAAAGCTAAGTGTCCTATATTAATAACAGACATTCCTACCACGGAATTTTCTTCCCGATTTATTCGAGCTTTAGATAATGTATTTGCTCCAAAAAAAACAATACATGGAGTTTTAGTCGAAGTATCAGGAAGAGGAGTGCTAATAACAGGAGATAGTGGTGTAGGAAAAAGTGAAACAGCCCTGGAATTGATTGAAAGAGGGCATCGCCTTGTAGCAGATGATGCAGTGGAAATCCGTTGTACTTCCGGAAATATTTTGGAAGGTTCAGGAACAAACAGGGCATTAGGGCACCATATGGAAATAAGAGGTTTAGGTATTATAAATGTAGCACACCTATTTGGTGTAGGTGCTATACGAGATGTTAAACAAGTACAGATGGTTGTCCATCTTGAGGAATGGGATAATAGCAAGACCTATGAAAGACTGGGACAAGCAGATGCCACAACGGATATTCTTGGCGTTAGTGTTCCTTATCTACTAATACCTGTGAAACCAGGTAGAAATATACCCATTATTATTGAAACAGCCGCTATGAATGAACGTTTAAAGAGACTTGGTTATTATTCTGCAAAAGAATTTAATCAGAACGTTTTGCAGTGGCTTGAAAGTGAAAATGCTCGTACCTTATACTTACAACGAAGCGATCTGGAAAATACTTAAAGGAAAGAGAATGGTCGATAAAGAGGTTGTTATTAAAAACAGAGCCGGAATACATGCTAGACCTGCAGCTATGATCGTACAAACAGCCAGCCAATTTGAATGTAATGTTTTTATTGAAAAAGATTCAGAACAAATAAACGCTAAATCAATAATGGGAATCATAACCTTGGGTGCAGGTTATAAAACCGCATTAAAACTAGTCTGCGAAGGTTCTGATGAAGCATCTGCTCTAGAAGCAATGGTTAAAATATTTGAAAACCGATTTGAAGAGGAATAGTTTATTTTTTATTTTACTTCTTTCTATTGCTGTTTCTCTTTATTCTTCAGATCTTGAGTTTGAATATAATTGGTCATTAGCTCACCTAGCAGTAAATACTAGCTTTAGAAATGATAAAAGTTTATTTGATGCTTTGGATAAAGGTTATCATTCAGAGATTGAGTTTCAAATTTCTTTGAATAGGCATTCAAAGAATTCTCTTCTCCCTTGGTTCATGCAAGATATTACTGATATAAAGGTAAAAAAGGAAGCTTGGTGGGATCCCTTTGAACAGGTGTACAAACTTAAAATCGGTGAAAAAGAAACAATAGACTATAGAATTAAACAAAAAAAACAGCTATCTGAGGATTTTTTCTCTTATAGTCATGAGTTTTTTATTCCTGATCAAGAAAGAGATACAGAACCAAGATACACTATTAAGGCCAGCGTTAAATGGCGGAAAGTTGTGTTAGTAACCCCTGTGAATATTTTATACATAATTCCTTATTACTTAGTAGAAAAGTCAGGCTGGGAGACATTTAATATTCCATAAGTTTATGAAAATAGGAAAGAATCAGAAGTCTATTAATCTAAGGTCTTTTACCAGCCTCATTGTTTTATACTTTATATTGATAAGTCTTATAATTTTATTCTCTAGTCAAACTCTAAATAATATTACCTTGGGAAGAGAGGCTAATTTTCCTATTATACTTAACTTTGCTTTAATTTTGCCTGCAGGTATATTAATTGCTATCGTTATTTATGCTTTGAGTGTGTATAGAGAATTAAGAAAAGATGGACCAGGTGTTAAATTAAAAATCAAACTGATTCTATCTTTTAGCTTGTTATCTTTGATATCCGCTATCCCTCAAACAATTCTATCTGTCAACTTTGTAACTACAGCCTTAACAGAATGGTACAATCCACAATTAGAGAAAGCTATCAATGGGAGTCTAACAATTACATTGGACTATTACCAGGAAAAGCTAGACAACTTAGGTAAATTTGCTAGAAGTCCTTCTCTACTATCCGTATTACAGGGAATAGATATAAATCCTGATTTAAGCTGGAAAAAACTAAGTGACTATAATCCCGCTGTCGATAGCTTAGAAGTTTTTAGAGAAGACGGGACTATTCTTGTTTTTTTAGGCGATCCTAAAGCCAATAGGCCTTTCAGTCAGATACAACGTCAAAATGAAGGACCTTTACCTCGCCGAACAGAACAAGGCCAAACATTCCTATCTTATCTAAAACTTATTGAATCAGGATCCTTTAAATATTATGTAGTGCTTAGTGATTTATTAAGTCCGGATTTTCAAACTAATACAAATTATCTGACAAATGCGGTATCTTCTATTAACCAAATCAAAGAATATAGAAATCAATTTTGGTTGTTATTGCCATTACTTTATATGTTTTTCGCTGTTCCTCTTTTTCTTATTTCAATATTAATTAGCTTTTTATTATCAGAGGACCTTATCAGACCCTTGGCTAATTTAGAAGAAGCAACAAAAAGAGTAATAGATGGTGATTTTTCCTTTCGTATTTTATCTCGAGGTAAAGATGATTTTGGAATGCTTGCTCAGTCGTTTAATAAGATGATTCTTGAACTTGAGAACTCAAGAAAACAAATATTACAAACAGAAAAAATAACTGCATGGCAAGAAATTGCCCAAAGACTGGCCCATGAGATTAGAAATCCTCTAACTCCAATCAAATTAAGCGCTCAAAGATTATTAAAACGTTATGAAACAAAACCTGAAACTATAGGAGAGTTACTTAGACCAGCGGTTACTGCTATTGTTACAGAAGTAGACGGTCTTGATAATTTAATAAAAGAATTTAGAGATTTTGCTAGGTTACCCAGTTCTCATAAACAAAAAATTAATCTTAATGATATTGTGTTAGAATCAATCAAAGTATACAAAACAAGTAATCCAAACATTCAATTTGATACAGAGGGAGTTCCTCAAGACTTTCCTATGAAAGCAGACCCCAATCAGTTGAAGCAAATATTTACTAACCTTATCAAAAACGCCATTGACGCAATGAAAGGATCTGGACAGATAACTTTTAGAGCTGACGAAGTTAAAAAAGGAACCTTTACCTACTGTCGTATACAAATACAGGACGCAGGAGAAGGAATTAAGGAAGATATCATAGATAAAGTATTTCATCCTTATTACACTACTAAACATGGGGGATCAGGATTAGGACTAAGCATAGTTGAACGTATTGTTCACGATCATGGTGGACAGATATGGTTTGAATCACAAGAAAATGTAGGCACAACTTTTTTTATAGATATTAGATTGGAGGTTGAAAATGAGTACGATATTAATCGTAGATGATGAACCAGGTATAAGATCCATTTTATCAGATATTCTTGAAGATGAAGGCTACTCGGTTTTAACAGCAGAAGATGGTTTTCAAGGCCTCAACATACTAAAAACCTCCGAAGTATCCCTGGTTTTTCTTGATGTCTGGCTTCCCAATATGGGAGGAATTGATGTACTAAAAGAAATCAAGAAAGATTATCGACAATTACCCGTAGTGATAATATCAGGTCACGGAAATATCGATATGGCAGTAAAAGCCATTAAAATGGGCGCTTATGATTTTCTAGAAAAGCCATTATCACTTGAAAAAATAACTACACTGACTAGGAATGCTCTAGAACTTGAGCAGCTAAAAAAAGAAAACCAATCCTTAAAACAATCGCTATTTCCACAAGAGATAATGATAGGAAGAAGTAAACCTATAAATAAAATACGCAGTATTATAGAACAGAGTGCAGATTCAGATGCTCGTATGTTGATTTTAGGTGAAAATGGAACAGGAAAAGAATTAGTCGCAAGAGAAATTCATAAGCAAAGCCAGAGGAACTCAGGTCCTTTTGTTGAAGTCAATTGCGCTGCCATTCCCGACAACTTAATTGAGTCAGAACTATTTGGCCATGAAAAAGGAGCCTTCACTTCAGCCATAAATCAAAAGAAAGGTAAGTTTGAACTAGCAGACAAAGGTACCCTTTTCCTTGATGAGGTAGCTGATATGAGTTTATCAGCACAAGCAAAAGTCCTGCGTGCCATTCAAGAAATGAAATTTGAAAGAGTTGGTGGAGAAAAAAGTGTATCCGTTGATATTAGAGTTATAGCAGCTACAAATAAAGATATACAAACAGAGATTTCAAAAGGAAATTTCAGAGAGGATTTATATTTTAGATTAAATGTAATACCTATTTATGTCCCACCTCTTAGGGAAAGAAAAGATGATATTGCTTTACTAATTGAATATTTTATATCAAAAACACAAATGGGATATAATAAAAAATTGAATAAGGAAGCTCTTGAATATCTTACGGAATATCATTGGCCTGGTAATATTAGAGAACTAAAAAACTTTGTGGAACGAATAACCGTTATGTGCGATGATAGTATTATCAACTTATCTTTTGTTAAGCAATACTTACATCCAGACACACCGAAAGAAGAAACGGATCATTTCAAAGAGGAGTTTGGCAATTTGAAATTACAAGAAGCACGAGATAAGTTTGAAATTAAGCTAATTACCAGTAAGCTTAGGGAAAATGACAATAATATATCAAAAACAGCTCAAGCTTTGGGTGTTTACCCAAGTAATTTACATGGTAAGATAAAGAAATTTGGAATAGAAATAGAGAAATGAAAAAGCTTACAGAAAGACAAAGTGAAGTATTAGGCTTCATTAAGTCCTACATAACAAATAAACAATATCCTCCTACAATTCGAGAGATTTCGAGTAATTTTGAAATTTCTGTAAAAGGAGCATACGATCACATTAAAGCACTGGAGAAAAAGAACTTTATAAGGTGCAATGAAAATCGTTCAAGAGCTATTGAAGTGTTGGGGGAACAACTCCTTGACGAAAAGACTATTGAAATACCTATTATCGGTAATGTCGCAGCAGGAGTACCATTAATGGCAGAAGAGAATTGGGAAGGATCCTTATCTCTTCCTACTGCATTATTTGGAAAAGGAACACATTTTGGACTTCACGTAAAAGGTGATTCTATGATTGATGCGGGAATACTTGATGGTGACTTAGCTTTAATAAAGCAGCAAGAAACTGCTGAAAATGGAGAAATCGTTGTTGCCATGGTTGAAGAAGCTGTCACCTTAAAAAGGTTTTATAAAGAAAAAAATAGGATTAGGTTGAAAGCTGAAAATTCAAACTACAAGCCTATTTTCACTCAAGATGTTAGAATTTTAGGTAAACTGGTTAATATTATACGATCTTATGGCTAATTGGTTATTACTTGGTCCCGAAGAAGGGGAAAAACACGAATTTATTAATACTATAGTTTTATCTCTGGAAACAGAACATGGTGGGTCCTTAGAACGCTATAAGTTTTATCCATCTGAGACAGATTTTAATGAAGTTATTTCTCTCTTAAAAAATGGTTCCCTTTTCAGTCCTCATAAATTGGTGATTATAGATCAAGCTCATGATATTAAGGGCAAAAAAAACACTGATCCAATAATAGAATATATGAAGAATCCTTCACCTGAAGGATCATTAATATTAACTTCTAACCAACCAGGAATTGATAAGAAGATTGAAAAAGTATTCAAGAATAAAAAGATTTTTTGGGAAATGTTCGAGAATCAAAAATTAGGTTGGGTACAAAATTTCTTTAAGAAAAACAACTACACCATCACAAATGAGGCAGCAGAACTCATTCTTGATCTTGTTGAAAATAATACTGAAGCTCTCAAAAGAGAATGCCAGTCACTTATCTTGTTTTTACCAGTATCAACAGAGATAAATGTATCGACTATAGAAAAATATATCTATCATAGTAAAGAAGAAAATGTTTTCACATTATTCGAAAAAATAGCTTCCTCAGATTTAGAAGGAGCATTAGAAATCTATAAAAAGATAAGACTGTCCGGGGATTCTAATCCAGTACAGATATTAAGTGGTCTGACTTGGCAAATACGTAATCTATTAAAGATTCAATACCAACGTCGCAATGGATTTCAACTAAAAGAGATATTTCCTCAACTAGGAATCAGAAGTAAGAAGAACCAAAGCGTATATACAAAGGGGATTCAAAACTATCGCATTGTTGACCTAGAAAAAATAATCGCTCTCGCTAGTGAATTTGATCTTAGATTAAAAGGGTCTCGTATTGAGTTAGGGATTTGTCAAATGGAATTACTTATCTATTACATAATAATAAATAAAGGCAGAAAATTATCTGCCTAATTTTTTGATTTATCGATTTCGACTTTTTTAGTCACAAATGTTTTTACTGTTTCAGCTAGTTCCATAGGAATCCTTGCTTTTTCAGAAATTTCTTCATAGGAAGCAGATTTAATTCCATCTAGACCACCGAATGCTTTTAGTATTCTTTGACTTCTCTTTGGTCCAATCCCTTCAATTCCTTCAAGAGTAGCTATTTTTATCCTCTTTTGCCTTAGCTTTTTGTTAAATGTTGTTGCAAACCTATGTGCTTCGTCCCTTACTGCAATTAAAATTCTTAGTGCAGGAGAACCAATAGGAATAATAATCGGTTCAGATTTATCAGGAAGGAAGATTTCCTCTTCCCTTTTTGCTAAACCGAGTAAAGGAATATCACCTAAACCTAAAGCTCTTAACACCCCCATCGCAGAACTAACTTGCCCCTTTCCACCATCAATTAGTATTAAATCAGGCTTAGGAAGATCATCATTAATGACCCTTGAGTAGCGTCTAGCAACAGCTTCTCTAATTGATTTGAAGTCATCAATTTGTCCACCTAAGGATTTCATATGAAATTGTCTATATGCTTTATTATCCGGTTTCCCCATCCAAAAACTAACCATTGAAGCTACTGGATCTTTTCCATGTAATTGAGCAATATCAAATCCCTCTATTCTTTTTGGCAAATGAGATAAGTTCAATACACGCTTTAACTCTTCTAAACCAGGATCGATTTCTTTATCACGCATTTGTCTATCAATATCAAGACGTGCGTTCTCCATAGCCATTTTCATAAACTTTTGGTGACGTCCTCTTTCAGGTAAGTGAAACTCAGTTCGATGCCCCCATTCTGAAGAAAAAAGATCCTTTAAAATTATAAAATCTAATGATACAGAAACAAAAATCTGTTGAGGTGGAATTGTGGTATTTTGGTAGTAAAGTAGAATAAAATCTGTCATGGCATCTTCTTCTGTACCATATATCTTAGTTCTAAACAAATCCCGACCAATTAATTTTCCATTACGCATCTGAAAAACAACAAAAGTAGCTAATTCTCCTTCATGTACTAAAGCTATGTAGTCTCTTTTTTCTTCATCAAAATCAATAATTTTTTGTTCCGATCCAATTTGTTCGATGGCAATTAATGTGTCTCTTAATTTTGCAGCACTTTCAAAATTCAATTCTTCAGATGCTCTTAACATTTCTATTTTAATTTTTCTTGTCAGTTCTTCTGTTCTACCGGACAAAAGTTGTCTGACCTTTTCTACATCTTCTTCATATCCAGCTTCTGTAATCTTTTTAACACACGGGGCTTTACATCGTCCTATATGGTAATATAGACAGGGACTATCTCTATATTTTAATTTCCCTTTACATTTTCTGAGAGGAAATAATTTTTCTATTAATTCAAGATAGATATCAATTGTCTTTACATTAGGAAACGGCCCGAAATATTCGGATCCATCCTGTATGATTCTTCTTGTGCGATAGACCCGGGGAAATTTATCATTTGTGATCCTTATTACGGGATAGGATTTACCATCTTTCAAATTGATATTGAATCTTGGATTGTATTTTTTAATTAAATTATTCTCTAATAATAGTGCTTCGTATTCACTTTGAGTGGTGATAAATTCTAAAAAATCTATTTTTCTTAATAAAACTGATGTCTTTATATCTTTTTGCCCAGTAAAATAAGAACTCACACGGTTACGTAAAACCTTAGCTTTGCCGACATATATAACAATACCCTTTTTGTCCTTCATAAGGTATACGCCCGGTGTTTTGGGGAAATCTTTAACTTGAGATTTTAATTTGTTAAAGGTTGAATCTTCTTGCATATATATAATTTTACTAACGAATGGTGAGTTGTGAATAGGTTTATCTTATTAATTTGTTTTATGTTTTGTTTTAACTTTCTTCTACACAGTCAAGACAGTGTCATTCAACTTGGCGGAGATCAAGGTTGGGACTTACTTCAAAATTATCATAATATTACTCAACAAATAGGATTACATGGTTATATGGACCTATATTTATCTGATAATACTAGTAAGAACGATATGTTCACAGATTTATTATTGAGTGAAAAAGGTCTTATAGATACTGAAAACTATACTTTAGAGGGCAATAAACCCAATATAATAAAGAATGGAATCAGAGGTGATTGGGCTTTTCGGTTCAATGGAACAGAATCACTACAACTTATTCCAAACTCAAAATCTATTTTTAAATCCTTTACTGGTAAAAAAGATTTTTCTATTGAATTTTGGATAAACCCTTTTGTTATTGAAAATAGATCAACAATTATTAAATGGAATGGCGGAATTCTGCATGATAATATATTTACTCCTCAGAGTTTATCTATAAATTTTCAAAAACGAAGATTAGGGATTTATTTTAAGAATGTATTCCAATATCCAGATGGAACCCTAGCTTCTGATATCAATATTACAGGATTAACCAATTTAATACCCAACAAATGGTCTCATCATTTAATTCGATATTCAGAGTCACAAGGAACAATCGAATACTTTTTGAATAATCGTTTAGAAGCAATTACATACGTAACCCCTACTGGAAAAGAAAAAGGACCCTTTGGGACACCTTCTTTTTCGGATATAACAAATCAACCTCTTATAGTTGGTCAAAACTATACAGGACTTATTGATGAACTCAGGATTAGTCAAAAATATAGAGATACTAATTATAGTAAATATCCAAAAGCAGGTGGTTCTGTAACAACTAAACCAATTGATCTTGGATATTCTAATAGTCTATTACTAGACATAAAAATATCACAAAATATTACAGAAGATTCTGACCTAAGTTACTACTATCGAATTACAGATCATTTAGAAGACCTAACTACCAATAACTTACAATGGCTATCCTTAAAACCAAATGAACTAGACGGAGATCTTAGAGGTAGATACATACAAATGAAGATAATGTTCCACACTAATGCCACTTTAGATAAATCACCCCAATTATCAACAATACAAATCAGTTATCAGGAAGATTTGCCTCCAGCACCACCATTAGGCTTAGTAGCTAAACCAGGTAATAGCTCAGTTAAACTTAACTGGAAAGAAGTAACAGAATCAGATATAGCGGGTTATTACATCTATTATGGTGATTCGAAGGGGGAATACTGGGGAACTGAAGCTAATGAAGGAGATTCTCCGATCGATGTAGGCAATATTACCAATTTTGAATTAAGTGGATTACAAAACGATAAATTATACTTTTTTACGGTCGTAGCCTATGATAAAGCAAATCCTCCCCATGAGAGCCAATTTTCAATAGAGGTTCAAGCACGACCAGAAAGGAAATATAATGAATAGTGAGAATAAGGAATTACGGATTTTATTCTCAAGGGCTATCAATTCATATAAAATGTCCGATTTCAATCAAAGTCTTCTTTTGTTAAATGATGTCCTTAAAATACAAAAAGACCTTCCCCAGGCCCATCTATTATTAGGAAATATCCACTCTCAAAACAATCAATTTAATGAAGCTATTAAGTATTTTAGAAACGCATTGAATTACAAAGATGACTATTATGAGGCATATAATAATTTAGGGGTAGCATTAAGAAATTCTGGACAAATAGAAGAAGCACAAAAAGTTCTATGGCAAGCTAATACATTAGCTCCTCATAGAGTAGATATACTTTATAACCTAGCGAACATGTGTAAAGATGAAAAAGATTGGAATACGGCAGAAAATTTATACCAAAAAGTGATTCATGAAAATCCTAACTTCATTGGTGCCTATATCAATTTGGGAACTATTTATGAAAATAAAGCAGAAATACTGAAAGCAGAAGAAATATATAAAAAGGGACTCAAGTTTGATCCTAATAATATTAAAATTTTATATAATCTTGCTGTTATTAATCAAAACAAAGGAGATCTAACTGATGCGTTATCTTACATTGATGATGTTATATCAATATCCCCAAGTTGGTTAGCAGCTCAAAATAACCGTGGTGTTATATTAGAACAGTTAGATAGAAATGAAGAATCAAAAGCTCTTTTTGAGAAACTAAACAATAATTATCCTAATAATGCAGAAATTAATAATAATCTAGGCATATTAGCAATGAAGGCTAATGATTTTGAAACTGCTATAACATTTTTAAAAAAAGCTGTTAGCCTAAATCAAAATTATGATTTAGCTGATTACAACTTGGTTAAAGCCTATATACGTAGTGGAGATTATAAGAACTGCTTAGAAAAAATATCAGAGTTAGAGAAGAAAGATGATAAAAATCTGGACCTTAATAAATATAAAATCGAATCGTATATAGGACTGAAACAATTTGCAAAAGCAGAATCTATACTAGCTAAAGAATTAGAAATAAATAAAAATGATACTTTTCTAAAACATTTACTTACTAGATTATATATAGAAAAAGGGGTACCTCAAAAAGCTCTTGAATTGATTGATTCAATACTAATGGAATCACCTTATGATACGAATTTGATATTTGATAAAATCTCTATTCTGGAACAACAAGAAGATTATGATTCAGCTAAAGATATCTTGAATGAACTAATTTTACATACACCCGAAAATGAAGAAGCTATTATCAGGCTAAGCAAAATATATTCGACTCATGGTGAAGAAAATAAGGCCATTACCCTCTTAGAGGAACATAAAAACAACTCGAGAAATCATAAAATTTTATCTGAGTTATCAAAACTCTATAATGATATAGGAGATCAAAGCAGATCAATGATGACCGCGCATGATCTGTTTAATATCCAAGTAAATGATAAAGAAAAACAAAATCTTGATTCAATAGTTCAGAGCTTGGAATTATATGAACAGGCGGGTGATACTTACTGGCAAAATAAATATAAGAATAGTCAAATACGTACAGTAGAAGATTTTTCTGACAATACTAATATATCCTATGAAGAAAGAGTCAACGAGGACTACTTACTAGCTGAGGAACCATGGGAAGATGAAAGCTTAACTGATTTAGGTGATCTATATCCAACAATTGCCCTTCGTGAAGATACAGAGATTGTTAAAATAACAGAAGAGGAAGAAAATGATCCTCCACTTGAAGAAGAAGAGATAAATATTCCTCAAGCAGGTAGTGTTCCTCAAGCAGGTAGTGTTCCTCAAGCAGGTAGTGTTCCTCAAGCAGGTA
>NZ_AUFW01000018.1 GCF_000426705.1 Spirochaeta cellobiosiphila DSM 17781
TCCCCAACTTCTAGGTAGATCACCTACGTGTTACTCACCCGTTCGCCACTCTCATCAAGTGCAAGCACTTGAATCCCGTTCGACTTGCATGCTTAAAACGCGCCGCCAGCGTTCGTTCTGAGCCAGGATCAAACTCTCCATTATCTATTTACTCATCATAAAGATGAGCTTTTCTTTATTCTAATAAAGAGTATTTGCATCTGTTTGCTCTTTAAAGAGTTGTGTCTCTTTAACTCTTAGAAACCTCTCAAGGTTCCTTCTCTCCCTTCCCTATCTCTTTGTCAAATAACAATTTAGCCTTTCAATGCAAGACTTAAAAAAGCCCAACTATCTAAGGCACGTCAACGAATATACCTTGCATCTACTTTTTATGTCAACCAAGATTTTCGATTTTTTTTATGGTAAACCTAAGTTTTAAAACCTATTTACTAGATTGCATTTTAAGGAATACCCGAAAGTAGTCAATAAAAGACAATACAGAGCTCAAAGCAGCTAAAATAAAGACCACTAAAGTAACTCCATTCATAAGGGGATAGCTATTGGAACCTATGCCAACATTAAGCATTGTGTAATAGATCAATCCAATGAATCCAGAGAAAAAGTAAAACCAGGCCTTAAGCTTACCACCTATACGAGCACCTTGGGCCTTACCTTTACCAAGCATCATCATTCTAAGAAATGTAATACCTAGTTCCCGATATATAATAATAGCAAAAATCCAAACAGGCATCATCCCAACATGAGTCAAACACAAAAACATTGTTACCCGACTAATGACATCCGCAAAGGGATCTAATAACTTGCCTACATCACTTACTAAGTTATACTTACGAGCAATATACCCATCTAGAATATCGGAAAATTCTCCTGCTAGATAAAGCAACCAAAGCAATGATAATAAAACAATATTACCTGGATGGCTTTTGATAAAAAGAAAAAGCCCCAAGAAGACAGGCGTTGAAATGATTCTGGAAATAGTTATTTTGTTTGGTAAATTCATTCTACAAAAATAGAATTACCAAATGACTTTGTCAATAGAAGATATACAAACAAAAAAAGACCCTGATATACAGGGTCTATATTGGAGGCGACGGGAATCGAACCCGCGTCCTAAAGGGCCGAATCCAGGCATCTACAAGTTTAGTTCTTTAATTTTTTTATTCGGAAAAAGCTATGCTAAAGAACCAACCTACTTTCTCTATATCTCAACTATAATTTCCTTCTTAGCCGCTGAGCAACACTAAGAAGTAAGCCCTGGTTTCTTGCGATCTACAAAGCCCTCAGAGCGGCGTGCTAAGCAGATCGTAGCAGACTAAATTATGCTGCTAATGCGAAGTTATCTTCAGCATTTATAAAAGGTTACCAAGTTTAAGGAGATTGATAACTCCACCTGCAACCGGGACTCTGACAATCCTCCAGTCGAAACCAGGGCGCCCCCATAAGCTGTTCTAATCTAACAAGACAATTATCTATGGTCAATATACAATTGATACTTTTGAGCATTCAATTGTAAAAATCTCAGACTATCAATCATTCCCTTTTGGTCAATTAAGGAAAAGGCTGTTTGGATATCTACCACCTTTCTCTGGCGAAAACGTTCCTCCAGCCATTTCTTCTTTATACTGTTAACTAATATTGGATAAGCCAACAAATTAATACTCTTATCACCTTTGGAATAAGGAATTAATATAGGACAATCATCCACGATGATGCCTTCAATACCTGCTTCTTCGTTAGCTTCCATTAATGCTACTTCTTGCATGGTCTTATTCTTTTCAATAGAGCCTTTAGGAAAAATCCAGTGATTCCCTCTTCTATTCGTGACCAGTACGACTTTAAGAACTCCTTCTTCCCATAAGAACGGAATAGTTCCAACACTGAGATCACGAATTCCTTTATCGCTTATTACTTCAACCGCAGAACGTGGTGTTTGTATCATATTTTTGTAAAAAAAACGGGAATCGAAAGTCACTTCTGCGGTAAAAAAAGGCTGCTTTTTATATTTGATAGATTCCTCTATGTTTTCAAATATCAATTCACAAACGGCAAAGGATTGATAACCAAAAGAATACTCAATAATGAACATATTTACAGAGTCGATTGTTAAATAATATACATCACCTTCAAGATAGCGATTGCGAATTTTATCCCAAAGCAAATGAAAATCTCTTTTATTCATTTTTTCAATATCTTTATGAGGGACTAGGCCAGAACGGTCTATTGTAACTAAGTTGCTTTCGAAACCACTTTTTTGAATAATAATAATTTGATCAGGATGAAGATGGAGAACTTTCTGTTCCCACTTAATTCCCTTTTTTTTATATTC
The DNA here is from genome assembly GCF_000426705.1 of Spirochaeta cellobiosiphila DSM 17781. Taxonomy (NCBI): domain Bacteria; kingdom Pseudomonadati; phylum Spirochaetota; class Spirochaetia; order Spirochaetales; family Spirochaetaceae; genus Spirochaeta; species Spirochaeta cellobiosiphila. The sequence continues at coordinate 2,327 of NZ_AUFW01000018.1, forward strand.
TTCTGGAATATCATGAATTAAGAATTGTCTAAAAAAATAAGATCTCATTGAGACCTCCCATAAAAAAAGGAGCAAAATATTTGCTCCCTTTTATTAACGTTTACCTTTATCAAAAGGCTCTCCAGATGCCTTTGGGGCTTGAGTAGTCTTAGAAAAGAAAACCAAAGCGAATAAAGTAACTACATATGGGAATATCTTCAATAAAATAGGAGGTATTGAAGACAAGCTTGGCATAACTTGAGAAACATTAGCAATAGTACTAGCAAAACCGAAAAAGAATGTAGCACCTAAAATACCTAAAGGTTTCCATTGCCCAAAAATAAGAGAAGCTAGTGCTAAGAAACCTAACCCTGCAACACCACCATTGAATTCCCCACTATAAGTAACTATTATAATAGCACCACCCAAAGCAGCAAAAGCACCAGATACGACAACACCAACATAACGGATGGCATATACATTTATTCCGGCGGCATCTGCGGCATGCGGATTCTCTCCACAAGCACGTATTCTCAAACCCAAAGGGGTTTTATACAAAACATACCAGCCAGCCAGAAGTATTAATAAAACAAGCCAGGTTGTCATATAAGCCTGTGAAAAGAACAATGGACCTAAAAAGGGAATTTTACTTAATAGGGGGATATCCAAACGGTCTAAACCAAACTTGATTTGTATGTTTCCACTTCCTGTTATATTTCTAGCAATATATACAGTAAGGGCAGCAGCCATCATATTAATTGCTGTACCACTTATTACTTGATCAGCATTAAGGTTAATACTCGCAAAAGCATGGAGTAAAGAAAAAATAGCACCAGCTAATACGGCTGCTAATAATCCTACCCAGACAGCCCCGCCAGGCATAATATCTTGCAGTACAGAAATAATGAAAGCAGAAGTAAAGGCTCCTACTATCATTAATCCCTCCAAACCAATATTAACAACCCCACTTCGTTCACTAAACAAACCACCCAAAGAAGTAATCAGCAAAGGAACAGTATAGGCAATGGCATAAGGAAATATTTGTTCAATTATTTGGTACATTTACTTGACCACCTCTTTTCTCTTGGCAAATCTATTAATCAATCTCTCTATCAATACACTCGTTGCCGCAAAGTAAATAATAATGGCTATTATGGTATCTCCTATCTCAGGAGGTATATCAGTCATAGCATTCATAAAACCCTTGCCAGAATGGAGTAGCCCAAAGAAAAGTGCTGAAGCTAAGACCCCAAAGGGAGCATTTGCACCGAGAAGCGATACGGCGATGCCATCATAGCCCTGGGAAGGTAATATACCAATTTGCATATTACTAGCATAACCTAGGTAATGGGTTGCTCCTGCTAAACCTGACAAGGCACCAGCAATGACCATGGAGACAACAATATTACGTTGAACATTCATTCCTGCATATTCTGCACCATGACGATTAAATCCGGCGGCTTTCAATTCGAAACCCATTGTTGTTTTATTTAATACGATCCACACAAAAAGGATGGATAATAAAGCCACAAGTAAACCTAAGTTTATATAGGAACCATGAAAAAGATTGGTTAGCCATTCCACTTTTAGTGATGCAGCATCTGGGATTTTTCTAGATTCCGTCTCTAAATAAGCCCCTTTAAAGAAGGCAGGTACGGAATAGTAAACAACCCAATAGGCCACCCAATTCATCATTATTGAAGAAACAACTTCATTAACATTAAACCGAGCTTTTAGAAGACCAGGAATAGATCCCCAAATACCCCCACCAATAATAGCAGCAACTAAGATAAGTGGTAGTAAAATAACTTTTGGTACAGCTATTGTTAAAGCTACAGAAGTAGCTGTGAGGCCTCCTATAAGCATCTGTCCTGGTGTACCTATATTAAATAAACCTGTTCTAAATGCAAAGGCAACAGACAATCCAGTCATTATTAACGTGGTAGCTGTGGCAATAGTATTACCTAAACGTTCAACATTCATCAAACCGCCACGAAATAAATACCAATACCCCATAATGGGGTTATTTCCAGAAAATAACATCAAAATGGCACCAGCTAAAAGCCCCAGTAAGACGGCTATTAACCCTATTACAACCTGTCTATTTAGTTTCACTGCTTTCACCTTTACGAATACCAGCCATCATAATACCTACTTCGTTTTCATTAGTTTCTTTTGCATTAACCAATCCAACCAATTCACCACAGTTTATAATGGCTATTCTATCAGATAGATCAAGAATCTCATCCAATTCTAATGAGACTAAAAGGACAGCTTTTCCATTATCCCTCAACTCTACAAGCCTTTTATGAATATATTCAATACTTCCTACATCCAAACCGCGTGTTGGTTGTACAGCAATCATGACTTCTGGGTCGTTATCTATTTCACGTCCAACAATAGCTTTTTGCTGGTTTCCACCTGACATAGATCTGGTAATAGTTTTAGGTCCTTTACCTGAACGGACATCAAAGAGATCAATAATTCGATTAGCCTGTGCTGTAATGGCTGCTCTTTTCAGGAACCCCTTTTTGCTGTAGGGTTCATTTTTATAGTTTTCCAGGATAATATTATCTTCTAGGGAATAGTCGAGGATAAGGCCACGTTTCTGTCTGTCTTCAGGGATATGGCCCATACCCATAGCAAGACGTTCTCGAACACTAAAAGAACTAATATCCGTACCATTAATAGTGATTTTACCAGACTCAATAGCTCTCAAACCAGATATAGCTTCAACTAATTCCGTTTGTCCATTACCATCAACACCAGCTAAACCCAAGATTTCACCCGCTTTAACTTCGATGGCGAAATCCTTAACAACAGGTACATTCCTGTTATCATTAACATTTAAACCTTCAATAACTAATACAGAATCACCTGCTACCTTATCTTCTTTATCAACGGTAAAATTAACAATACGGCCTACCATCTTTTCAGCCATTTCAGCTTCGGTGGTGTTTTTTACTTCAACCGTATCGATCAATTGCCCTCTACGAATAATGGAGCATCTATCAGCTACAGATTTTATCTCTTTTAGCTTGTGGGTGATTAAGATGATTGATTTACCTTCTTGACGTAAAGTATCAATGATCTTCATTAGTTCCTTAATCTCTTGAGGTGTTAAAACAGCCGTGGGCTCATCAAAGATAAGAACTTCAGCATCCCGATAGAGCATTTTAAGAATTTCAACACGTTGTTGCATTCCAACACTAACATCTTCTATCTTGGCATAAGGATCAACATTTAGGTTATATTGTTCACTTAAGGCTTTAATTTTTTTTGCAGCACTATCAAGATTAAGAGACAGACCTTTCTTCGGTTCCATCCCCAAAACAATATTCTCAGTAATAGTAAAGTTGTGAACCAACTTAAAATGCTGATGGACCATTCCAATGCCTAAATCATTAGCTAGATTAGGATTGGTAATACTCACCTCTTTTCCTTTAATTTTAATGATCCCTCTATCGGGTTGGTACAAACCAAAGAGAATACTCATTAAAGTAGACTTTCCTGCCCCATTTTCGCCTAATAATGCCAACACTTCACCTTTATTCAGACAAACTGTGATGTCATCATTTGCGACAATGCCCGGAAATTCTTTCCTTATATTTAACATTTCAACAACAAAACTCATTTCTAAATCAAACTCCTAAAATTAAAGGAAAAGAAAAGGGGTGTTTTATCACCCCTTAATATTTAAATGATAAGAATTATTTAATTAAATCACCTTGCTCAGCAGATACTGTAATAGCTCCTGCTTGAAGCTTAGCAAAAACACTAGCTACTTGAGCTTGCACATCTTCTGACAGATTGGGATTTTCTTGTGGAATACCAACAGCATTATGAGTGGCATCATAACGAAGGACTTGTCCACCAGGGAAGCTACCTTCTAATTCAGCAGCTACCATCTCAGTAGTTACAACATCAACTCTCTTCATAGCAGAAGTAAGAATTACAGATTTAGTTCCTTCATATATACCATCATTATATTGATCACTATCAACACCGATTACCCAAACATCGCTACCAGCTTTAACTCTTGTTTTAGCTTCATTAATAGCACCAATACCTACTCCACCTGCCGCTGTAAAAATAACTTTTACACCTTTAGCATACATTTGAGCAGCGATTTGTTGACCACCTGCTACATCATCAAAAGTACCTTGATATATAACATTTTCTGGATTAAGTGTGATTTTAGTTCCTAAGTTTTCATTAGCATACTTAAGTCCCTGTTGGAATCCCCAGTTGAATTTTTGTACAGCAGGAATTTCCATACCTCCTATAAAACCAAATTCTGCTTCTTTCATTTGAAGGGCAGCAGCAACAGCAGCTACAAATCCAGACTCTTGTTCAGAAAAGTAGATAGCTACAACATTGTCATTTATCCGGTATTCACTATAATCAGCACTATGTGGTTCGCCATCGATAATAACGAATTTTGCATCAGCATATTTATCTTGTGCAGCAAAAATAGCAGATTCGAATTTAAAACCTGGAGTTACAATAAATTTAAAACCGGCATCATAAAGGTTACCAATTTCCTTAAGGTAATCCGCTTCAGTAGTTCCAACGGGCTTCAAATACTTAGGAGCTATACCATAGTTTTCTTGAGCTTTTAAAATACCTTCCCAAGTTCCTTGGTTGAATGATTTGTCATCAATAGTTCCTGAGTCAGTAACCATACCAACTTTTAAACCTTTTTTAGCAGAGCCCTCTTGAGCCCCATTCGCGAACAATCCGCCTGCAAGACACAACGTCATTAGCAAAGCAAGTGTTTTCTTCACATTATTCTCCTTATCCCTCGATGGTCGAGTTTTTTCTAATTCTACGGCCTCCACCATTGGTGGTCAATAGATACTCGACAAATATTAAATGGCTTTTCCTGTCTTCATGGACGGAATCCCATAATATTTACAAAGGGATTGGGCAATATCAGAAAAGCTAGTTCGAATGCCCAGATTCTGTCCTGCTTCAGTCTTATTAAGCCATAAAAGTGGTACAAACTCTCTAGTATGGTCAGAACCTTTATAAGTAGGATCACAGCCATGATCCCCTGTAATAATAAGAACATCCCCATCAGGAAGATTATCAACAATATCGGCTAACCAATCATCAGTAGCTTTAACCGATTCATAATAACCAATAGGATCTCTTCTATGACCATAAACCATATCAGTATCAACTAAATTTACAAAAACAAACTCATTATCATCACTATCATGGTCTAACAATTCTTTTGTTCTAGCTAAACAGGCAGGATTACCTTTATCAGGATAACTATTATCAAAACCTATGCCGGCAAAAATATCACTAATCTTACCAACAGCAATTGTCTTCACACCATTATTCTGAAGATGTTCCCCTAAAGAGATACTAGGCAAGGCAATAGAATAATCATGTCTTCCAGCTGTTCTAGTAAAATTCCCTGGAGATCCTATAAAAGGCCTGGCAATAACTCGGGCAATACCATATTCATTACACAACTCTCTGGTAATCTCACAAAGTTTATAGAGCTCTTCCACAGAAATAATATCTTCATGAGCAGCAATCTGAAAGACAGAATCAGCGGACGTATAACATATAGGTTTACCTGTCTTCATATGTTCTTCCCCTAATTCGTTAATGATAACTGTTCCACTGGCAGCTTTATTACCTAAAATATCTAGACCAGTTCGTTCTTTAAAAACAGCGATTAGTTTATCTGGAAAACTGGGGTATTCTGGAGGAAATGTATAGAAGGCTTTCTCAAGGGGCATTCCTGCTATCTCCCAATGCCCCGTCGTTGTATCTTTACCAGGAGATTTTTCTGACATCACTCCATAACTGGCTAGAGGAGAAGCAACAGCTTCACAACCGGGAAGATTAGGACCCAATACCTGGCTGGCATTGCCTAATCCCAGTTTTTTTAAAGTAGGCCAAGATTTACCTTGGTTTGATTCTAATATATGTAAAGCTGTATTAGCACCCACATCACCATACTTATCAGCATCAGGCATAGCCCCTATACCAAAACTATCAATAACCAGAATTGTGGCTCTCATTCACTACTCCTTGCATTTCTTTAATAATTGCTACACCAGCACTCGCACCTATACGGTCAGCACCGTTGTTTATCATTGTTAAAGTATCTTCCAAAGTCCGTATTCCACCGCTGGCTTTTACTTTTGCTTTTCCTTTTACGGTGGAAGCCATTAGTGCTACATGTTCTTTGGTAGCTCCACCAGTTCCAAAACCAGTTGAAGTCTTAACAAAATCAGCACCAGCTTGTACGGATAGTTCACAGGCCTTTACGATTTGTTCATTATTTAAATAACAAGTTTCCAGGATAACTTTTACCAGTGTACCATTAGCGGCTGTCACAACAGATTGAATATCTTTAAGAACCAAGTTGTCATTACCTTCTAATAAGGCTCCAACATTGATCACCATGTCGACCTCTTGAGCTCCTTCTTTAATGGCTTGTTTGGTTTCAAAAGCTTTGACGTCAGAATGATTAGCTCCCAGAGGAAAACCTATTACAGTACAAACCTTAACATTTGTTCCTTTAAGTGTTTTAGAACAAAGACTTACCCATGCAGGATTAACACAAACAGAAGCAAAGTCATATTCCTTCGCTTCTTCACAAAGTTTAACAACATCTGTTTTTGTAGCTGTTGCCTTCAGTATTGTATGATCAAAGTAGGAAACTAATTCTTTAACATCCATATAACAACTCCTATAATTGGACAAATCGGCCATTATCTCGTAACCGGTCCTGTATGTAATTTTTATTCAAATTCAAACGATTCACAAAATCTTTCAATATATCTAATGATAGAAGATTCCATTCACTAAATAAATAAATTAACGCCTTTTCTGCAATATAAGAGACCTTCAAGGCATTCATATTGATTTCTCGTGGTTGGGGAACATCTACATATCGAGAAAAAAGGTCTTGAAACAATCGGCTCTCTTCAATTTTATTTTTCAGTGCATCCATTTCTTTATACAACAATTCTGTATCCCCTTTGGTAGCCGCCTCACCAATAGGTTTAAGAAAAAGATAGGTATATTCCTTTCCAGGCAAATGATGATGTTCATCACACCTCGTACAGTAATTGGGCTCTTCCGGATTGTCTTTTTTAACATCTCCCCCAATGATAATCAATGGATCGAAATACAAAGAAGGGCACTCATCACCATTAATAGTATAATACCGGTAAGTGTGAAAACTGTCTGTTAAACAATCTGGATGCTCACAATAGGCTGTTAAAGGAAAGACATCTGTAGCATTTTCAACTAGTAATCTAGCGGTTGAGTTAAAAATTTCATTACGAAAGTTCAAGGTTAATGTGGGAAATACAAAATTGAGGCCTCTCAATTCGGAAGCTTGTTTGACCATATAAACAAGGCGTTCATCATAAAAGGAGGCTTCATCAATTATCCAGGTACCGATCTCTATTCGACTATTAATAATGCGTTCCATTTCAAAACTATTCTTAACAACAAAAAGATGATCACCGAGACTAATGTATCCTCCACGATAAGCTAGAGAGTCCTCAGGATAATCAGGAAAACGGTTGACATCTAGATAATTACGAAAAAAACCGACCTCTCTTCTATCTGCTGATCCAGACATGGTGTGATGCTTGACAAAAGAATTCTTTTTTAGGACTACTTGTGAGTCCCGCCATATCTTTGCAGAATATTCTGTTTTGCCAGACCCCATTGGTCCTATAACAAGTATTCTTCTACCTGGTTTTGTAAAATCATAGTGATTGGCAGGGTGATGAATCTGTACTTGGGGAAAACCAAGACTTTTTAGAAAATAATTAGTAGGTTCATTGGAAATAGACATAGTATTAGATTATATGATGAAAAAAGGAGTGTGAGAATCCTATGTTACAAATTCCCTTAATAGAATGGTTAGGTTTTTTAGCATCTTTGATAGTTGCTGTTAGCTTAACGATGACATCTGTTGTTAGATTAAGAATCATCAATACCATTGGATCATTAATTTTTTCCATTTATGGATTTATAATTGGAGCCTATCCCGTATTTGTGCTCAATGGTTTTATTGTTATTGTAAATGTCATCTATTTGATAAAAATGTACAGAACCAAAGATTTCTTTGAAATCATCGATTGTTCTCAACAAGATGCTTACATGAGTTATTTTGAAAAGCACTATAGTCAGGATATTATGCACTTTTTTCCTGATAGTGGTAAAGAAGCAACAGCTGATGTGAATTCCTATTTAATACTAAAGAATAGTCAACCCATTGGTCTATTAAAAGGTGTCAACAATGATTCTAATTTTGTTATAGATGTTGACTATGTTATCCCTGAATATCGTGACTTTAAAACAGGAAAGTTTCTATTTCACTATAACAAACAGTTCTTTGCAGACAAAGGTATTAGGGTTGTCTCTATATCCACTGATCAGCCAAATCATATCGCCTATATAAAACGTCTGGGATTTACCCAAAAAGAGTCCAAAAACCTGTATCAACTGAATATTTAGTTAATTGTTTTTTAACATAGGTGAATAAATGTAAAAAAAAAGTTTTTTTGTGGAAAAAGCAATAAAAAAGAGCTAGACTGCAACATATTATTGTAATGTTATTTAAAGGAGTTAACATGACCTATTCTATCGAAAACCAGCCAGTTTTCACGACAGTAACTGTTAAGCTTGATGCTGGAGAAACAATTAAGGCAGAAGGTGGAGCCATGATATCTATGACTTCCAATATAGACCTTAAATCCAAATCTTCAGGTAAAGGTATTTTCGGCATGATTAAAGCCGCTATAGGTGGAGAAGGATTGCTTCAAACTCATTTTACTGCGGAAGGAGAATCAGGTGAAGTGACTTTTGCTCCTAAAGCTCCCGGAGATGTTCTAGCTGTGGATGTGTCTGATAAAACAATCTTTGCACAAAACGGTGCATGGATGGCTGGATCTACAGAAGTTCAGATGTCTGCCCAGGGTTCTCTTAAAGCTATGGCTTCAGGAGAAGGATTATTCCTTCAAAAGATCTATGGTAAAGGAACAGTGTTTCTAAGTTCTTTTGGTTCTATTATTGAAAAAGAACTAGCTCCTGGTGAAACATACATTTTAGATACTGGAAACATGTTGGCATATGAAGAAACAGTTTCTCAGAGAGTAAGAAAAGCTTCCAAAGGCTTGATTTCTTCCTTTACATCCAAAGAAGGACTAGTAGCCGAGTTCACAGGACCAGGAAAAGTATGGATGGAAACACGTAACCTTAAAGGTTTTGCAGGTGTTATTAGTAGTCTTACTGGTTCAAAGTTCTCTGTTAAATAAACACTTTACGAATGGCTTGGTTTCTTCGGAAACCAGCCTTTCTTTCTAATTAGAAAAGAATAATCCAATCACTAGATTAACAAATTTACCGATAGGAAGAATGTCATAACCACTTTGACTTTCTAATATGATGAGAATAAAAAGAGCTATTCCACCATATGTTGTTATTTTTTGTTCAAGCTCAGGACTAAATTGAAAACTAGAAAAAACTAAATGGCTTCCATCTAAGGGTGGTAAAGGAATCAGGTTAAATAAGAATAATCCCAAATTTACTGCTGAAAATCTAATAAGGAAAGTAAATATAAAGGATTGAGAAAGCAATAATTTACCAGGTAGGAACTGATAATTCAGCCTTAACAAACTAAGGGTTATTAAAGCTAATACTAAATTAGAAAATGGACCTGCCATGGATATTAGAACCCTATCACGACTTTCATTTTTAAGTTCCCCAGGCACAAATCTAACGGGTCTAGCCCAACCAAATCCGGCGATGACAACAAACAACATTCCTAAAGGGTCGATCTGCTTTAAGGGATTTAAAGTTAAACGCCCCTCCTGTCTTGCTAAAGTATCCCCAAGTTTGTCAGCAACTATGGCATGAGCCCATTCGTGGACTGTGAATCCAATAATAACTGCTGGTACTATATATATTAATCGTTCTATTGAAAAATTCATCTATACTCCTTTGAGTTGTCTTGTCAATATAGCTTATCTATTTAGGTCGATCAATTCTATTATAGATAAATTGAGGGAAAACTAAGAAGTTCACCGCCATTTTGTCATAATGTTATTCCCTATAAGTGGATCTTATTTCTCTAAGAGTTAAACGACAAAACAACAATCAGTAGATTAGCAGTTACTAAATGAGGACTTCCCTATCCTTAATGGGGAATTTAGCTAGGCACAAGTGTGACCTAAAGAATTTCCCACTTGAAGATTGGTGTCACCCACACTTGTCAGGTGGTATCACCCACACCTGTGGGTGTGGGTGTATGACAGGCTGATTTGGTGTCATTGTCAAGTGACGATTGGTGTAGATGACAGGCCAGAATGGTGATGCTGTCAATTGATGTTGGGGGATGGGGACAGTACTGCTTCTGGCAAGAGTGGAAGGGTCAAGACATAGGTAACACTTTTAGCATGGTATCGTTACACTTTGGAGGTGTTTCGGTGCCCTGGATGGAGAAAAAAACTATGGATCTGAAAGAGGAATTTTAGAGAGTGTAAATTAATTTGTGTAAGGCTCTAAAATTGACGGTGACCTGCTGTAAAAGAAAATCCAGGATCATTCATGTTGGCTGTTTGGCCCATGTACGCCTTAAGTTTATAAATCAGTAAAAATCAAGAAAAAGAAAGGAACCGCCTGGGAAGTTTTAGAGAAAATCAAAGTATTCTATCAAGTAGAAAAGGACCTTAGATTACAGAATCTATCTGCTTCAGAATTTCTTCACAAACAAAAAGAACTATTAGATGAACATGTTAAGGAATTCAGAAATTGGCTGGAAGATAAAGGAATTCAAATACCGCCTTCAACACCAACGGGAAAAGCTATTACTTATGCCTTATCCCAGTGGTCAAAGGTTATAAAATATCTAGAATGTGCAGAATTGACGCCAGAGACAAATCAAGCAGAGAATGCGATTAGACCTTTTGTTGTTGGTCGAAAGAATTGGTTATTTTCAAGAAGTCCAGAAGGGGCTAAAGCCTCATGTATTGTCTATACGTTTTTTGAAACAATTAGATAACGTACAATCAAGTTCGCAATTTAAATAATTGAAAGAAGCCATCGAATTCTCCAATATGGTAATGCACTACTAAAACCAAAGGAGAAAATACGATGGCCAAGAGTAATAATAATGAGAGCTTGGAAAAAATGCTACTACAGTTTATTGGAGAACCAGACCCCATTCAAAGTTTATTGAAGTGGTTGTTGGAACAAGCTAATGGAAATATAAGCCGCCAACAAATTAGGAGCAAAGAAAGGAAGACATGATTCATCTCAAGCGACCTATTTTTCAGGTTATAGACCTCGCCGTTTTGATACACGACTTGGAACACTCTACCTACTAGTCCCAAAGCTTAGAAAAGGTTGTTACATACCCTTTTTTGTTACATAAAAGAAAAGATCTGAACAAGCCTTAATTCAAGTTGTTCAGGAAGCTTTTATTAATGGAGTCTCAACACGTAAAATTGAAAAGCTAGCTCTTAGTCTCGGTATTGAAAATATATCAGCTAGTCAAGTGTCACAGATCAATAAAGGACTTGATGAACAGGTAGCAGACTTCAGAGATAGACCGCTCGAAGAAGAATATCCTGTCATTAGTGTTGATGCTCTTTATGAGAAAATACGCGAATCAGGAAGAGTAAAGAATATGGCTGTATTAGTGGTTACAGGAGTTAATTCTCTAGGCTTCAAAGAGGTATTAGCTGTGAGACCTATGTTAGAAGAGTCAGAGGAAACCTATACAGCTTTATTCCGATCACTAAAAGCCAGAGGCTTTAGAAACACTTGGCTATGTGTGTCCGATGCTCATCTAGGACTTCAAACAGCCATACGAAAAGATTTGGTAGGGTGCTCCTGGCAGCGATGTAAAGTTCATTTCATGAGAAATATACTTTCCCATGTATCTTCCAAAGATAAGGAATTCTTAGCAAGTAAAATAAAGCAAATATGGAATCTGCCTGATGGAAAATCAGCTCTTACTTATGCTAACAGATTAATTGATGAATTGGAGGAAAAGTATCCTAAAGCCATGGCTAATCTAGAAGCAGGAATAGAAGATTCTCTACAATTTTATGAACTCTCAGAAATTGATGGTAGAAAGATATCATCTACAAATCAATTAGAGAGATTAAATAAAGAGATAAGACGTAGAACTCGTGTTGTTGGTGTATTTCCTAGCATAGAATCCTATATTCGATTAGTAAGCTGTTATTTAATTGAATACTCTGAAGATTGGGCTACAGGAAAAAGATACATAAGTGATAAAGCTCTTATTGAGCAAAAATTAAAATTAAGAGAGGTTGCCTGATAGGAGTTTTCGATGGTTTCTATATTAGAAATTGCGAACACGTCTGTACACTATCTCTAAAGGTTTCCTACCCCTTTTTCTTTTGTGTCGGATCAATCTTTTCACTAGAGCGGCCGAATTTTCTAAACTTGGCAAGTTTAAGTTTTTCTTGAAGCTGTTCTACTTCTACACTGAGTAATGTATTGCTTCGCTCTAGAGCGTGTATATAATTTTTTACGTTGTCAGGTAAGTCCTGAAAGTCTTTAAGCTCCATACTCAAAAAGGAGTATAACTTTTAAAAGGTCTTTATAAAATACCTTTTAGGAAACTTCTTCAAAATAGATTTCTTTGTGTGCCTTCCAGAAATGAATCCCATCAAGAAAGAGCTTGAGTTGTTGCGTAGTTATTTGGCTAGCTGTTTCTTCTGATTCAGGCTAGGGGAATTTATCTCTTTCAAGTCTTTTCTGCCAAAGACAGAAGCCATTCCTATCCCAATAAAGTACTTTTATTAATTTACGATTTCTACCACAGAACAAAAAGAGTGACTGTGATAGAGGATCTTTTTCCATAACTTGTTTATTATTTGAATTTTCTACAAATATCGACTCTTAATTTGGGGGGGATTACATATATTTAAAGAGGAACGCTATAATCACTCATTAGAGGTTTCCTCCTCTTAAAATTGAAAGTTACTTATCTTTTTCATTTCTTATAAAGTTAAGTATATAAGAGGAAATGAGATTATTCCCATTTCCCCTTATATAATAGAAAGACCATAGCTATTATACCACCGATAATTATTTTACTTGAGAATGGATTTCTTCCATATACATAATGCAAAAAAAATATTATCAATACGGTTATAGATATTATAAGCAAACCCAAATTAAAATTTATATTGTAATTCACAAATAATCCAACAATTATCACTAGACTGACAATACTTTTGATTACATAAAACTCATCACTAAGACCAAGAAAAAATGTAACCAGTATTAATATTATACTGAAAAGAATAAATCCAATTATACAATAATTTAGAAGTTTCATATCATAAGACCTCCTAACATCTCATTATTTTCCTGTATTTGTATCTGTATCATTAAAAAAACTATTATCAAAGAAATTATAATTTTCTAATACTTTATCAATTGCTGCTAAATCTTCTTCTGTAAAGTCAGATTGAGGAGGGCCATTACTTATAGTTTTTTCTGAATCAGATTGATCTTGTAATTGTCCATATGATTCAATAAATGGTTTCACATATTCTGACAAAAAATATACGCCAACGATAATCCCAAGACCAACTTTTTCAAACTTATTATTAAAGTCAAATTTCGGATGGTTTCCATTTCCATCACCCTCTGGAGGTAAACTACTTCCCCATTTTGTTAATGGCTTTCCAACAGTTGGTGCAACTGGCATATCAGCCCATGGATCTCTATGTTTTATAAAACTAAAATCGGCGAATAGAGCAGCACTACCAAAAATAGTTATTAGTAATATATCATCAGCTATGACTATTTTACCATCAGGATCTAAATTATTTATCGGATTATTATAGGCATACAAATACCAGTTAGACCCATCTCTTATAGGATCTTCTGATATAAACCTTCCAAGTTCAGCATCATACCAACGGGCATTGGAGTAATAAAGACCAGTGTCTTCATCAATATCTTTACCTGTGTATTTGAAGCTAATATCAAGATCCGAATCTACATTAGCATAATCCCCAAAAGGAGTAGCATCTGCGCTCCAAACAACTTCTCCCTTCTCATCTGTCATTAAGACTGTAGCGTTTGTAGAGTCAACTCCGTAGTAGAGGGTTTGATCATTCTCTATTCTGGCAAGATGTCTTGATTTAAGGAACACATAACGAACAACCGTGTCATCACTATGTTCTTCTAGGACTTTTCCTTCCTGATCAAACACATAATCAGTGACCTGTCCATCGCCACCTTCTCGTCTAACTCTTAATCCATCAATGTTATAGGTGTAGCTTGCCTTTAGTTATTGGTCGAAAGAACTGGTTCTTTTCAGGAAGTCCAGAAGGGGCTAAAGCCTCATGTATTGTCTATACGTTTTTTGAAACAATTAAATTAACGATCTTAACCCATTTTAGGTATATGAAAATTTAACTTCTTGAACTTGAACTTGAACTTCATGGTGATAAAACTGAGTTGGAAAATTTTTTCCCTTGGGCTGTTTCAAAGGAGAAAGTAACTCAATTAGAGGTTTACCGCCCTTAAGATTGATGATTACAAATTGACTGTAACTTTATTATGGATCGGTATAAATGATTAAAAAAAATCCAAACTAAAAACCCTGGCTCAGAGTTTCCTATATTTTGTTGAAAAGGTAAGGGGATATAAAAATCCCCCTTTTAGAAATAAATATTTTCTTATATGTAAACAGTAAAATCATCGATGAAAAATATAAAACTTCTTTTTAATTATCTTCAAAACGAATACTGTTGATTGTTTGCCCTGGTTTAAGTTTTTTTGTCCTATGTAATAGTTGAATACAAATTTCAATATAGACTTCTGTATTTGTAATTTCAAAATTGTGAAAATCATCATCGCCACCCAGAAATAAAGGAACTTTGTAACCAACACATTCATCAAATCCAATTACTGTCTTTGAAATATTGAACCATTCATTAAAGGATTCTGCTGCTAAAGCATCCTGAGCCAGATTAATTAATATATAATTAAAAAAGCCTTCAACACCTGCAGGAATAAGTAAATGTTCACCAGACCCCGGTTCTAGTAGAAAAGTTTGATCTTCTGTAGAATTCTTCCCAGTATAATCTATTGCAAAATGCCTTCCTAACCAATCAAACGCAAATACTAGGATATTATCTTTACCATTGCTATACATTTTCTCAAAACAACGAGTTAATTTATAGGCCCCTTTTTTAGTGCACACACGTACAAGCCCATTATTAAAAGTTTTACCACCTAATCGACTAAATAAGTCCTCTAATGTATTAATTCGTTCAGTTAATAAATCATTACTCTCTAAATCTTCATCATCAAAGACTCGCAATTCTTCATTTTCTGTGTACTTACTCAAGAAAGTATCAAAATTCATATATTACCTCTACTCAATTTTAAAATTTTCAATAACAGTACCTGCTGGTACATCTTTAAGTGCCTGATAAATTTGAGCTCCTAAACTTCTATTGACAGACTTATCTAGTGACCACATGTTCTCTAATATATCCAAACCGCCAAGTTGTAAATCAATAAGATGATCTACTTCTACATTTTGTTCCAATGAATTAGATTTTCTAAATATATTTGCAGTGCTCTTCCTTGGTCCAACTACAGTTTTTCTTGTGAAAGCTTCAGTCAAAGCTTGTACTTTTAAATCAGCCGCCGCACACTGTACATCATTCCAATCATCTTTATATTTAAGCACAATATCAATGGCTTCTAAAACATCAGAAGATTTAGCTATTCCAACTAATTTGTCTAAGTGTTTTATCTCTCCAAGAAGAAGAAATCCTGATAATTTTTGCCAATTATTAAGTTTCTCACCATCAAAAGAATACCCAGCTATACTTTCACCAAAACCTTTAGCATCACCCAGTAAAGGAATAAAATCCATACCAGCCGATATCATTGCCATTTCTTGTTGTGTTAACTTTATTTTTCCATCTTTACCAGGAATTATTGTATAGCGTCCACCATAGAATTCAAATTCAGTATCTTGTTTAAAATCTATACTTGACCAATCAAAATTGGGATCTTCAAAATCAATTTGAGGAGTAGGTATATTTTTTTGCAAAAATCCTTCACCAGAGTCATATATAATGCCATTATCCAACTCGATTTGTGTATCAATCAACCCCGTAGGATCAATCAAAACAAGCGGATTATTACTAACGTACAAATACCAGTTAGACCCATCTCTTATAGGATCCTCTTATATAAACCTTCCAAGTTCAGCATCATACCAACGGGCATTGGAGTAATAAAGACCAGTGTCTTCATCAATATCTTTACCTGTGTACTTGAATCTAATATCAAGATCGGAATCCATATTAGCATAATCTCCAAAAGGAGTAGCATCTGCGCTCCAAACTACTTCTCCCTTCTCATCAGTCATTAAGATTGTAGAGTTTGTAGAGTCCACTCCGTAGTAGAGGGTCTGATCATTCTCTATTCTGGCAAGGCGTCTTGATTTAAGGAACACATAACGAACAACAGTGGAATCACTATGTTCTTCTAGGACTTTTCCTTCCTGATCAAACACGCGATAAGTGTGCAGTTGACTTCAGACACAATTAGTGGGATAGTCTTTTACATTAGGTTGTTTAAAAAGATTAATTTACTCAATTAGGGGTTTACCACACCCAATATTGACGGTTACACCTAAATCAAAAAAGAGAACGGTTATAAAACACGGGATGAGGTTAACAGAAAAAGCATTACTGGGCGGAGGCATGATGCCGGAGCCCTCAGCCTGTAGATTACACGGTTTGATTGTGTTTTAGGAGTTCATCTTTTAAGGAAGGCATTATGGATTCAAAACTGACACAGATTAGCAAATTTTTAAGTTATATACTTCGACATAAGCCTGATGCAATTGGCATAACACTCGACCAAAACGGATGGGCTTCCATCGATGACTTGTTACTGAAGAGTAGAGATTCTGGAACCGATATTTCTCGTGAAGATTTCTTTGCTGTTGTCGAACAAAATGACAAAAAGCGATTTTCATTGTCAGATGATAGGCAAAAAATAAGAGCTGCTCAAGGGCATTCACTTGATGTTGATCTTGCTCTTGAAGCCCAAACACCACCACAACATCTTTTTCATGGAACAGCGACCCGATTTTTGGAATCTATCATGAAAGAGGGTATTAATTCAGGATCAAGGCAGAAAGTCCACTTGTCCACAGATAAAGAAACGGCCCTAAAAGTAGGACAGCGCCATGGAAAACCAATTGTATTAACAATATCTGCATCGCAAATGCATAAAGATGGATTTAGATTCAATTTCTCAGAAAATGGTGTATGGTTAACTGATAAAATACCAACAGAGTATATAAACACTGAAAACATATCACTCAAATAATATCATTTCATTGATCGCGTATTTAAACCAATCCCAAAAAGTAGGAAAAACTTGCCTTTGCTCAAATCCGGGGGTTGCAAAATCATGTATTATTTTGATTTCATCTTCTTTTCCTTCTTCAAAACATGCAACATCATCATTATCATCACGTTTTGCAAAAGGTATAAGTCGACGAGAAGGGAATCTGTCTTTAAAACCTTTTTGACGTTGTTTAATTTGATCTTCACTTAATAAAAACCACGGTTCTAAATTAATCAAATTCAAATCAATGACTCGTTGGTATGACTTGTTCAATATTAAACTCATTAGTTTCCACTCCATCCTGTGAAAGGAGAACCTGTAGGGTAAGTTGTCCTATAAAGAGAATTTTGACTTCCAATTCTATTCAGCACAGCGTCTCCCCATGTTGAAGGGACACCGCCTCTTTTCGTTGTGAACCTTTCTATCATATTGTGGGAAGAGATGAGGATCCATCACGCACAATGGCTTGAACATCTATTCCAGCTTGACGAGCAGCAAGTAATCTTGTGTTGTCTAGCGTTACTAATGATCCATCTGACATTCTAACAAGATCTATTGGATCGCCTACCGAACCATCTGCCTTCATACTTGTTATGATTTCATCAGCACCATTTACAGAATTTTGACTAAAAGGATTTCTGCTGGATTAAGAGCTACACCCTCCTCAACGGCTTCCTTCCCAGCAACTATATCATCTATACTATTTAATATGCTAGAGCCCTTGTTTAATACATATGTACCTGCGAACTCACTGCTGATCATAAACATTAACCGCTCTAATGCAAAAGCCTGGTTAAAAAATGGGATCATCATCAAATCTTCTCGTAGACCCATCCCAGTCAATGAAAGGTCATCATCTATCCGATCATCAACACTGCTATACCATCGTTAAAATATCCTAAAGTATTTGTAACTGTATTAACTGAATGAGCAAATACATTGTAAATATTTGAAGGACCACTAACCAAATTATCTAGCAAAAAATTCGAATTTTGTCTCAAATAAGGTAAGAAATCATATTTTCCTAAGTTATAAAATTCGGACTCCAACCCCATAGGATCAATCAAAAAAAAGAAGATTATAAAAATACAGAGACCAATCAGTAAAAAATATATTATATGCTACACTGGTGGTCTCTACTTACTGGAGGTTGTATTTTAACTATACTTATAGATATAAGACTGTATAAATCACCATCTATAAGTCTTGCTAAATATAGTCATCTTAATTCTCTCACCATCACCTACATTAGCAAGAGGTTTTATATACGTTCCAGAAGTTGTTTCTGCCACTAAACTACCTTGAATAACAGAGTCTTTCACAGGAACTTTCAATTCGAGCTTTTCCAAATATTGAAGTGGATACTCTAGAATAGAAATAGCTTCCTCTTTGTTTGTTTTCCCCTCTGGTAAGTAATACAAGGCAGACATCCCCTGACTAATCGCACAAGTAAATATAATATTAGCTTCATTAGGTTGAACTTGAGGCACTTGGGCAATGTTATCAGGAATATCAAGTGGTTGCCCTTCTTTATCAAAGAAGGCAAAAGCAGATCTAATAACATCATCAGGAGGCAATTCATGAGCTCCCTTAAAATACATAATAGGTGTCTCACTATCAGAAGCTGTTATTAATTTATAGGCATAGCCCATTCCATTCCGTCTAACAATAGCATCACTATTTCCTATAGAAAAGAAATAATGAACATTCCCCTTTGTGTATGCATAACTACATCTAGACCCCATCACAATAGCATAGCTGAAGAAGGTTGGATTTCGATTACTTAAAGCCCAAGAGAGATCACCACCAAGGGAATAACCCATTAAAACTCTCTTTTTGGGAAGGGCCCCTAATTCAGCCTTTACTTGCTGGAGACCTCTGATGACTAGTTTTTCATAGTTTTCAATGTATGTTGTAAAATCGGGAAGATAATGAGAATACTGAGGTCGACCTGGAGGTAGTACCCAAACATAATCAGCTGGCAATCCTGCTTTTTTTAGGTATGTGTACCACTCTTGGCTTGTCCCAGTCGTATAGGGAATGAGAATCACAACTCCTTTTGGTGTATTCGTGTCAGGATAGACAACGTCACAATCTTCATCAAAATAACTTTGGTACTCCTGTGCCCAAATACCCATACTCGACAGTATCAATAAAAATAAACTAATAATTTGAAATTTAAACTTTTTCACTTTCAACCTCTTTTTTTCTTACAATGTTTTTTATAAATAAATCCCAAATGGCATCATCTAAGGGATAATCAAATATAGTAATCTGTTTATTAACAAAAGGGTTATGAAAGGACAAATAGTATGAGTGTAAATGTATCCCCCCACCCTTATTATAACGTTGATAACCATACTTTCTATCGCCACGAATAGGACAGCCCATATGAGCTAGTTGTGATCTGATTTGATGGAATCTACCTGTTAATAATTCAATATCCCAGCAATATAATGTGTCACTTTGATCTAACAGACGATATCTTAGCCTACTTAACTTGGCGTCAGACCATTTCTCGTCCTTCACAAAAGACTTCTTATACCGGCCATCTCTCTTTATATAGTGTTCCAAAACACCACTATCATTTTGCAGTTTATTTGATGTAATGGCTAAATACTTTTTAGAGGTATTATTTTGAGTAAAGACTTCCCTCCCTTTATTCTGGGCTTCAGGATTCTTACCAAATAAAACAAGACCCCCTACGACCTTATCTACTCTATTTATTGGTGCTATAAGGGGATAGTTGGATCTTAACAATTCTACCAGAGATACTGTTTTGGTTAGATCTGGTTGTACTGATTCTTGATTTGTCTTTGCTACTACCAAGAACCACTGATCTTCATATACTATTTTCACGGCCTAATAAGTATAACGAATTTTTTCTTTTAACAAAAGCAAATAAAATACTAATTTTATAAACAATCATCTTTCTTGTTTAATTCTTCTTGTTAAGATATTATTCAGGCATGAAATTATTAAAAGACACTATTAAAGGTTATAAATTCATACTAGGAAAAGCTTTAAATATTGTTATCTTCTTTGCAATATCAGCATTCCTTAGTTTAGTTGTAGTTACTCCTTTGTGGTACTTAAGCCAAAATCATGGAAGGATATTTACAACTATAGTGCTACTACTTGTATTTTTAACGATATTCTTCTCCCTTTGGAACATGGCAAGCAAACAAGTAAAGGAAACAGGAAGTTGGATAAAATGGATAAATAAGAATGTACTACCTATCGTAAGTAAACTAGCAGTTATTATTTTATTTATCATATCCTTAGCTCTTATTGTATTTGCACTTAATGGCCATATTCCTTTATATATCATCATTCCTGCTGGTTTTGTTGCTTTTTTGGTTATTGGGAAGATGCTCTATGGATTTCAAGTTAATAAATAGTATTATTTTATTCTGTCTTTCTATTCAAATAGGGGGACAAAGCTTTTATCCACAAATAAAGCAGACTATTGGCAAAAAAGACCTGCTATTTGTCCAGTTAGAAAAAGAAGTAAAACAATACTATCTATATGAAGCAGCCCAGCAAAAAGCTCCACCTTTGAAAATATATGAATATGTTTTAGAAAGAAATATGGATATATTCGATATATCAAGCTACTTTGGTCTACCTTATGAAGCGGTTGTTACCTTAAACCAGTATGAGAATAATAGAGCACTCATAAAAGGAAATACTGTTCTCATACCTAATCAACCAGGATTGTTTACATCAATTAAGGGGAGAAACTCACTGGAACAGATGATAATATTACGCCTATCACCCAAAAAAGAACCACAAAAGCTCAAGTTACCAATAAATAATCATTTAGAAACAATACTATTTTGGTCAGGCGATAGATTCCATCCCATAGAACGTTCTTATTATTTAAAAATTCTCTTTCAGCCTCCTTTATCGACTTATCATCTAACGAGCCATTATGGATATAGAGCCAATCCATTTACGGGACATCAACAGTTTCACAATGGTGTAGATTTGGCAGCACCAATAGGAACAGAAGTTTATGCAGCGGCAGGAGGAGTGGTCTATGACTTGGGAAATAACAATATATTAGGTAAATACATTATAATAGATCACCAAAACGGTTATAAAACAGTATATGGTCACCTAAAAAAAATAAATGTCTTCTTGAATCAAGATATAACGTCAGGTATGATTATTGGAGTAGTAGGAATGACTGGTATGACGACAGGTCCTCACTTACACTTCGAAATACGTAAAGATGACAAAAGTCAGGATCCTATGAAGCTAATGAGGGAAGACAATTGAGAAAGATTTTATTATTACTGTTGTTACTCCTAATGGGAATGTCTGCCTTCTCTGATAATATAAGAGGACCTATCAAAGGGAATATTGACCCGAAAACAGATCTAATGCTAGGACTGGAAGAACTAGCGATCCTGAATATCCACTCTGACCCCTTCACACAAGGATATATGTTAAAGATTTCCATTCCAAAGTCTTATCAACGTTACGAAAATAGTTATGCTATCAGTCTTTATTCCAATGTATATCCAAAACCTTCTGTCAATAATCGTTATTACACTGGTACTCGAGAGTTTAGAGAAATATTACCAACAAAAGATGAGGTTCTGATCTACTTTCCTTGTGACTCAACAAATAATAAAATATTGAAGGACTTTGCCCTTTCCAGGTTATTACGAGAAGATGAAGATCCTTTGATCTTTACATTTTTACCATTAATGAAAGGGTTACCAGAAGATGCAGGTGGAATCAGAATCAACCTAAGCATTGAAAAGATCAGTAAAAACAAAGGTGCTGTAGTCTTTGATTATAGTAAGGTGCGGGAAGAATATCGCAATAGTCTAAATATTCAAATAAATGGCAATACCTACTATAGTCCGGATGCTCCTATTATGCTTGATAACAAGGAATATACAGCAATCATAACTAGTCCCTATCATGAAAAAACAGTTTATGAATTCGAAGTACCAAAGGGAGAAACCTTAACAATCCCTATTGAAATAACAGAGAAGAAACCCGTCATTTCTTTCGATGTACCCGAAGGGACTTCAGTTATCATTGATGGAACAAAATACTCTGATAAATTAGAGGCTCCTTTAAGCTTTGAAGAAGGCGAACATAGCTTCTTTTTTACTTTAGGGGATCATCAAGTATCACGTAGTCTCTATTTACAAGGTGGAAAGGAATATAAAATAAGTATTTTTCTAGATATTTTGATAGAAGAAGCTAAAATCCAATGAAATCATGTCGATAAGTTTAATGTCGAGGCTTTAGTTCCCCTCCCAGTTAACTATAGTCCGACTCCCTTTTGGGATGACCGGCACCCCCCCGTGCCGGTCTTTTAATCTTGACATTAACTGATCACTGACGTACTGTACAGATTATGACTTTTACAGGCAAAAAACGGATATTATTTATAAGCTTTTTTAGTGTAACAATTTTTTCTGCCATATTCATTGGTAGCCTTTTAGGTTGGGCTTTGGGTTCCAGTCAAAATATTCAAAACAGTGAAAAATTTGGACAATCCAACCCCGCTTTGCCAACACAAATTCTTGACATTAATGGAAACTTAATTACGGAATTCTTCTCTGATGAAAAGAGAGAAATCGTACCAATTACCCAGTTACCAGATAATTTAGTTAAATCACTAGTCACAAGAGAAGACCAGAACTTCTTCAAACACTCTGGATTCGATATTATGGGTTTTTCCCGAGCCCTGGCAAATATTATTTTAGGTCGATATGTCTCTGGTGGTAGTACTTTGAGTCAGCAATTGGCTGGTAATATGTACGCAGACAGAACAAAACTAACGATAACCAGAAAGGTTCGTGAGTTATGGTGGGCTTTTCAACTTGAGAGAAAACTATCCAAATGGGAAATCCTTGAAAATTATGTTAATAAGATGTATTTCGGGCACTCAACATATGGTGTTGAAGCAGCTAGTCAATTCTTCTTCAAGCATTCTGCCAGATCTCTAAGTTTAGCGGAATCAGCTATGTTAGTTATTCAACTTGTTCGTCCAGAATTATATAGTCCAATTAAAAGGCCTAATTCTGCAAAGAAGATTCAACATATCCTCTTAGAACAGACAGTGGCAGCAGGTTTATATTCCCAGGAATATGTAGATCAAAGTTTTGAAGAATACTGGACCAATTATGACTGGCAGAGAGATTCTACAGCCACTGCTTTCTTTGAAAGGGAAGATCAGTCTCCATATTTCTCAGAATATATTCGTGGAGAGTTGGACAACATTATTTATGGGGCACAAGATATATACAAAGACGGATATATTGTTCACACCACTCTTAATTTGGATTATCAGCGTCAAGCAGAAGAAATTATGTCAAGACGTATTAAAGAAGTTAACAACCAATATCAACGGGAAACTTTTCATAAAATGGACTTTGTCAATGATGAATATGTGCCCATCGTTGATTTACTATCTCTAGTCTATAATATAAATGATATACGTGTAGCAGGAGCCAAAAACAAGGCAAAAGCTAGACAACATTTTAAAGAAGATCTAACCCCTACACTGGATATATTAGCAACTGTATTTGGTATGACAGATATCAAAGACGTGGCCATCCGCTCAGTGTACCAAAGTCGACAGGATTCTAAGAAAAATGAAGTAGAAGGAGCCTTGATCACTTTAGATAACCGTACAGGTTATATTCTAGCCATGGTAGGTGGTTCTAAATTTGATACTCTTAATCAGTTCAACAGAGCTGTTCAAGGAAAAATGCAACCGGGATCCTCTTTTAAACCACTTTATTATTCTGCTGCTATCTCTAGTCGAAAGTATACGCCCGCTACACGAATTGAAGATAAACCCATCGTTTTCTATAATGATGACGGGTCTTGGTACACACCTTTAAATTATAAGGGAGAATGGGAAGGTTCTGTTCTACTGAGACAAGCCTTGGCCCACTCTATGAATGTACCAGCGGTCCAGGTTCTTGATGGAATTGGATTTGATGCGGCTATTAATAGAGCAAGCCGTATGTTAGGAATAACTGATCCAGAGGAAATCGCAAGAGTTTTCCCCAGAAAATACCCCCTAGCATTAGGTGTAATATCAGTATCACCCTTACAAATGGCTAGAGCATATGCAACGTTTCCCAATCAGGGAATGGAAGTTGATCCATTATCTATACGCTATGTTGAAGACAGAGAAGGTAATATAATTGTATCTCCTGAAAAAGAATTAAGAGAACAACAGAAGTCAAGAGGCAAGTCATTACAAATAATGACACCACAAGAAGCCTATATAATGGTAAGCATACTAAAGACAACAGTCAAAGAAGGTACATTAAGATGGGCGACTCATGACTATCTAACATATCCCTATTACAAAGGCTATAAAACAGGGCTTCCCATGCCAATGGCTGGTAAGACAGGAACAACTCAAAACTGGTCAGCAGCATGGACTGTTGGTTTTAGCCCCTATGTAACAACGGCCATATGGTTTGGATTTGATAAGTCAGGAAGCTCTTTAGGTTTGTATCTAACAGGAGCGACAGCAGCTGGTCCCACATGGGCAGAATATATGAGATCTATACATCAAGAATTAGAACCTGTTGATTTTCCAAGACCAGAAAATGGACTTGTGGAAGTAAATATTGACTCCGAAACCGGAATGAGACCTACAGAATATTCGAAAGGAAAGGTTATCAAGGAGATATTTCTCTCAGGTACAGAACCAAGGGCTAACTCACAGGATATAGCTAAATATGAACATGATAGAGATGATGATTTGATTGAATCTATGAAGCAAGGAATATCTGCACAAATTTTACCTCTTGATGACTTAGATTTAAATATCACTACTAACCTTGATGATAATTACAGTTCTAACGATCTAGACTATGCTCTGGATTTAGATTTTGATTTTGATAGTGATTCATCCAGTTCGGCTGATCAAGAAGAACCTATAAACTCTCTATTGGACTAATAGAGAGTTCTTTAGTAAAATAGGAATATGAAAGTTCCTATTAATCAAATCAAAGTAAGAAAACGTCTGAGAAAAGATTTAGGTAATCTGGAACCCCTAATAAATAGTCTCAAAAAGAACGGATTAATAAATCCCATACTAGTAACATCTGATTATTGTTTAATAGCTGGAGAAAGGAGACTTACGGCAGCAAAGAAACTAGGTTGGAATCAGATTCCAGTGTTAATTATTTCAGAAGCAACTAGTCTTACATTATTGGAATTAGAAATTGAAGAGAATCTACATAGAAAAAACCTATCCACAGAAGAACTCAAGGAAGGTTATCAAAGACTAGAACGTCTTCGTCGTCCTTCCTTAATCAATAGAATCAAAACCTTTCTAATGAACTTCTTTCATAGTATTTTCAAAAAAAAGGATTAATTCCATATTTCATCAAAACTATAGGATTTTTCACAGAACTTACAAACATATCTATCTTCGGAAGATCTATAAAACATTGTTATTATAGGCTCGTTATGACTTTTATGGCTAATACAATTAGTATTTCGGCAACTTATTTGATCAAAATTATATATACGTGGAGGCATTAATAATCGATATTTCTCTTTAACTTCTTGATTTTTGACAATATTTACAGTACATCCAGGAGCAATAGCTCCTAACATTTTCATTTGACGCCTATCAAATGACAGGATATTAGGTAAGCTGATTATTCCTTTATACTGATCAATATTCCGTGAAGAAAATACACCATGAGAACTGGAATAATTAAGCTCCATTGTCTTTCGTATTTTATCAATTTGATTCCATATTTTTGGAATTGGCGCTCCAAACCCAATATGATCTATAACAATACCATTTTCAACTGGTTTGATTCCCGTCTTAACATCTCTTACTGGTTTCTTTTTAATTGGTGCACCAATAACAAACTCTTCATCTTTGTATATTACTTCTTTTGTAGCACCGGTAAAATCCTCACCGAGAGCACCACCAAGTAAACCAATTTCAATAATCCTTGTTAAATATCCATTTACAGATTGTTCATCATAACCATTTAAGTCAGTGGAATCTAACCATGGGGGAATTACTGGGTAGACTCTATGTCTAGGTAAGGGATGATAGAATTTTGTTCCCTCAGGTATATCCTTAAGATATTGGCGTTTAAAAGTTACTGAAGATCTTAAGCTATCAGCTTTATCTAGAACTTTGTCCCCCATTCTTTCCAGTTGCAATCTTGTGAAATACCATATTTTAGCCACATCTTGTTGAGCTAAATATGACTCTATAGATTGAAATTCTCTAATTTTGAATCCATTACTTTTCATTATTTGTATATAGTTACTAGGCATTGAAAGCTCTGCAGGAGCAATTAGGTCTACTGAAACATTATTGAATATTTTTAGTCCATTAGCTTTAGAGTGAACAGTCCTTCCGTGAAATAAATCCCCTACCAGAGCAATATGAATGGAGTCTCTATTCCATTCGTTTTGTTCAAGAAAGCTAAACTCATCCAGGAATTCCTGGGTAGGATGTTCATGTTTTCCATCTCCTGCATTGATAAATGATGGTTGAATAAAGTCCATTTTCTCAGCATAGTCTCCAATGTTTGTTTCAAGCATACGGCAAACACCTTCTTGAGGAGATCGAATGATGAATAAAGACTTTTCTGAATAACCTGTTAACATTTTAATAGTATCAGTTAGACTTTCCTTTTTATTGAATGATGAACTGTTTGCATCAAATACATTTAATCTGCATCGATGAAAGAGTGCAGCATTACGAAAAGATTCCTTTGTTCTAGTGGAATCTTCAAAAAACATTAAATACACAGAGAACTCTGGATCATTTATTCGAAAAGATGATACATCTTTTCCTTCCTTTAAAGATCTTTTTAATTTTGCTGTCTGTTGGTACATATACCATTGTTCATCTAATGATAGGTCTTCGACTACAGATATAGTTCTTCCTTTAAAAGGATGATTCACAATACTACCTCTAATTAACGTAATGTCTTGGGATCAAGGGATAAGATGCTACCATTCTGACTTTGAAGATATAACTTACCCTCAGCGAGTTCCATCGCTGTGTAAGGATATACTTTTTCTTCCGATTCTACTACCAATTTTAATTCAGAATTTAACAATCCTAACACCCAATCAGAACCTGATTTAACAACAGCATATATATTTTGACCATCCTGCAATAATAAAGTATTTCCAAAGACTTCCACATCGCTTTCCAAGATCATTCCAAGTTCACTGGAATCAAGTAGGATTAGTTTTACAGCCCCTCCCCGATCTTCTCTACCAGCGACAACCAGTATAGAATTACCATAGTATTCAAAACGTCGTCCTCTCACTGTATTCAGGGCAGATTCTTTGATTTTATCTTTCGTTTCTGCATTAATGATAACAAGTTGAGCATAGGCTTGTTCGCCTTGACCATTTACCTCTAAGAATAAAACCTTTTTAATATCCTGTTGAATAGACGGATCATTATTATCAGTATTTTTAGCAGCTTCCTGTTCGTTTTGTATTTTTGCCTGTTCCTCTTGGGCAATATCATCTCTTTCCTTTGCTAACTGTTCTTCCCTCTGTGCAATATCCGCTTTAGCTTCATCAACTTCTGTTTTTTCCTGATTGATAGCTTCTTGTTCTTCTTGTTTATCTTTGACTGACAAATTTTGTTCATTATTATCAAGAGCTTCTTGACGTTGTTGTAATTCTTCTTCCTTTGCGTCAACAGCTTCTTTATCTTCCTGTATTTCATTTTCCTTTAATTCTGTAATGTCTTTTCGTGTTTCCAAACCTTCATCAGAGTTACCTATATCATTTATAACATCCTGTGTTGTTAGACTATCCGTATCTAACTTGCTATTATCTCCACTACTGAAAGAATTACGTAAAGGAACAATAATCTGACTATGCCCTGCCCAGTCTTCCCAATGAGTTGATAAACCAACATTTTCTTCTTCCAGAGAACGACTCAAAGATGGTACGTAGTTATCTATGAAATAAGTGAGTTTTTTTCTATACACAGCATTGTAGATTGTCACTACTTTAGCTAATAAAAGGGCCTCTTCCGGATTGTATTCATAGGCTTGTTGGAAGTAACCACTCAGAATACGTCTCAGATTATCTATATCGTCTACTTCTGCTTTTGACGTAATAGAGATCACATCCCCATTAAATCCAGATGATTCTTCTATATAACGATTAACAATATATTTATCTGCATAATTAGCTTTATTGTCAGAAGACGATTCCCTTCCAAGATAGGATCCAATAGAAGCTATACTATTAGCAGACTGGATAACAGAATGAGGCCCTACATAGCGAGTAAACTCAATTGCTTTATCAGCAACTGATTCTAATTCATTCCTGGCAACATCCTGTGAATAAAGATTGTTCGCAAAAAAAATTAAGATAACAGATAACATTACTTTGTACATAGAAATAACTAACTCCCAATAATTATTATAAGGCAAAAGCTAATTGAATACATTAAGATTATTTTTTTTGATTTCTTCAAAAAGACTTAAAGCAAGTGCTCTCGTATGCGGTAAATAGGGCCCCTGAAATAAGTTTGCTAAGGAATCAAGCATCATAGAATCTGTTGGACGCCCATTATAGGCTACTATCTGTCGAAAAGCTTGAATCCCACTTTGAGCAATTTGATCATTTTCTGTGTTTCTCTTTATGGCCTGTGAGATGGAACGTGAAATCCCACCATCATAATCATGACCAATAGATCCCAAGGCGTTGATACAACTAACAATAGCCGATGTATCGTATTCATGATTTAAGGCATCGATTAAGTAATCCCGACATCCTATATTTCCTATTACCCCTAATAATTCATAAGCTTTTCCCCGTGTTAATGGAAAATCATTATCAATTCTTTTCTTATGATAATTAGGATTTATTAGCCCTTCTCTAGCAATATCTATAAGCAAGGACGTTGCATAGGGCATTTTCTGGATCCATTCTGGATCCTGTAATGTTTCTTCGATATACGACAATACTTGCCATTTTCCCGTATCACCTGTGCTATGAATTAGTTTTTTATAATATTGGTATTGAGGGTTATCTTTAAAATATTCATCATAATAAGTAAAGAAACCATTTCTATGACTCAAACCTGTATTGGAACTATCACTTCGCAAGACACTCCATGAGGTAAAAGTGCTAGGCTCTCCCTTAAATGCATAGAGAATCCAATCAGAACCTCCTGCGACTATGATAGGACCAGGAGTCGTCATAACACTTTGAAATGGTCTATCTGATAAATAAGTCCATAATATAACGCCATCTAATGATATGGCCTTAATTTGGTAATCTGAAGTGGGAATGTATAATATGCCCGAATCTGATAAGCTACCATAACCAGACACATCAGACATTAAACTTGTCTTCTTTATAATATTCCCCTTTGAAGACAAAACAGATATTTCTCCTGATTGATCCAAACTTATCAATTGATTATTCATTGATATGAACAATTGTTTTAGAGGCAGATTGTTATCTGAGATTTTATGTGACCATAAAATCTCCCCCCCCTTTCCTATAGCTGTGAGACTTCCCTGATCTGTCCCAAGATAGAGAATACCTTTATTTCCAATAACCAATGAAGTTGTAATTCCTGGTATTGTAATACTCCAACGCCTCTTTCCCCAACTATTTAGGCTTAAGAGCTGTTTATTGTTCAGAGAGATATACATCGTACCATCATAATCCATAACAGGTGAGATGCTAGGCTTATTTGGAAGTTGGATACTAAAAGATAGTTGTCCATTAGGAGATATAACAATTATAGAATCTTCTATGGTTGTAATCCAAATCTGTCCTGCCGGAGAGACTAAAATATCTCCCCTGAGAGGGGATGATAATTTATAGGTCCAGATAATATTTCCATTTAAATCCAATAAATAAAGTAATCCTTTAGTATTCGAAATAATAATTTTATTATCTGAAGTAAGAGCTATCGTTTCAGACCAAGGGTCTTTTGAAGCAAACTGCCACCTCATTTCCCCTTGAGGAGAGACCGAATACAATTTTCTATCTTCACTAATAGTATAAACATTTCCTTCTGGGCCAATTACTGGTTGGCTTAATATTCTACCACCAGTGACAACACGCCATAAAGGCGTGTGATTAGCTTGAGAAAAAGCAAACGAATTAAGTAATAAGAAAAAAATTAAAAACCTATGTCGTTTCATCTCTTTTTAAAACAGATAGACATTCCAAGTGAGCTGTTTGAGGATTAAAATCATAAACTTGTAAGACATCCAGTTTATATCCATTTTGTAGTAATTCAGCCATGTCTCTTGCATGTGTAGCAGGATTGCATGATAAGTAAATAAGGTTTGCTGGTTTCTTTTCAATAAAGAACTTTCGAACACTTTTATCTAAACCTGTTCTCGGAGGATCAACCATAACCCAATCATCTGAGCCAAATGCACCATTAAACTTCTTTAACCAATGTTCAATCCGGGTTGTAAATATTTTTTTAGATCCTTTTATGTTATTATTGGCATAGGCCTTTATCTCTTTATAAGATTCGACAACAACAAAATTATTGAATTGCTCTTCAAGTACTGTACTAAAAGTCCCAACGCCCCCATATAAATCATAAAAAGTTTTTCCCTTTGCTATAGATCTAATATATTTTAAGACTTTTGTTATTTCTGTGATATTCGATTGAAAAAAACCTTTATTGGGGAATTGAATCTCTTTACCCAGAATATTGATATTAACCTTTTCCTCTTCTTGATAAACTTTGTTATCGATACCAAAGTAATTTTTTCTTCCCACATGCTGGTAACTATCTTTGAAGAGTTTATTTAATACAGGAATCAACACGGCACAGGATTCAATAGGTATAACAGTATGGCTAGAGCCTGACATATATCCTAAGTGTCCCTTGTTACTATGTAGTTGAACACGATTTCTATATTCCCAATTTGTATCAGCTTCTATCCATTGAATATCCGGAGAGAATCCACCATTTCTTTGATAGAGCTCTATCAACATTTCTTTAAGGAAGTCTATACGTTTTTGTGGGGCAATATGTTGTAGATTACAGCCACCACATTTCATGTAATAAGGACATGGAGCCTCTATTCGAGCCTTACTTGGCTCTACAATTTTAACGATGTTTCCAACCATATAGTTTTTCTTATCTTCAACTATATTAATTTCTAAGATATCACCAGGAACAGAATAGGGAACAAAAACGGCTTGTCCATCTACAAAACCTAATCCATTGCCATTGTTTATTATTTTTTCTATATTAACTGTCATACAGATTTAGTATATCAGTAATATAGTTTTAAATATATGCAGATTTCAATCTCTCATCCAAAATGTTGATCATAATTAAAATCTTGCTATATTCAATAAAAAATTATATAATTACTGGACCTATACTCATCATTTTTAAAGGATAATAAATGACCGGTTTTGATAAATGGAAAGAGGTAGATCGAGGATTGGCTAGTTCCCCTACAATTAGAAGATTACCTTCCTATCTACATGTAGTTAGATTAATGGCTAAAGAAGATATTGAGGTGGTATCTGGTACTGTTATTGCCAGAGAATTAGGTCTCGAACCTATTCAAGTACGTAAAGATTTATCTGTGACTGGTATTGTTGGTAAACCTCGCGTTGGATATGTAGTGCTTGAATTGATAGATGCTCTAGAAAACTTTCTACGATGGAATATTGTTCATGATGCCATTCTTATCGGTCCAGGAAACTTAGGTTCAGCGTTACTTGGATATAAAGCCTTCCCCAAAAATGGATTAAATTTTGTAGGAGCTTTTGATACAAACACAGATAAAATTGGTAAAATCATTAACGGTGTCCAAGTATACAGTATGGATAAACTGGAAGAGGAAGTCTCGGGAAAAGACATTAAAATTGCTGTTTTAACGGTTCCCAATCGATATGCACAAGAAGCTGCTGAAAGGCTAGTATCACTTGGGATCACAGCATTGTGGAACTTTACTAATGTTCGTTTACGTGTTCCAGAGAATGTTACTGTTCGAAGGGAAGACCTTTCCAGTGGATATGCAGTCTTATCAGTAACAAGCGGTTTATAACCTTTTTGACTAAAGCAAAAAGGCTGTTGCACATATCAATTTTGCAACAGCCTTTTGTATTCTTACAAACTAAGTCTTTGATGACCCTTATAATATTCATGACGTAATTCTGTAACATCCTTGTTACTAAGATATTCTTCGAATTTCATTCTTCTATCGATAATACCACTTGGAGTAAATTCAACAATCCTATTAGCAACAGTTTCAATAAACTGATGGTCATGACTTGTAAAAAGCAATACTTCCTTAAAATCAATGAGGCCATTATTCAAACTTGTGATGCTTTCCAAATCTAAGTGGTTAGTAGGTTCATCCAGGATGAGGACATTAGAATTTGCCAGCA
The DNA here is from genome assembly GCF_000426705.1 of Spirochaeta cellobiosiphila DSM 17781. NCBI lineage: Bacteria > Pseudomonadati > Spirochaetota > Spirochaetia > Spirochaetales > Spirochaetaceae > Spirochaeta > Spirochaeta cellobiosiphila. Next base: position 35,129 of record NZ_AUFW01000018.1, read on the forward strand.
TAGTCTTGCTTAACATACAACGTACTTTTTCTCCACCTGAGAGAACAGTAACCTTTTTAAGAGCATCTTCACCAGAAAATAACATTCTTCCTAAAAATCCACGAATATATGTCTCATCCTGTTCTTCAGAAAATTGCCGTAACCAATCAATAAGATTTATATCTTCACTGAAATACTTACTATTCTCTTTTGGTAAGTAACTATGACTAATCGTCACACCCCATTCGATATCACCATTCTGGGGAACAACCTCACCAGAAATGACATCAAAAAAAGCAGTTTTTATATTACCATCACCTAAAAAAGCAACTTTATCACCTTGCTCTAACTGGAAGTCATAGTTATCAAAATATTTAACACCATCAACTTCCAAGTCCAAACCTTTTACCGATAATACACTTCTTCCACATTCACGCTCAGGTTTAAACGCAATGTAAGGGAATCTTCTAGAAGAATGTGGTAAATCAGTTAGATCCAGTTTATCTAACTGTTTTTTTCGACTTGTGGCTTGTTTTGCTTTAGAAGCATTAGAGGCAAATCTCTGAATAAAGGCCTTTAGTTCAGCAGCCTTTTCCTCAGTTTTTCTCTTTTCATCTCTTTTTTGTTTAGATACTAGCTGACTAGCCTCATACCAAAAATCATAATTTCCTACATACAAGTTCACTGCGGCATAATCAATATCTGCAATATGAGTACACACTTGATTCAAAAAATGCCTATCGTGAGAAACAACTATAACAGTATTTGAGAAACGACTAAGAAAATCCTCAAGCCATTTAATAGATTCAATATCCAAGTGGTTAGTAGGCTCATCAAGAAGTAGAATATCTGGGTTACCAAACAAAGCTTGTGCCAATAGAACACGAACCTTTTCTCCACCTTCCAGATCTTTCATCAATTTTTCATGGAAATCATCACCAATACCAAGGCCAGCTAATAAAGCAGAGGCCTCTGCTTCCGCTTCCCATCCACCAAGCTCAGCAAATTCACCTTCTAACTCACTGGCTCTCATTCCATCTTCTTCAGTAAAATCTTCTTTTTCATAAATAGCATCTTTTTCCATCATAATGTCATAGAGCTTTTTGTGCCCCATAATAACAGTATGAAGAACTTGGCTATTATCAAATTTGAACTGATCCTGTTCCAGAACAGCCATACGTTGGTTTTTGTCAATAAAGATATCACCTTCATCAGAAGGGATAACACCTGATAACACTTTAAGAAAAGTTGATTTACCAGCACCATTAGCACCAATTAAACCATAACAGTTACCAGGAGTAAATTTAATATTAACATCTTTGAAGAGCGTCCTTTCTCCAAAGGACAAAGTAACATTTGATACAGTAATCAATTAATAAACCTCTTTTTATTCCTATCTCCTACACATTTAAGAGACTAAAGACTGAATTGTCAAGGATGCTTACTTGAGAATCTCCTCAACCAAACTATCAATTTCACTTTGTTCCGCATCAAGTCGGCGTTCATAGGCCAACTCTTGGTTTGACTCCCTTAGCTTTCTAAGCAAACCATGGATTACGATCATTAAAACTTTCACACCGCTACTGGCATTTGCATTAATAAACTGTATTAATTGCTGGCGGTGTATCTTAAAAATTAGAGACTCACCCCTACTTCTAATTGTAGCGGTACGCTTCATTTTCAAAAAAATCCCAGCTTCACCAAAGACTTCCCCGCTTCCAATAGAAGATATGTAGACCTCCCCTTGTCCTTGCTTATTAACATGAACAGTAACAGTTCCTTCCATGACAGCAAAAAAGTGTAAGCTATCATCATGTTCTACAACAATATCCTCTAAATCTTTATATTTTATGAAGTCTCCTGCACTTTTCAAGCTTCTTAGTACATTATCATCTAGGTATTTAAAGCATAATACTTTTTTTAAGAGAGCTATTTGATCTTTTTCTTCTTTTATTTTCATATTTTCATTTTAGATAAAATCATGTAGTTTTTCAAAGTGAAGAATGAAGATTTAGAATATACATACAAAAACTTAAGATCAAAGAAGTTTGATGACATTTATTATAATAAAGATACAGGTCTTGAAGAATCTAGATACGTGTTCATTAGTGGGAATTCATTAGAAAACAGAAATTTTAATCAATCCCTAACGATTGGAGAGACAGGGTTTGGAACAGGATTGAATTTCTTAGCAACCTGGGATCGTTTTCGCAATGGTTTCATTAATGCCTCTCAGTTGCACTATCAATCAGTAGAACTAAATCCTATCGAAAGAACTGATTTAACTTCAATTTTAGAAGACTGGATGGAACTAGATACTATAGTGGCACTATTTCTTGAGCAGTGGAATATTGAAGGAAAGACTTCTATTCATCTGGAATGGCCGGAAGAAAGAGTAAAGCTAACAGTATATTTTGGAGAAGCACAAAAAAATATTAATAAATTCAATATTTGTGATGCTTGGTATTTGGATGGCTTTAATCCTGAATCAAATCCGTCCTTGTGGAATAAGAACATCTATTCAATGATATATGACAAATCCCTAGAGGGAACGACCATAGCTACTTATACCTCAAAAGGGACAGTTAAAAGAGAACTAAGAGATGCAGGTTTTACAATTAAAAGACTGAAGGGATATGGGAAAAAACGTCACATGATCCATGGAATAAAATAAGTAAAATCTCTATTCATAACTTGCCATGATTTTGAGATTTGTATAGAATCATTTTCTGCATATTTTTACATCTACCGAAAGGACTTCCATGACTTTTTTAATAGACCGATTCAAACCAAAAGAAATTCTACATGTAGTAGGTATATCTAACAAATTAAAAATCCTTAATACAGATGAGAAAAAGTATTTATTAGCAGTAAGGATGGGAACTCCTTATTCTGAAGGACAGTATGAACTTGAATCAGGAGAAAAAGAAAAATTTCTACCTATTTTCATGAAATTTATAAACCAATTCCCAATGAACTACTACTGTGACAAGGATGATTGTCCAATATGTGAAAGACTTAAGGATATTAAATTTGATTTTCAGGGGAATCAAGAGTCCATTGAGTATGAACTATTAATGCAGTGGTTATCTGCTAAAGTTCCCGAAGAAAAACAAATAGAAACAGAAGCTCAAAGTGAAAAGGTAGAAGAGATAAAGGATCCTGAACAAATAAAAGTAACGGAAGAGCAAAAGGAGGAACCTTTTCTAACTTTTGCCTTTAATCAGGAAGAAGCTGAGTCAGAAGATAATGGTTCAGATATCAATGATTTACTTAAGACAAACCTGGACCTACTAGATGAAACGGCACTAAGAAGATACACACTGCAACTAAGAAAACAGTTACAATTGGTATTACAAGCACGAGAAATCTTATTTGAACAGGAAAAAGATCCATTACGTAAGTTAGCAATAAAAGAAATGCAGGATAGTCAACAAAAAGTACTTGATATATTACTGAGTAAAATAAGAAAGGGCATCCCAGCTTAAAAAAAGGCTTTTCTTTATTAGAAAAGCCTTTTTTTATCTAGTTTATAGATACTTACTTATAGAAGCCTTATCTTCTAACTGTTGTAGATAGTCTTCATAAGCAGCCTGGTATTTCTTTTGATTCATAGCATCTATGATCTTACCTTTATAGGTATCAAATGGAATCAATTGAGCTGCTTTTTTATCAAATACTTTGATGATATGATAGCCAAATTGAGTTTCAACTATATCTGAAACTTCACCAACATCTAATGCAAAGGCTGCTTCTTCAAAAGCAGGTACCATCTGCCCTCTTCCAAAATAGTTTAAATCACCACCATTTGGTCCAGAAGGGCCTTCTGAATATTCTTTTGCTAAATCACCAAAATCCAAACCTTCTTTGACTTTCTCTAACACGGCTTCAGCTTTTTTATATGCTTTTGTCTTTTCATCATCAGAAGCGTTAGAGGCAACCTGTATTAATATATGGCTCGCTCTAACTTGCTCAGGCTGAGTAAACTCTTCCGGATTAGCGGTGTAGTAGCTACGAGCTTCGTCTTCCGTAATTTGAACCATTTTTGATCCAACTTCCTGCTGTATTAATTGATTAATTCTGATTCCAGAAGCGATGTCTTTTTGTAGATCCTCTTTTGAGTATCCCTGCTTATTCAATTCTGCAACGAAGGCTTCATCAGATCCAAACTGACTGGCATAACCCTGCATTTGAGCGTCAATTGTCTGCTGATCAGCTGTTATTCCTAAAATATCTGCTTGTTGAGTTAAAACAATTTGTTTAATCAAAGAATCAAGTAACTGTTTTTCAACTTCCTTAATCTGATCAGCGTTTAATTGTTGACCTTTTTGAGCATAGGAAGCCTTGATTCTCTCCATTTTATCATTGAATTCAGTTTGTGTTATGTCAACATCATTAACTGAAGCAACAACATCATTATTAACACTAATTTGTGTACTTTGCTCCATCATTTCATCTGTAATTTTTTCACTTTCAGTATCTTTTTGCCCACCTGCAAAAAGAGAAGTAATCATAAATGACAAACAAAAAAATAGAATTGTTAGCTTTTTTAACATTCTAACTCCTTATTTATGTTTCATGTATCTTGACAGTTACTCTACCTATTGTAAAGAGCCATATCATTCTAGATAAGTAAACAACAGGAGTATAAATGTATTACAAAACGATCATTTAAATCATACCTTCATTTTCTAATTTACTAAGATGTTTCTTTGCCATAATTCTAAATGATGCTGGAATATTATCACCTTTTATAGCTTCAAGGAGTCTTCCTGCTTCTTTATATTCACCTTGTTCTACATATACACTGGCTAGAGCATAAGAGGTTTTATAATCTTCTGGATCAATTTCAAGTGATTTTTGTAAGTTTCTTTTCGCAACATCAGAATTATCTAATTTAATATGCACAACACCTAAATTTCTTAAAACCGAAGAACTGGCAGGAACAAAAGCAAGCGCTGTATTTAAATGATCAAGAGCCTCAGTATAATTTTCTTTTTTGTATTCAATAACACCTAAACCTTCCAAACTGATAGGATTAGTAGGATCTAACTTGATAACATAAAGAAAAGTCTTATAAGCTTTTTCTATTTCTTCTAACTCAGTGAATGCCACTCCTAATAATGAAAGCACTTCAATGTTATCAGGTTCTTCATATAAGATAGATTGAAGAAAAGGAATGGCCTCTTCCATTTTATTAGCTGACATTAATTCCTTGGCAAAATTAAGCTCTATCATTGAAAACCTCCTTTAATTGCTTACTCATATAATAATAATAAATACAATACTATCAAAGCTATTGATGTTAAATAAAAAGATTTCTATAGTAAACTATGAAGTTAGACTTGGATAAAATTGCTGCAAGACTTAGAAGTCTGGAAGAAGAAATCATTTATAAACTTATTAATAGGGTTCAGTATCCTCTAAACCTATGTGTCTATACTGATGGACAGAGTGGTTTTGCTCCTCACCAAAATGAGAGTTTGTTCGATCTAAGATTACGTTATCAAGAGGAAATGGATTCAATTTTTGGCAGATTTCTTGTTCCTGAAGAACGACCATTTTTTAATGGATTACCTAAATCAAGACGCGAATTTAATGCTCATAATCCTTTGGATCTCAAAAATCTAAATGTTGTAAACCTAACTAGTGATCTAAAAAGTAGATATTTGGATATTGTTAGGCTATTTTGTGAAGATAAAGATGATGGTAATTATGGTTCAAGTGTCGAACATGATATTGCCCTTTTTCAGGCAATTATGCGACGAATACATTATGGATCACTATACGTGGCAGAAAGTAAATATAGACAAGCTCCAGATAAATACAAAGAGTTAATAAAACAATCTAAAAAACAAGAATTGTTAGTTTTATTAACCCGACAAGAGGTTGAGAATTCCATTCTGGACCGTATCGAAACAAAAACAAAAGAAATACAAAAAGATGTAGATAATAATTTACGTAATTTGGTTGATCCTAAATTAATGCGTACATTATATGAAGAAACAATTATACCTCTTACAAAAGAAGGGGAAATCATCTATCTATTACAGAGGTCAATATGAAATTTTTGTACCATCCAGAACTTCGGGTTGAAATGTGGAATTATGGCATAGAGATTCCTGTTAGAGACAGTCGTGTCTCCAAGAGCTGGAGTTATCTTAGTAAACATTCTTTATTCAACAAGCCATTACTCCTTGATAAACCAAGCACTAATCTAAAAAAAGAAGACTTTCTACGTGTTCATGAAGATAATTACATTCAACGATTGTTTGAGACAAACACCAGAGAAGAAATTATAAAAGTATATGAGTTAATCGATGAATCAGGGAATTATAATCGCTATAACCCTAATGACGCGAAGAAGGATTTACCTGGTATTTTAGATGAAATTGTGAGAGTAGCTTCAGGTACTTACCATGCAGCGCATTCATCACTTACAGAAAAGTTTGTATTTTATTTTGGTGGTGGTATGCATCATGGACACTATGATCACGGATCAGGTTTTTGCGCCATTAATGACATTCTGACAGCAATTAGAAAATTACAAGCAGAAGGTTTCATTAAGACTGCATGGATTATAGATGTTGATGCCCATAAAGGTGATGGAACAGCAGCCATTACAGCACAAGATGATAGTATTACGACTTTAAGTGTTCACATGGCCGAAGGATGGCCTTTGGAACCAAAAGACAATTATCCAAATAATCCAGCTTTTATACCAAGTAATATTGATGTACCTATCCATTCTGGTCAGGAAGGTAAATATAATGAGTTACTAAAAGAAGCCCTGGACAAATTAATTTCAATGGGTAAGCCTGATATTGCTTTAGTAGTTGATGGATCTGACCCCTATGAGAAGGATGAATTACCGTCTACACAATGTTTGAATTTAAGTCTAGAACAATTATTAGAACGAGATATTTTAGTCCATAAGTTCTTACAGAAAAACAATATACCAGCGACTTTCTTAATGGCAGGTGGTTATGGTGAGAGTAGCTGGCAGGTTTATACACAATTTTTTGATTGGCTTCTCAATCAAAAAGAAAACTGAACCTATAAATAGGTTCAGTTTTTAAGATTATTGAATATCTCTTCTAACTTTGAATAAGGATAGATACTGGATGAGTGGCCATCACTCCAGGTAATAGATACGGCATAATTACCCAATGGAACTGATGATTTTCCGTGTATACTGTCAGGAATACTGTTTATATCAATGATCTTTTGCCCAGAGTACTCATCAACACACAGAGCACAACCGCAGGAATCACGTAATATCTTGTTAGGTATATTCCAAATTCTACCATCTTCCCATTTAAGAGTAACTTCCGCTTCAGAAAATTCGACTGTGGGAGGTATGATTTTTTCATATCTTCTCTTACCTAATTCACGAATCATTGTTTCAACTAAATCTTGATTAGTTTCATTCGTATCATAATTGTCAAAGCTCCCACCTCTGGAGTTCTCAATTGGGATTTCGGCCAATAAAGGTAAACCAAATCGTTCTGTGAGATTAACCCTGGAGTTGCCAAATAGATAATGCTTTTTATCACAATTGTCACAAATAAAGTAGGACATATTTTCTACAGCCCCTAACATGGGAACTCCTACCTTCTCAAACATAAGAATACCTTTTGTTACATCAACTAATGACAGATTGGCACGAGTCGTTACAATAACAGCACCATCCAATTGCAAAGTCTGACTTAATGTTAGTTGTATATCACCAGTACCAGGAGGCATATCAATTAGTAGGTAATCTAATTCACCCCAGTCAACTTGTGTCAAAATTTGTTGTAGATATCCAGAGACCATGGGCCCTCTCATAATAGCAGGGGAATCACCGAATAAAAAACCAAAGGATAGAAACTTCATGCCATCCTTTTCAATAGGCATAATCCATTTCTCTCTTTGGTATATTTGTGGATTATGGATATTAAATAAAGTTGGTAAACTTGGACCATACAAATCGACATCCAATAGTCCCACTTTGAATCCTTGATCAGCTAATTCACTGGCAATAGTAGCTGAAATAGTAGACTTCCCAACGCCCCCTTTTGCAGAAGCAATAGCTATAATAGCATTTACTTTGGCTAACCCTTCTAATTTACCACCATTTACGGAACCTTGGGCTGTCATGTTAACATGTACTTTACTAACTCCATCTAAAGCAAGAACAAGCTCTTCTGCCTGTTGTTTAAAATGATTTTTCATGGGACAAGCTGGTGTAGTTAGATTTACAGAAAAGCTAACTATATCTTTATCGATCACAAGTTCTTTTACGAAACCAAGAGATACAATATCTTTATTTAAATCGGGATCGATAATCACAGATAAGGCTTGTAAGACATCTTCTTTAGTTGCCATATGTACTCCCTATTATTATTATGTATTAGTATATGAAAACACTAAATACGTTAGAAGATCTTAATACAATAATACAAAAGAGTACATTCTTATTTCTTTATATATCCAATGAAGATTGTGGAGTGTGTAAAACTCTGAAACCCAAAATTATCAACATGCTTCAAAAATATGAAAATATTGATATTTATTATGTGGACACAGATATTGCACCTGAAATAGCCGCACAATTATCCGTATTTACCATCCCGGGAATGCTTTTCTATATAGATCAAAAAGAGATGATCAGAGAAGCTCGTTATGTATCAATCGAGGAACTTGATAGCCGTATCAATCGGCTATACTCTCTTCGATCGGAAGCAAGGCCTCATACCCCTTTTTTATGATAGCCCCAACTTCAGAAGCTAAAGTTTTCAATTGTTCAGAATCAAGAGACTTGGTTTCAATGGGTTGATGTATCCTAACTTTAATCTTACAACCTTGAACATGCCCCAGTTCTTCAAAGAACTTGTATGTTCCAACCAGAGAGATAGGTAATATGACAGCCTCAGCTTTAGTAGCAAGTTTTAGACTCCCCTGTTTAAAATCTTTTATACCTTTTCCACGACTACGAGTTCCTTCAGGAAAAATCACCATAGGATGTTCATTTTTTATAGATCGAACCCCACCAAGAATGGCGTCCATTCCACTACGCAGTGATTTTCTATCGATAAAAAAACAACCAATCTGCTTCATCCATATATTTAGAAAGGGAATTTTAAGTAATTCCTTTTTTGCAATAAACCCTATAGGAAAAGGAATTATTGCTAACAAGGTTAAGATATCAGCTAATGCTTCATGATTAGATACTATACAGATATTTCTATCATTGGGAATATTATCTAAACCTTCTACTAAAACATTACCACCACCAAGTTTCACCATCATACTGGCATACTTTTTTGCCAACAGACAGGCTCTTTCTTCTGCTTTTCTTTGGTATCCCATCTTTTTAAGAAAAAAGGATGGGATAAACAAAAACCAAGAATGACTCAATAATGTAAATATAGCTGTTTGTCTAAAAAAGATTCCTATTTTTGTCATACAAATTGACCTCAATTAATCTGATGTTGTTGCAAAAGTAAGTTCAGGATATTCTTCCTTTGTCCGTTCAAAGACCCACTTATTACTATACATATAAACTAACTTATCAGTTTTATCCTTAGCTAAATGACTATAAAAGAACTTCTCAAACTTATTAAGCTGTTCTTTATTTGATGAACTAACCCAACAAGCACCTATATATTCTACAGGAATAAAGTTACACTTGGCCTTATATTCATTATCCAATCGATATTGAATAACTTCTAATTGTAAAGGTCCAACTACCCCAATAATTCTTTCTTTTGTGCTTACTTTATAGAATACCTGGGCAACACCCTCTTCAGTTAAATGTTGTAAGCCTTGATCAAATTGCTTTGATTTTAAAGGGTCTTTGTTTTGTGCTATTCGAAAAATGGAAGGGGCAAAGTTAGGAATCCCTGTAAATTGTAGCTTTTCACCTTCTGTTATGACGTCTCCAATTTTGAAGGTACCAGTATCATGAAGCCCAATAATGTCCCCAGGAAAAGCTTTGTCAATAATCTCTCTATCTTGAGCCATAAACGCTGTTGGATTTGCTGCTTTATATGTTTTACCAGAACGAACGTGAGTATAAGCTTTATTGCGTTCAAAAATACCAGAGTTTATTCTCATGAAGGCGATGCGGTCTCTATGTCGAGGATTGAGATTAGCATGTATTTTAAAGATTAATCCTGTGAACTTGTCCTCATCTGGGCTGACAATTCTTGACTCAGTAGCTCGAGGTAGAGGCTCAGGAGCAATATCAACCATACTGTCAATAAGTTCCCGAACACCAAAATTATTAATGGCTGAACCAAAAAATACAGGAGTAATTTTGGCCTTTAAGTATTCATCCTTATCAAATTCAGGATAGACACCGCAAACCAATTCTAGTTCTTCACGTAAGCGCTTAGCTAAAGTTTCTCCTATAGCATCATCAAGAGCAGAATCATTTATATCTGTTATCTCAACTACTTCTGACGAAGTATCTAAGGTTTCCCGTGGATTAAATAGAATTATTCTATTCTCATAAATACTATAAACACCTTTAAATTGTTGCCCCTGTCCTATAGGCCAACTTAATGGACAAGCTTTTATTTTTAATTCCTCTTCGATTTCATCAAGTAATTCAATTGGTTCTCGGCCTTCTCTATCCATCTTATTGATGTAGGTAATAACCGGGGTAGCCCGCATCGCAGTTATTTCACAGAGTGTTTTGGTCCTCTCCTCTACCCCTTTTACGGAGTCAATAACCATAAGTGCAGAGTCAACTGCAGTTAACGTTCGGTAGGTGTCTTCTGAAAAGTCAGCATGACCTGGTGTATCTAAGAGTCTAACCTCTCTTCCTTTATAATCAAAACCCATAACAGAAGTAGATATTGATATACCTCTCTCTTGTTCCATTTTCATAAAGTCAGAAGTAGTTTTTGTTGAATTTCTTTTACTTTTTACAGCACCAGCCATATGAATTGCTCCCCCAAACAGGAGTAGTTTTTCTGTAATTGTAGTCTTACCAGCGTCTGGGTGGCTGATTATAGCAAAGGTAAGACGTTTATTTAATTCTTCTGTAAGTTCAGACAATGCTTTTCCTTATATGTAAGTAATAAAATATGCTTTCCTGATTTTAACATAAAACCTATAATAGGGTTTAGTGACTGTCAAGCTACTGTTTATAGATCTATTCTTGTTAGTTATAGAATTATAAATATAGATACTCCCGTTATCAGTATTCATGATAAGAAAAAGTCTAATCAAGCTATAATCATGTTATAATACATGAGCAGAGATTGTCCTTAATAATGTATCAACACCAGAATTTAAGGCTAATTTGTAAAGGGAAGAACCTAAATGTTAGCTTTGAATAAGATCTAAACAGCTTATATTGCTCTTTTTATCTACCATCAGTATATTTTTCAAAACTAGGAGGATGTTGTGGCTGGAAAAAAAATATATGCCTTTAATGTCAATAAAGTAAAAAAACAACTAGTCAGGTCCTTTAGAAAACAGAAAAATCAAGGAACTATTGCTGACCTTATAAATTATACAGGCTTGCCAAAAGTACAAGTAGAAGAGACTATACCGGTTATTTTAAAAGAGTATAATGGCCATCTTAAAGTAAATAATCAAGGAGATATTCTCTATCATTTTCCTCACGGAATGATAAGTAATGAAAAAAGTTTTTCAGCTCGAATAAAGAAATTTTTATCAAAGGGACTTTCAATATCTAAAAAAATACTATCCTTTGCTTTTAAAATCTGGATAGTAGTTATGCTTGTAGGATATTTTATCCTCTTTTTAGCATTATTCCTTGCTGCACTGGTCGCATCTATTGCTGCCTCTGCATCGAATCGTAATGAGAACAGAAGAGGTTCAGGCTTTGGAGCCTTTTGGTTGTCTTCCCGTCTTATTGATGTGTTTATTAGAGTTTGGTTCTATTCTGGTATGGTTAGACAAAGAAGCAAAAGAGGTAACCCTTTACATAAATCAGTATTTGCCTATGTATTTGGAGAGGAAGATCCTAATGAAGATTGGGAAGTAATTGAGAAAAAGCTATTTTTCTTTTTTATTCAAAAAAATAAAGGAACCATTACAATAGAAGAATTTATTCAATTAACAGGGTACGATCGAGATTTGGCCCAAGATAGACTAAACCGATATCTATTGGAGTTTGAAGGAGAACCACAAGTAACAGAAGGTGGTCAAATCATCTATTATTTTGAGGAATTACTTAAGACCACAGCAAAGCTTGACCCACCCCAACATAGAAATAAAGTGTTTTATAATTTCAACAACAATAAAAAAAGCTTAAATACATGGATAACGGCAATAAATGGAGTTAACCTATTAACCTCAGTCTACTTTTTATATTACACATTACATCTTACTTCTGTTACAGGCAGAGGCTTCTCTTTTGTCTATTATTTTACTTTTACCTTGTTTAGAAACCTAATAAATGCTAATCCAGCTAATTTCATTTTTTGGATATTAGGAACTATCCCAGGACTATTCTCTTTATTATTCTATCTCATTCCTTTAATAAGGAATCAATTCAATAATAGCAAGAATGAACAGATCAGAAGAGAAAACTATCGCAAACATGTCTATACAGAATTACTTAGTTCAGATGGAACGATACAAGACCTTGATTTACAGCCAATAGGAGATGTTGACAAACCTTTCAATTGGAAAAAAGAAAAGGACAAGGAAATTAATAGATTAAGTTTAGATAATGAGATGAATATTGAAAATAAGGGAACACAAAATTATCATTATATATTCCCTCATTTTAAAGAAAAACAGGCAGATCTAAAGAACTATAGGGCTAGTATAAAAAATAAAAACTATGATTTTGGGGAATCTATTTTTGATTCCAATAATGAGGAAATAGGATAGAGGATGAGATATTTACTCATAGGAACTGGTAATATTACTAAGACATATATACAAGCTATCGAAGATATTGCTGATTCCAGTATTGTTGGATGTATATCAAGAACAGGGAAAAGACCTGAACAAATGCAAAACATACCTGCGTGGACACAAATAGAAGATGTTAACCAGGAATATGATGCCATCATAATAACGACCCCCAACGGAACGCACCATAAATATGCCATAAAAGCAGCACAGCTGGGTAAACACGTACTCACTGAAAAACCAATAGATATACATTTGGATGCAATTGACACAATGATTTCAGCCTGTAAAAAACATAATGTTAAGTTAGCTGTTGCTTTTCAAAGAAGAATCACACCTGATAACAGGGAAATTAAAAAACTTTTAGAGACAAAACAGTTAGGACGAGTTTTTAGTGTCAATTTGCAGTGTTTCTTTTGGAGGAATCAGGCTTATTACGATTCTGCCTCCTATCGAGGAGGTTATGCTGTAGATGGCGGGGGGCCCTTTATTCAACAGGCCATTCATAATATTGATACTTATCAATGGATGTTTGGAATGCCTCTAAAAGTAAAGAGCTTTTTGGGACGGTTCCTTCATGACATTGAAGCAGAAGACCATGGTGCTACAATATTAAAACATGAAGATGGAATGATTAGTACAATTACAGCATCAACTTGTACTAGTCCAGGATTTCCAGCAAGAATGGAAGTCTATACTGATAAAGGCTATTTTATTACCCAAAATGACAGTATTATAAAATGGAATATAAAAGGCATAGCAAATCCCACTAAGACGTTGTTTTCTATGGCAGATTTAGGCGGTAATACTCCTCAATTAAATAATTACGATAGACATAAATTAATACTTCTTGATTTTGAAGAGGCTGTTTCAAAAGATAAAGCCCCCTTTGTTACTGGGGAATCAGCCAGGAAATCAACAGAACTTGTATTAAAGATCTACGGAGACGATAACTTAGAGGATTAAGTTTTGCATGATGATGACATTTTATTAAATAAACAGCCACTGTTTAGACGAATAGTTTTTTTAGTTTTGTTGTTATGTTATTTTGCAGTATTATCCCAATTTTTTCTTTATAGACCCACCTATATCTTTCCTTTGCGTTGGACATATCAATTCATAGGTATCCTGACAGTCTTTTTTGCAATTACTGTTATATTTTTGTTTTCACCCAAAAATGAAAGTCTAATCTTATCTTTATTCGTGATTCAGTTGATGTTGAAATATATAATGACAAAGCCTTTCAGTCAAAATATTTGGTTTGATTTTTTTTTGATATCAATCATGCTTTTTGAAGGTGTACTCATTCTTAACACAGAAGAATTACTTATGCTTGCTGGAATACTTAGCTTAACATCTTTTACTGTGAAGCATGGTGGTATGTTTTGGAATGTTCAATTTCATTCAAGATCTTGGGATGTTAGATTTAGTCTTTTCATATTAACAATTGTAATGTCTTCTTTGTGTATTATTATCATCACTACATATAAAATTATTCGCAACTATTCACAACTCATTAGTAATCAAAAAATTGTCATAAAAAATCTAGCGAATGCTAATTCAGGATTACAGCAATATGTGAATCTGGCTGAAGAAAAAAGCATCATTAAGGAGAGAATGAATATCACTCGTGAACTTCATGATACTGTAGGTTATACATTAACAAACTTATTAATGATGTTAGAAGCCAGCACGGATCTCATCCATACAGATGCTAGAAAACTAGAATCCTTATTAAACAAAGCTTTAGGTATCATAAAAACAGGACATAAAGATATCCGACAAGTTCTATATACTTTACGGAAAACAAAACCACGTGAATATAGCAGTATAGATTCTATTCAAAATCTTACTAGAATTTTTACTGAATCTACTGGTATAACTGTAAATGTCAGATATGGGAATCTACCATGGCGGCTCAATAAAGAACTCGACCATGTCATCTTTCGCTTATTACAAGAAGGAATGACAAACTCCTTGACTCATGGAAATGCCTTACAAATTGATGTGTACTTTCAGTTATTAAATGATTTCATCAGTGTTGTTATTGAAGATAATGGAAAAGGAAGTCATACCGTCACTGAAGGGATTGGTATAAGTGGAATGAAGGAACGTGTTGAAAAAGTGGGTGGCTATTTAACTTATGGGAATACAATAACAGGATTTGCAATCAAAGCAAATATACCGTGGATTAGTAGAGAGAATCAGAATGAACTTATTAATAGTTGATGATCAGATATTATTTGCAGAGAGCTTAAAGACAGTTCTTGAAAATAGAACTAACGATATGAAAGTTATCGCTATTGGCAGTAATGGTATGGAAGCTATTGAACTAAACCATAGTTATCAACCGGATATCATACTCATGGATATACGAATGCCGGGGATGAATGGAGTGGAATCAATAAAGCACATAAAATCTTTTGACAACAAAACTTGTATTTTAGTCCTGACTACTTTCGAAGATGATGAATATATCTACAGTGCTCTTAATAATGGAGCAGCAGGATATATTCTTAAGGATACTCCTCCTGAAGAACTAATTCAGTCTATAAGAGCAGCATATAGTGGAGTTATCCAATTATCAAAACAAATAATGCCACATCTCATGATTGAGAAACGACAAAAAGTAGACCAAGGATTATTGAATAAAATAGAAGATCTAAGTAAGCGCGAACGAGAAGTTCTTAAATTACTAGGTACAGGAAAAAATAACAAAGAAATATCTGAGATGCTATATCTAGCAGAACAAACTGTAAAAAATCATGTCAGTCTCATATACTCAAAACTCAATATTCATGATCGTTATAAAGCAATAGAAATATCACAAAAATTATTTAATTAAATAAATAGTACCAAAATCAGTACTACAGTACCTATTCTTTTCAATTTCACTCTTCTTACAATGAATCAAGACTTACTAAAAGGAGCTAAGGATGAATAAGGCAATCCTATTTCTTCTCCTTCTGATCTGTACCACAACAATGGTAATGAGTGAAGGACAGAAAGAAAATTCCAGCAACAAAGTTAAACTAGTGTTTACTAGCTGGCGAACTGAAGATATTGATCGAATGAATAGAATAAATAAAACATTTACGAAACAACATCCTAATATTGAAATAGACTTTCAACCAATCAAAGATACTGAATATGATGCTCAGCTAAAACAATCACTAGCAGCTGGAACTGGAGCTGATATTATTTTTCTAAGATCATATGATTCTGGATATCAAATATATAAAACAGATTCATTGATTGATTTAAATAAAATGATTCCAGAATTAGACAGCTTTCCCAAAGCAGCCGTTGATGCTTGGTCCACTCCTGAAAATATTCATTATGGTATACCAGCAGCAGGCGTTGTACACGGTGTGTATTATAGAAAAAGCATTTTCGAAAAATACAATTTACCCATTCCAAAAACATGGAATGAGTTCATTACTATTTGCAATACTCTCCAGTCAAAAGGGGAAACTGTATTTGCCCAAGGAACTAAAGATAACTGGATGCTATATGAAGTCATATACTCAGGTTTAGGGGCCAATTTCTACGGAGGAGAAGAAGCAAGACAAAGGCTTCTCTCTAAAGAAGCACATATAACAGATACCAACTTTTTAACGGCTTTTGAGAAAATTAATGAACTGAAAGAATTTTTCCCTGAAAGATTTGAAGGTATTGATTATGTAACTATGCAACAAATATTTGGAACTGGAAATGCAGCTATGTTTATCGGTGGAAGTTGGGAAATAGGTATATTTGAGGATCTGGGAGGACTTGATGATGTTGGGTATTTCGCACCCCCAGTAGCTGAAGATGGAGATCTTTTGCAATATTGTTTTCATGTTGATGCTGGTGTTGCGATGAACAAGAATACAAAATATCCAGAAGAAGCTAAATTGTACATGACATGGTTAGCTTCACCTGAATTTGCTCAGCTGTATATGAATGAATTACCTGGTTTCTTTAGCTATACACCTGGAGAGTATGAACTTACCAATAAACTGGCTAAAGAAATGGAAAGTTATGTACCCGGATCTGAAGCCACAGTTCGAACAGTATGGGAAAAACTTTCAGCTCAAGCCCCAAGTGGCAATGAGTTGATGGGAGAAGCTATTCAAAAAATGTATGCTGGAGAACTAACACCAAACGAGGCTGCTGAATACGTAGATAAGGGATTATCCTGGTACTATGAATAACTAGACATAACTTTGGGATTGGTAAAATGCCAATCCCAGTTTCAATTTACACAGGAGTTATTATGTTGAAGGCAACTAAAGCACATACTAGATTTTTGTTCTTATTCATTTTTCCGGCATTATTTATCTATACCGTCTTCATGCTAATACCAATTATCAATTCTATGAAATACAGCTTATTTACAGGTGATGGATTAATTCCTGATAATTTTGTGGGATTAGACAATTTTGTTAGTCTCTTTACGGAAAAAAGATATTATAGCAAATTTTGGAATGCCTTTGGAAATAACATAAAGTTTTTCTTTATTGTGACTATTGTACAGAATGTGTTTGGATTTTTAATGGCTGTGCTGATAACACGTCCCTTTAAAGGCAACAAAACAGTGAGGAAAATCAGTTTTTTACCAACAACACTTTCCGTTTTGGTAGTTGGTTATATTTTTAAGTTGATACTAAACCCCTATTACGGAGTTTTTGATAATTTTTTGGCTCTAATAGGTCTAAAAGAGTTTATTTTGCCTTGGTTAGGAGATCCCAGAACAGCTCTACCTGTTGTAGCATTCGCTGTAAGTTGGCAGTTCTTCGGGGAATCAGTTCTGTTCTATACATCAGGTATTGATAGTATTGATAGATCAATAATTGAAGCAGCTAAAATAGACGGAGCGGGTATCTGGAGAGAAATGATTCATATTATCCTTCCTTCTATACTTCCTATTGTTGGAATTGTAACTATCCTCATATTCATAGGGGACTTCACCCAATTTGATATTATCTTTGCCATGACAGGAACAAGAGGTGACCCCTCTTATAGTACAGATTTATTTGGCTCCTTATTTTACAGAACAGCCTTTGCTTCCTCTGAGAGAGGTGGCTGGGGTACAGGAATGGGGGCCGCCGTGGCAACGATGATGTTTATCATAGTATCCATGGGTGTTGGTGGATTTTTGTACTTTTTCAGCAAGAAAAAAGAGGGGTATGACAAATGATCAATAAAAAAAGCATAGGGAAAAAGATACTCATTTATACCATTGTCGTTTTTTATGGTTTAACCATATTTCTCCCCCTCATTATTATGATACTTACCTCATTTAAAAGTAATGCAGAGATATTCAACAATCCCTTTGGATTACCTTCATCATTTAATTTTGATGCTTATAAGAGCTTATTCATAATATCTAATTATAGTAGATACTTTATCAATAGTGTCGCAGTTGCGTTAATATCTCTGACCATTGCCTTAATTTTGTCAGGTATGGCATCATTTGGATTGGCAAAATATGAGTTTAAATACTCAAAAGCTATATATTTCTACTTCGTTCTAGGATTAATAGTTCCTATCAAACTAGGGACAATAGATATTATGATTACAATGGTTAACCTTAAAATATACGACACGTTGGGTGCGCTAATCATTGTTTATACAGCTATGGCAATACCCTTAAGTATTTTCATAATGTATGACTATATTAAAATGATTCCAGAAGAACTTCTTAGTGCTGCAAGAATAGATGGTTGTTCAGAAACGAAAATTTTTCAACTAGTAATACTACCTTTATTAAAGCCCGGTATAGCTGCAGCAGGAATAATCAGTTTTATCCCAAATTGGAATGAATTCTGGTTTCCTCTAGTTCTTATAAAATCTCGAACGAATTTTACAATACCACTAGCAACGGGACAATTATTTGGACAATTTGATACAAAAATAAACTTGGTGTTTGCTGTGTTATCGCTTGCAAGCATACCAGTGATTATCATATATCTCCTTTTGTCTCAGTATTTCCAAGAAGGATTATCAGCTGGAGCTTTAAAAGGCTAAATAGAATAAAGGCCATAAGACAATACGAATGAGTTCTAAAAAAGATAGCTTCCTTTCGTATTGTCAATAAGCTTCTTATTTGCCTACACACTAGTATGAGAGTTTTATCTATATTTTTGTTTTACAATAGAACCTAAGGTTATAATAGCTTTTTCAATGGACTCATTAATAGGACTAGCAAAGGATATTCTAAGAAAATTACTGTATTTATTCTCTGCAGAAAAAGCTTGTCCTGGAACGACACTGATTCCATGCTCTAAAGCTTCTTCAAATATTTCCAGACTGTCTATTTCATTGGAAAGCTCAACCCAAAGGTAATACCCTCCTTTAGGTTGAGAGATTCTAATATTATGAGGAAAATGTAATAGAATAAGACTAGTCATTTGTTTTGATTGATAACACATAGTTTTTTGAAGATGAGCTAATTGCTTATGATATTGTTTAGTATTAAGATACTGTGCAATAGCTTTTTGTATTAATCCATTAGTACCTAATGTAGTCGCAAACTTTAAATCACGACATTTCTTATGTAATCTACCACCTAAAATCCAGCCAATGCGACTTCCAGGAGATATTGTTTTTGATAGAGAAGAACAATACAGGACCTCCCCTTCTTTGTCATAACTTTTAATAGGTAATTCATTTTTATTATAAAATCCACAATCATTATAGACATCATCTTCGATAATATAAACTTTATGTTCCATCCCTAATTTAACTATTTTTTCTCTATTTTTTTCTGGCATAACATAGCCAAGAGGATTTTGATATAAGGAAGTCACAATGAAGGCTTTAACATCTTCCTCTTTCAAAACGTTGCTCAGGATTTCCAGGTCTATACCATTTTCTGACGAAGTTGGAATAGAAATAATCCTACGTTTTAATTCCTTAAGAAGTTGAATTGTACCTAAAAATACCGGGCTTTCGATGGCAATAATATCCCCAGGATGAGAACATGATTGTATAGCCATAGAAAGAGCTTCTATACAACCATTAGTTATTGTTATCTCTGAAGGGTTTACTTCAACACCACGGAAACTCATAAGTTCTGCTACGGAAATACGTAAGTCAAGATCACCTTGTGCATGAGTATAATCAACCAAACTACTAGGATCGTTAGTTAGCAATTTGTTAATTCGACTCTTTATAGCATTCAGAGGTAAATAGGTAGTGTCAGGAACGCCCGCACCAAGAGGTATAATACTATGATCATTGCTTGCTTCCACTACTCGTCCTAGAATACTTAGAGGAATGGCCTCCTTAGATGATAAAGTGAACCCTTCCCGTTCATTTGTGGGTAAGGGAATGTTTATTTGATGAGATACATAGTAACCTGATTTTTCTATTGAATATATTTTACCTTGACCTTCCAATATGGAATAAGCTTGCATTATGACAGAAATAGAACAATTGTATTTTTGGCTTAATATACGAAGAGATGGTAACTTGCTTCCCCTGCTTATTATCTCTTTATCTATTGAATTATTAATATCATCAGCGATGTCTTCGTATAAGTATTGATTACTATTCACCATAACAGAACAGTAATCTGTTATGGTATAATTGTCAATTTTCTGTATCTGTTATTGTTACAAAATGAAGTTTATAATCATGTAATCAATAAGGAGCTTATAAAATGAATACAATGTCCATTATTCCACTTATTTTATTTGTCATAATGATGACTTTGACACCAGGTCCTAATAATATGTTATTAACAGCAACTGGAGCCCAATTTGGTTATAAGAAAACGATACCTCTTATCATGGGAATTATTATTGGTGTATTAAGTCTATTACTGCTAAGTGCATTAGGATTAGGTATACTTTTTACAAGGTATGAGATTATACATAAAATACTAAAAGTTCTGGGGATTTCTTACATTTTGTATCTATCTTTAAAGATACTCTTAAGCTCTTCTGCTAAACATACAAATGTTGTAGAAGAAAACAAGCAAGCACCGGGAATAGTAAATGGCCTATTTCTGCAATTTTTTAACCCAAAAGCCTATCTAATGACCATTACAGCCACCTCTGTTTATGGACAGATACATCCAAGTTATACAACATCCATACTAGTTATATTTCTTGTTTTTTTCATTATTACCCCTTTATCCATTTCCTGTTGGGCAATATTTGGCTCCTCATTAAAGACTATAATGACTGATAAGGTTTGGAATAAACGCTTAAAAATAAGTCTTTCCGTGTTAACAGCCTTATCAGGTATTTTTATTATACTATAATATTTATACCTTCAAATTGAAGATGATGAATTATTTCTCTTATTATCAGTATTAGTGCAAAATGATCTTTCTGATATTGGATATTTTCAGAACGGGCTGGTTTTCCCATGGATAGTGATGCCCATCGGTTAAATAGATCCTCAATTTGTTGTACAGACAAATAGGATGATTCCCCGAGAATAGAAAAAACAAAATTGGATTGTGTGTACAAAGAGTTCTGGCTATCATTAACTAATTGCTTTTTGGTCATCAATATATCTTCAATATAGTTTATAGCATTCTCAACTTCCCCTTCACTGGGAATATCACTTACAAAATACTTTCTTGATATATATCTGTATCCAAGGTCCAAAGGAAGTTCTTGGAGTACTTTGCCTTTTTCAATCCAGGCAAAGCGAAGAAAATCCTCACCAAGTGTCAGATATCGGTATGAAGAAGTGTTTGTGATAGCGTTATCCATTATATGACATCTCCTATACTTAATATTAACGACTGAATATAGAATAAAATAAGTGAAACTATTCCCAATATTACATAGTTATTATAAATTGGACGGCTCAAGGAGCTCTATTAATGAAATTTATTATCGTTGCCACTTTAGTAGGTGGGTTTATTTCTGTAATGGTCGCCATCAATGGTCAATTACAATCCCTTACTAATCCAATGATATCTCTCCTATTTATTTACCTTTCTGGATATATCACAAGTTTTATTGGGAATCCTTTCATTAAGCCTTATAAAAAATTAGAAAAAAAACCCCCTCTTATTTATAACTTATCAGGAGTATTAGGTTTAGGAATCGTTTATCTAAATAATATTGTATTCCTTAAAGGAGGTGTTGTACTAGCTTTAACAGGGATGCTAGCAGGACAAACTTTAGTAGCTACAATACTCAGTCCTCATAGAAAGAATGCCCTATTCGGAATGCTCTTTATTGTTGTTGGGTCTTTGATTATTGCTCTATCAGCGCACATAAATATCGTGTGGATTATGGTGGCGTGGACTTGTGGAGCTGCACTTATGTTTCAAATATACATGAACACAAAAGTAGGAGAATATTATGGGCAAAATAAAATGTTACAGCGATTGTACCTAAGCGGACTAATAGGAATAAGCTCTATTATTGGAATCACGAATTCTGAGTTGTTTCATATAAATAATATAAAACCGATACTTTATCAGGTACCTTTTTACCTCTTAATAGGGGGAGGTGTTATTGGTGTATTAATAAATGCTGGTCAAACTATGCTTATGAGAATGATGAAACCTGTTCAAATGATTTTATCGATTAATTTAGGTCAATTACTCTTGGGAGTCGTTATAGATTTTTACATAAGATCAAGCCTATCATTTATTCATTTAGTAGGGATAGCACTAGTTATCATTGGTCTTATTGTGGATACAATTACTGGGAAAAAAGTTGACTCCCTTACTTAGGCTTATTATCTTCAACTAGTATAATTACTTATGAGGATTACTAATGAAAATTGATATATGGTCAGATCATGTATGTCCCTTTTGCTACATAGGCAAGAGAAGACTGGAAAAAGCACTTGAAAATACTAAATTAGATGAGGATGTTGAGATTGAATACCATTCTTTTGAATTGAGCCCCCAATCTCCAAAAATATCAACAGAGAATATACATCAAGCATTAGCTAGAAAATATGGAATGTCAGAGGAACAAGCAAAGTCTTCAAATGAACAGGTAGGTAATATGGCCCGAGAAGAAGGACTAAATTACGATTTTGATAATATGAAATATACGAATACATTTGATGCTCATCGGCTGTGCCATTTAGCGAAATCTCAAGGGAAAGACAAAGAACTAATAGAACTTCTAATGAATCATTATTTTACTAAGGGTAGTTTAATATCCGATCATGACATTCTAATCACTCTAGCAAAAAAAGTAGGATTAGAGGAAGATCAGGTAAGACTTGTATTAGAAACAGACAGATATGCTAAAGAAGTTAGAGAAGACGAATATCTGGCCCAAACTCATCACATTGGAGGAGTCCCATATTTTATAATTGATGACAGTTATACTATATCAGGTGCTCAACCGTTAGAAGTATTTACTGAAACGTTAAAAAAAGCCGGAAGCTCTAGTAAGCTACCTAAATTAAAGTTATTTTGACATAACAATTTTGTTGCGTATATCCATTCTTCCCTTTACTCTGATATAAGGAGAAAGGGAATGAATAATTTTGAATACTATAATCCAACAAGGATTATTTTTGGTAAAGATACACATAATCAGGCAGGCTCATATACTGCTAAATATAGTAAGAATATTCTTTTACATTATGGAAGTTCTTTTGTTAAACAATCTGGTTTACTAGATAAAATAAAGAGTTCACTAGATAAGGCTAATGTTAATTATACTGAATTGGGAGGAGTTAAACCAAATCCTCGATTGTCACTGGTACATGAAGGCATTAGCATATGTAAAGAAAGAAAGATTGATTTTATCCTCGCATTAGGCGGGGGAAGTGTCATTGATTCTGCAAAGGCTATCGCAATGGGAGTATTATACTCTGGTGATGTTTGGGATTTTTATATGGGAACTAGTCAACCTAAAAAGGCTTTACCCATAGGAACTATACTAACGATACCTGCTGCGGGAAGTGAATCAAGTACTGGCACAGTAATCACTAAAGAAGAAGGTGATTTAAAAAGAGCGGTTAATTCTGAACTTCTTTATCCCCAATTTTCTATACTTAATCCTGAGCTAGCCTATAGTTTACCCAAGTACCAAGTAGCCTGTGGCGCCACTGACATTATGGCACATCTTATGGAACGGTACTTTACAAATACAACACATGTTTCCTTTATAGATCGTTTACTTGAAAGTACAATGATTACCATTAAAAATACTGTACCTAAATTATTGAAGAACTCCAATGATTATGACGCATGGTCACAGTTCATGTGGGCAGGAACTATTGCACATAATAATTTGTTAAATACAGGTCGTGTTGGAGATTGGGCTTCCCATGATATAGAGCATGAAATTAGTGGAATATATGATGTGACCCATGGGGCTGGTTTAGCTGTTGTATTTCCAGCATGGATGAAGTACACGATGAAACATGATATTAATCGTTTTGTTCAATGGGCTTCCCGTGTTTGGGATGTTAATCTTGACATGTTTGATCTTGAAGGTACTGCCTGTGAAGGTATAAGACGATTGGAGGAATTTTACCATTCTATAGGACTTGGAACAAGACTCATAGATCTAAATATAAAAGATGATAGACTTCAAGAAATGGCGGATAAATGCACTAGCAATAATACAAAAAAAATAGGGAATTTTGTCAGTTTAGATTCACACGCCATTTATGAAATCCTATGTTTGGCTCAATAAAGAGTTTTAACCTATTTCTAACTAATTAGTTAAGCAATATAGGTTACACTTTCTTTCATATGAAGGTTAGGTACTTAAGTTTTTTAGTTGATGTTTTGCTATGTTCTTTGTCCGCATTTGGCGGACCAGAAGTCCACATAAGTGTCTTTATTAATAATTTATCCATAAAAAAAGGATATCTTAAAGAAGAAGAAGTTCTTGATCTATTAGCTTTATGTAGCATACTTCCTGGTCCAACAAGTACTCAAACAATTACAGCTATAGGATATAAATTAGGGGGTCCTCTTTTGGGACTCCTTACATTATTGATTTGGACTATTCCAGCAATTACTATAATGACATTATTAGCTTTTCTTTATATCCATTATTACATATCAATAACATCGATAACTGAAAGTACTAAACTTCTTGGGGCAATGGCTATTGGATTTATAATATTAGCCAGTATTAAATTAGGTAAAAAAGTCATAATAAATAAATTAACCTTTCTAATATTCTTACTATCTGGTTGTGCTTACCTGCTTATAAAGAGTCCTTGGTTGATTCCTTTATTATTAGTAATCGGAGGGTTAATAACAGTTATATTTTACCAAAATAAAACAATTCAAAAACCGATAAAGAAAAATTATGTCTTTCATTGGCCTTATATAATTATTTTTATTCTATTAGCTCTATCAGCTTTCTTTATCAGTCATGGACAATATCCTATTTTCCTAACGATATTTGAAACATTCTATCGCTATGGTTACTTAGTCTTTGGAGGAGGACAGGTTGTTATACCAGTGATGTTAACAGAGATGGTAGATATAAAAAGCTGGATAACTATAGATCAATTTTTAACAGGGTATGGTCTCGTACAAGGTTTACCTGGCCCAATGTTCAGTTTTGCAGCTTTTGTCGGAGTATTTATTTCCACCTCTTATAATAGTTTGAATCAAATACTTAGTGGAGTACTAGCAGGAATCAGTATATTTTTACCTGGAACATTGTTGATCTATTTTATTTATCCAATATGGGAAGAAATACGAGATAACAAGTATATTAAGTCATCTCTATATGGAATTAGATCCTCAGCAGGAGGATTATTAGCCTCATCAGCAATCAGACTACTATATGATAATGATTTTACCATTCCCAATTTGTTAATAACAGCTGTAACAGTCTTATTGCTTACAGTAATAAAATTTCCTGCCCCTTTAATTGTCCTACTTGTATTAATAGTAGGTATAATTATATGATTTTTACCATATTCAACGACAAGGAGTCCTTATGAGCAAAGGGAAAATTGGTTTCTTTGCAAAATATTTATCCATATGGGTATTAATGTGTATTATACTTGGTGTTGCAATTGGTCATTTTTTACCTATAGTTCCCAAGTCATTACAATATTTTGAGATAGCTAATGTATCTTTACCAGTGGCCATACTTATATGGCTAATGATATATCCAATGATGTTAAAAGTAGACTTTAAAAGTATTCTATCTGCTGGTAAAAAGCCAAAAGGATTGGTTATAACACTTATCATAAACTGGCTTATCAAACCTTTCACAATGTATGCTATTGCCTGGTTATTTTTGAAGATAATATTTAAAGCTTGGATTCCAGATAATTTAAGTACAGAATATATTGCTGGTGCTGTTTTATTAGGGGCTGCCCCCTGTACAGCCATGGTATTTGTTTGGAGTTATCTATCTGAAGGGAATCCTAGTTATACAGTTGTACAGGTAGCTATCAATGATTTGATTATACTGTTTGCTTTTGCACCCATCGTAGCATTGCTTTTAGGAGTATCAAATGTGCAAGTACCTTTGATGACCCTTTCCTTATCAGTAGTGCTATTTGTACTAATCCCCTTAGTGGCGGGTATGCTTTCTAGATCTATATTAATAAAAACAAAAGGCTTAGATTGGTTCAACAATGTTTTTACCAAAAAATTTGATGGCATTACAGAATTGGGTCTGTTGCTTACTTTAATAATTATTTTTTCTTTTCAAGGCGATAAAATACTTTCCTATCCTTTAGCCATTATTCTCATAGCTGTACCTCTCATTTTTCAAACGTATTTTATTTTTTTCTTAGGATTCATTGTCTCACGTTTTGCTCGTTTACCATACAATATTGCCGCACCGTCTTGTATGATAGGTGCTTCAAATTTTTTTGAATTGGCTGTAGCGGTTAGTATTAGTCTCTTTGGGATAGCTTCTGGTGCTGCCTTAGCTACAGTGGTAGGTGTTTTAGTAGAAGTTCCAATAATGCTTAGTCTTGTCGCTATTATGAATAAATCAAAATTATCCTGGCAAACTAAGGAGCTATAATTAAGTGAAAACCATTATAATTGGAGGTGTAGCTGCAGGTACATCGGCAGCTGCAAAATTAAGAAGAACTAGTGAAACTGAAGACATTGTTATCTATGAATCAGGTCAATATATATCCTACTCTACTTGTGGAATGCCTTACCTAATAGGTAGGGAAGATGTAAATTTACAAAACCTAACCCCACGAGATCCTCAATGGTTTTTAGAACGTTACAATATTAATATAAAAATTAATCATGAAGTTTTGGAAATTACTCCAGACAATAAATCAATCCAAGTTAAAGATTTACAAACAAGTCAAATATTTACAGATTACTATGACACATTGATATTAGCTACTGGGAGCAAAGCTTCTCTACCACCAATAGAAGGACTAGCTTTATCTCACGTTTTTACCATTAAAAATATGGACGATACGATCAAACTCCAAAAATATTTATCTAATCATAATATTGAAAACGCTTTGATCATGGGAGCAGGTTTTATAGGTATTGAAATCTTAGATAATCTTTTACAAAAGGGCATACGGACTTCTGTCATTGAAGCAGGTAAGCAATTAATGCCCCCCCTTGATGATGACATGAGTATTTGGTTGGAAGATTATCTTACAAAGAAAGGGATTTCTTATCACCTTGACTCAAAAGTTACTCGAATAGATAAAAACAAAGTAACTTTATCCAATAATCGAATCCTTCCAGCTGATTTAGTGGTTATAGCAGTGGGAATCACTCCGGAAGTATCTTTAGCTAATGCTATTGGAATAAAACTCGGTAAAACAGGTGCCATACTAGTTGATGATAATATGAATACCTCCCATAAAAGCATAAAGGCAATAGGAGATTGTACAGAAATTTGGTCATCCATTGATCATCAGGCATTATACCGACCTATGGGTTCTACAGCTAATAAAATGGGAAGAATAAGTACAGGTTTATTATATGCACAGTATCCCCTAAATTTCAGAGGAGTTTTAGGAACGGGAATCATGCAATTCAAAGAACTAACTATTGGATTTACAGGATATTCAGAAAAGCTAGCACGAGATTTTGGATATGATGTGGAAATTATCCATAATATCAAGGAAAACCAAAGTAAGTACCTGCCAGAATCACGGGAAATGATAATAAAAGGAGTAGCTGATCGAAAGACAGGGCGTCTCTTAGGAGCACAACTAATAGGAGAAAGAGGAGTCGATAAAAGACTAGATGTATTTGCTACTGCCATATCTTTCAAAGCAAAAGTAGAGGACCTATTTCATTTGGATCTATCTTATGCACCACCCTATTCTACAACCAAAGATCCTGTCCACTATACTGGTATGATATTAGCTAATGCCATTTATGATTATCGAAAAATAATAACACCAAGTACACTTATAGGACATGAAGAGGAATATCTAATAATAGATGTGAGATCTCCTAAGGACTATGAAAAAGGACATATTTCCCAAGCTATCAATATTCCATTAGCTAAATTACGGTCACAACTTACAAGCTTGAATCCAAAAAAAGAAATTATAACCCATTGTAATAAAGGTGTGACAGGAAACGCTGCTCAAAACATACTAATCAATAATGGATTTGATAAAGTATATAATCTGTCTGGTGGCTATAAAAACTATAGTTTATATTCTAAATACAGATCCAACAGGAATGATTAAAGGAGTATTGGTTATTGGATCATCTATAATATGAGCCTTAAGACTAAAGACTTCCTGTATAAAGAGGTGATCAACAACGTCTTTAGGATGGCCTACCTTTATGATTCGTCCTTCCTTCATTGCTATGATATGGTTAGCATATCGACAAGCCATATTTATATCATGCAAAACCAATATTATTGTACGACCATCTCTATTAAGCTTCTTTAATAGATCTAATATTTCTATTTGGTATTTTAAATCCAATGCACTTGTAGGTTCATCCATCATAAGAATTTCACTCTCTTGTGCGAGTGCCATGGCTATCCATGCACGCTGTTTTTGTCCACCTGACAGATTATTAATATTACAATGTTTAATATCATTGAGATCACAAATTGATAGGGCCTCCCTCACAGTCTTCCTATCACCTTCGTTCCATTTTGGGAAAAAGCCATGGTGTGCATATCTGCCTTGTCGAACTAACTCCTCGACTGTAAGCCCCTCAGGTGTCTGAGGATTTTGAGGAAGAATCCCTAATTGTCTGGCAATAGTCTTTCGTGATAAACCTTCCATCTCTTCGTTAAAAAGAAGTACGCTTCCTTTACTTGCTCTGATTAAATGAGATAAACCCTTTAATAGTGTTGATTTACCACAGCCATTAGAACCAACTAAGACAGTAAAAGATCCCTTAGTAATATTAAGATTTAAGGATTCAATAATAGTATTATTTTCATATCCTAAAGTTAATGATTCAGCTGTTAACATTATATTGCCTCTTTTTAGTTAGTAAGATAATAAAATAAGGAGCCCCAATGAACGCAGTTATGACACCAACAGGCATTTCAATTGGGGAAAAGATTATTTTTCCCAAGAGATCTGAAATAACGACTAACAAAGCACCTGTTAATCCTGACATCATTAATAATGAAAAATGTTTTATTCCAACCATTTTACGACTTATGTGAGGTGATGCTAATCCAATAAACCCGATTGGCCCACAAATAGAAACTGCAACAGATGCTAATCCAATGGCGATTATTAAAAGTATACTGCGGAAAAGCTTAGTTGAACTGCCAACCGACATAGCAATATCATTTCCTAATGATAGGACATCTGCTTCGTGAGCTAATAACAAGGTCATTATAAACAGTATTATGATGGGTATAGCCAATATATATACATGTAACCACTTTCGACCATAGACACTACCACTCAACCAAGTTAATGCCTGTTGAGCATTTTGTATTTCGCCAAAAGTAAGACATAATGTAATACCCGCACTAGTGATAGAAGAGATAGCAATCCCAATGAGAATCATTTTAAAAGAACTATCATGGAAGTGATTAGTTAATAAATAAATGACAGATACACTGATCAAGGCTCCTAAAAAGGAAAATAAAGGTAGCATTACAAGAAATGAATGGGAGGCCCCTAAAATAGTAATTCCAACAGCTGCTAAACCAGCACCAGAATTAATACCCAGGATACCAGGAGAAGCCAAAGGATTAAGAGATATGCTTTGAAGGATAGCCCCAGAAACACCCAGTGCGCAGCCAACAAACAAAGAAGATAATAATCGGGGCAACCTAAGTATTCTAATTACCATATTTATGTCTGGAGTAGAACTTCCGGGAGTCATAATACTCTTAATAACTTGATTGATAGATATGGAGTACTCCCCAATGCTGATATAAAATAGGGAAACTACAAGTAACAGCAAACCACAGCTTATCAACCAGAAAGAGCTTTTTCTTATTCTCATTCACTCACCTTCTTTTGGATAAGAAAAATAAAAATAGGCCCTCCAATAAGAGCTGTGACAACACCAACAGGCAATTCAATGGGTCTAAGAATGGTACGGCTTAATAAATCGCAAAAAAGGAGGAATCCTGCTCCGACTATAGCTGAATAAGGAACAACCCATTTGTAATCATGACCTACAAAGAATCTCACAACATGAGGTATTACTAAACCGACAAAACCAATGGGACCAGCTAAGGCAACGGAAACACTGGACAAAATAATGACAGCAACAAAAGCATAGATTTGAATAAGTAATGTATTTTGTCCTACCGATTTAGCAACGGAATCTCCCAATGATAATGTTGTTAGTTGGGGTGTTATCAACAGGGCAAGAAATAATCCAATAAGGATAAAAGGGAGCAATTGTCCTATCATACTCATATCCCGTCCTCCTAAAGAACCTGCCAACCAAAATCTAACTTCTTCATATGTTCTTTGATTCAAAATGAGAAAAGCAGTCGTTAGAGAGGAAAGTAAGGACTTTACTATAGCACCAGCGATTGTCGTATTAAGTATACGATTCCTTCCTGAATACTCTTGCCCTAAACTTCCCAGCAAAAGAATAGAACAACCAGCAAATAAAGCACCAAGAAAAGCTATATAAATGTAATAGTTAAGATTAGTGATACTGAAATAATAAATCCCTATCACAATTCCCAATGAAGAACCCATATTTACGCCTAATAAACCAGGATCGGCCAAAGGGTTTCTAGTAAGAGCTTGAATGATGGATCCAGCTATTCCTAAAGCTGCTCCCACTAGTAAAGCACTAAGAACTCTTGGGGCTCTAATTGTTCTTAGTATAACTTGATGATTAGATTGAGAGTCATAAGAAACCAGACTCTCATACACATCCTTCCAGGATAAAGATACTGAACCAATAACCAAACAACATAGGGAAAGAAGAAATAACAGAATCACAAAAAAGAATAAAGTATTTTTTCTATTCTTAATCATTTATAGATAACAAGGATTCAATATCATCCAGAATTAGATTGGCTCCTGTAATCGTCCATCCTCCAATCCAAATATCAAAAGATACATTATATACCTTATCCTTTTTTACTGCTTCTAGATTGCTCCATAAAGGATTATCTTTCAGTTTGGATAAAATAGACGTGTTTTGGTTCGCTTGAATAGTAATTAAGATGTCACCATCAACAAGATCGATTTGTTCAGCAGATATAGCTTCACTCTTCCTATCTTTATCTTGGTATTCAGGTCGAAGAATTCCTGCATCATTAAGTACACTTCCAGCAAATATTTTCTTCTCATAGATCACTATTCTATTAGGATCAAAACGAACTACAGATACAGTGGGAATCCTATTTAGACCTTTTATTTTTTGAGCAATATTAGTGGTTCGCTTGTCGTATTGTATTAAAAGTTCTTTTGCTTCAGCACTTTTATTAAGAGCCTCACCATAAGCTAAAAATTGCCCTTTCCAACCACCTAAAGCCTTCTGGTCAACTAATACAGTAGGAGCTATAGCACTTAAAGTATCATATATTCCTTCATGTCTATTCATTCGACCAAGTATAATATCCGGATGTAATGACATAATCATTTCAAGATTTGGTTGTTTATTATCACCTAACCAAGTAACATCACTCAAATCTTCATTTGCTAGATAAGTAGGAAAACCTGCCTTTTCACCTGAAGCAGATCCCATCCAATTGGAAGCTCCAACAGGTTTTATACCTAAAGCTAATACATTATCCATAGCATCAAGAACAACAACTCTTTCAGGATGTATGGGAACATCAACATTACCTAGATCAGTGGATATAGTTCTAGTTCTTGTTCCTTCATCGCTTTGTTTTTCAGAAGTACCATTGCCAAACACACTTAGAGCAAATATCAGGAACAAAAGGGATAACACTCCCTTTTTAAAAAAAATATACATTACTCATACTCTCATAATAAGGTTAATGCAAACCTATCAGAGTCGATAATTAATGTCAATTAACAGATTTCACTTCCCACTCTCGATTTACCCATAAACCAATAAGAGAAGCTTTGTATCCCCAGCTCCTAATAACTGTAATAGACTGCTTTATCTGTTGTTTTTGCTGAAACTCATCACTGGGATTTCCTGCACAATCGAAATGCCCAACAACAGCGATGAGGTCTGAACCATGATTGTAAACAGATATCTCTAAACGTTTCTTGATAGATGCAATAAGCTTCTTATCCTTATTTTCGCTTATTACTTTAATTGGTCCAGGTTCTGTAATCATATCTACCACATCTTTTTGAAAATGAGTCTTGATATAATCAATGATAGGGGTTTGTACACGACCATCCATACAATTGATTGCTGTGCCGAATTTCATAATTCTATAGTATTGTGAATGATAAATGAAGAAAATGGTCTATAAACGTAACATTAAGTCATTATTGGTCAAGTTTATATTTATATAAGAGGTCCCTTGCTTTATTAGGTAATAATGTGTCTTCTTTTGGGGTATAGGGGATATCTAAATATTCGGAAACAAATAATCGTACGGAGTCAGTACCAATTTCTCCATACTCCACATTCCAATTCATTTTTTCTAAATCTTTAACTTTAAAATCTGGATTATTATCCAAACTAAAAGCAGTAGCCAGTATAGAAACGGGGATTTTAAAACTATCCTCTATATCTTTTAATGTATAAGAACCTCTAATATCAGCAGGATTAGGAACCTCTTTATCCCCTTCTACTAATATTTTTGCAGGTATTTTTTTTGATTCCGTATTCCATAAATTAAAAGCCATTGATCCACCAATACCAATAATAAAAAGAAACATGGTAAGAAACGCATTCTTTATAATAGTTAATGAAAATCTCTGTCTATTAGCAATAATCATCGTATCTTCAACAGGACAGACTGCTTCTGAAGTACATTGGTAACAGACAATACATTGATGATTACTTATACCATTAGATGTTGATAGAGGAATATTCATTGGACAAGCTTTATTACATTTCTTACAATGTATACAGGATTCTGCACTCCTTCTTACTTTAAAGGGCTTAATCAAATTAGATAAACCTAACAAAGCACCATAGGGACACATATATTTGCAAAATGGTCTTTCAATAAACAAAGCCCCTAAAAGAATGACAGCTAATACCAAGTAGGCAGATAAAGCCACTTCATCTGTCCAAATATTAAAGAATGCATAATAGGGATCAATGTTTTGAAAAACTAACTGAGCAGACTGTGCAGTTTTTATTAATACCACAATAAGGAACCCATACCTTGAGAATCTAAGAATACTATCATATTTATAGGGAATAAAAGTATTATACTTCTTCTTAAATATTTTCTTCCCTACTATACTAAAAGCTTCTTGAAATGAACCAAAGGGACATATCCATCCACAAAACACAGGTCCAACCAACAAAGCTAAACCTAGAACAATAAACATTAGAATAAAGGAAGATTCATGGACTTTTTTTACATATCGTCCCGAGACGAAATATTCATATATTGAGACAACACCACCAAAGGGACATAACGCATGTATTGAGGCAGAGGGTAAAAACTCGATCCCTTGTTCTTCTAATGTATGAGAGATAGATATCAGCAATATCGATAAAAAAAAATGATTTGAACTGCTCTTCTCACCTTCATTTTAATGTCCCAAGATCATTATTAAATAATTTTGACTAATATAATGAGCGGTATAAGCCTCTCCCTGACTAAGGATCTGTTTATTGAATGATTTAATATGATTAATAGATCCATCTCTTAAATTAGTATAAGTTTGCAAAAGGTCTTTATTCCTAGTCTCTTGCATCAGTTTTTCTAAATCATAAATATCCAAGTCTTCAACCATTGCCCCTATGGTAAAAGCAGAATACAAGCTTTCCTGTCCTTTTAATACAAAACTATCATAAGTAGCTTGAAGTTTTGAGTTCTTAAAAATTCCTGGGCTATCAATATCAATAGGATCAGGAATAGTATATTTTATCAGTAATTCTTTTACTCTATTCATATGGTTTTGTTCTGAACGGGATATATTCTCAAATATCTTTACATTCCAGATATCGAATAATTTGGAATAAACATCTCTAGCCAATTTTTCTTCTTCTCTCATGAGTAGAAGTCCTTCTTTCTCACTAGAGTTTAGGCTTTGGGAATAAACATCAAAAGCAAAAAATAGGAAAAAAATAATCAGGTATGTTTTCATTAAGAATTACCTCTTCCCCTAAAGCATATTTATTATCTTGAATTATTCCAGTGATTATTTGCATTAGGCTAAACCAATATTAGTTGGCCTACAAGATTATCCTTTTCTGACTATAACGATCTTATTTCGTGAACTCTAAGATTATTATGAGCTCAATAAAATAGAACTTTTAAAAACACAAATCAGACAATCTATTAGCTTCATCACAGCTCATTATTGTATGTACTAAATATTTTTTTATTAAATAAACGCAAAAAATCACTAGTAAAACAAAAATATTCAAGGAAGATCTAAAATATTTCCTATACTCGGTTTCAAATTTCCATGGGAGAATTATCAACACATTAATATTTCATTTTATAGGAGTTATTAGATGAAAAGAATAGTTTCTTCCCTTTTGGTTTTCGCTGTTCTTACTGGTTTATC
The DNA here is from genome assembly GCF_000426705.1 of Spirochaeta cellobiosiphila DSM 17781. NCBI lineage: Bacteria > Pseudomonadati > Spirochaetota > Spirochaetia > Spirochaetales > Spirochaetaceae > Spirochaeta > Spirochaeta cellobiosiphila. Next base: position 69,986 of record NZ_AUFW01000018.1, read on the forward strand.
ATTCGCAAATGGTACCCAGGAAGCAGGGAATGTTATTCTAAACAAAGACAAGCCATTGATCTTTTTTAACAGACAGCCATCTGATCCAACTACTGGATCCATAGATATGGAGGCCATGAATTGGAATGAAAGAACTTACTATGTAGGTTTTGATGCTGCTGGAGGTGGAGATGTTCAAGGAAAAATGATCACTGATTATTTAGCCACTGCCCCTGCATCTATAGACAGAAATGGTGATGGTGTTATCGGCTATGTTCTTTGTATTGGTGATGTTGGACACAATGATTCAAAAGCGAGAACTGAAGGGGCTAGAAAAGCTTTAGGAACATGGACTGGTTCTTCTGATCCTGCTTCTCACAAGCAAGGTTCTGTTGTTATTGGTGGTAAAACTTATAAAGTCGTTGAACTTGAAGGTAAAGCTATGACAGGAACAGATGGTTCAACATGGAATGCAAATGCAGCTACAGAAGCCATGGGTGGATGGGCAACTAAATTTGACAAGCAAATTGACTTGGTTATTTCTAATAATGACGGAATGGCAATGGGTTGTCTTCAAGCTTCTAACTACCCTACTGGTGTTCCTATCTTTGGTTATGATGCCAATGCTGATGCTATTGAGGCCATTGGTGCTGGTAAAATGACTGGTACAGTGTCACAAAACGTTGATGCACAAGCAGCAGGAACTCTTCAAGTATTGAGAAACCTTCTTGATGGTTTAACAGGTTCTGATGTTTATACAAAGGGGATTAGTACTCCAGATGCTTATGGTAACCAAATCTCTGCTTCTATGGACTATATTGCCGATACCAAAGCTCTTTTGGCTGCTAATACAGCAGTAACTGCAGATAACTGGACTGCATACCAAGCAGGAAATAGAGATTCTGGAATTAAGCAATCTACTGCGGCTAAAAAGAGGGTTTTATTAACAATCTATAACTCTGCAGATAACTTCTTATCGTCTTCTTACTTACCAGCACTTCAATATTATGCACCATTGTTAAACATCAATTTGACAATTGTACAAGGTGATGGTCAAAACGAAGCTAGTACTCTGGACAAGTTTACAAACTTTAATAACTTTGATGCTTTTGCTATCAATATGGTTAAAACAAACTCAGCTAGAGACTATACAGATAAGCTTGCTTATTAATATCTAAACTCAAACGGTTGAAAGCCTTTAAAGACGTCATGTCTTTATGGGCTTTCGTTCAATCTGATATCATAACAGAGGGGAATTATGACTGATGTCGTACTAGAAATAAAAAATCTCTCTAAATCTTTTGCAAAAAATAGAGTTCTTAATGGAATCAACCTTGAAATAAAAGAAGGTTCAGTTATGGGACTTATGGGAGAAAATGGAGCCGGAAAATCGACAATGATGAAATGTTTATTCGGTATCTATGCTAAAGATGAGGGGCAGATATTTTTAGAGAATAAACCGGTTAACTTCAAGGATCCCAAAGAAGCATTAGAGAGCGGCGTGGCCATGGTTCATCAGGAACTGAACCAGTGCTTAGATCGAACTGTATCTGATAACTTATTCCTCGGTAGATATCCTAAAAAATTCGGTATCATTGATGAAGCTAGAATGCTCGAAGAAAGTATCGAACTCTTTTCCTCCTTGAAGATGAATGTAAATCCAGGCACTGTCATGCGAAGCATGTCTGTTTCACAAAGGCAAATGGTCGAAATAGCCAAAGCCATATCCTATGATGCAAAAATCATAGTGTTAGACGAACCAAGTTCATCATTGACAGAACCAGAAGTTGATAAATTATTCGCAATGATCAAAACATTGAAAAAGAAAGGAATTTCCTTTGTATATATATCTCACAAGATGGATGAAATATTCAAAATCTGTGATGAAATTTCCGTATTAAGAGACGGAAATATGGTACTAACCAAACATTCTGATGAAACAAATATGACAGAACTAATCGCGGCCATGGTTGGTCGATCTTTAGATAAACGTTTTCCAGAGGTAGACAATATACCAGGAGAAGATTATTTAGAGATACGTAATCTAAGTACCAAATATGAACCCTATCTAAAAGATATCTCTTTTACTGTCAAAAAAGGAGAGATCCTGGGATTATATGGTCTAGTTGGAGCTGGAAGAAGTGAGTTACTAGAAGCTTTATTTGGTATTAGAACGATAGCTTCAGGAGAAATTATACTCGAAGGGAAGACTCTACGCTTCAACAATAGTAAAGATGCTATGTCTTATAACTTTGCCTTAGTTACGGAAGAAAGAAAAAGAGATGGAATGTTTGGTAAAGATACCATTCTATTTAATACAACCATAACCAACTTAAACGGCTATAAAACTCATGGTATTTTATCACAGCAAAAATTACGTGAAGCCGCTGAACGAGAAGTAGAACTGATGAATACAAAATGTGTCTCAGTTGATCAGAATATTAGTGCCCTTAGTGGTGGAAATCAGCAAAAGGTTATCATCGGAAAATGGATTGAAAGAGAACCAGACGTGTTCCTTTTAGATGAACCTACAAGAGGGATTGATGTAGGAGCCAAATATGAAATATACCAGCTCATCATCAAAATGGCCAAAGAAGGTAAGACAGTAATAGTTGTATCAAGTGAAATGCCAGAAATTCTAGGTATTACCAACCGAATTGCTGTTATATCGAATCATCGTTTAGCTGGGATAGTTAATACAAAAGAAACTGACCAGGAAGAGTTGCTGAAGTTATCAGCTAAATATTTATAACGGAGTTGACCAATGGAAAACTACAGAGAGAAAATTGCTGAACTAAAACCTATAAAACTCAAGGAATTGGAAAATACTTCGCCTGATACTGAAGTAAAATCCTTGGAAGAAGATGAGCTACTCCCACTTTATCAGCAAGCCTTACATGATTTAAGAGAAGAGGGAGTCAACAAAGTACGTTCTCTATCACAGCATATCGTATCTGTTAAGAAAAATAGAATGCTAGAGTCAGAAGCAAAAGCCAAACAGATCGAACTAATGAAGGAAGAGATTAAAAAGGCTAAAGAAGTAGCAGCTACAAATAAAGCAGAAGAAAAGGAATTAGCAAAAGAAGCTGTGGACTATGCTAATAAAGTATCCGACTTATATATCAAGCATGTTACTTTGGTTGAAGATAAAAAAATTACTCAAGCAAAAAAAGAATATGAAGTAAAGAAGAAAGAAGTAAAAGAATCTTTTGCCAAAAGAATTGCGTCACTCAATACGAAATCAGACATCAACATTGCAAAGTATGAACAAAAATCTGCTATGTTTGATATTAAAAATGAAATGGAAGCTCGGATTGATGACAGCAAAGCAGTAAAAAAACAAGCCTATGTCGATCATATTCAAACCAATAGAAGTCTACGAAATGGTAAAGCAAAATTAAGTGAAAACATGGCTCTTAATTTCAAGAATTATGTTTATGAGTTTAAAGTATCTAAGTTCTTCCTTGAAAATGGTTTGTACCTTGCAATAGGAGTCTTCTTCATTGTTTGCTTTATTGTGGCACCCTTAACAGGTAACGGTAATTTACTTACCTTGCCAAACATCTTCACCCTCCTTGAACAAGCTTCTACAAGAATGTTTTATGCCTTAGGTGTCGCTGTTCTAATTTTACAAGCCGGAACCGACTTAAGTGTTGGGAGAATGGTCGCGGTTGGAGCCATAACTACTGGATTAATTCTACACCCAGGTATGAATATCGTTACTTTTATGGGAATGGGCCCATGGGATTTTACAGCTATTCCTATGATGGGTCGTTTAGGATTAGCTCTTTTATTATCTATTATTTTATGTACAGCTTTCAGTATGTTAGCTGGATTCTTTACTGCAAAGTTTAAGATTCACCCTTTCATTTCTACCCTTGCTACTCAATTGATTATCTATGGTTTATTATTTTTCGGAACCAGTGGAACTCCAGTAGGATCTATTGACGGTGATATCAAAAATCTTATTGGCGGTCGATGGATATTAGGTATAGTTAATGGGGAGTTAGTAACTTTTCCAAAATTGATTATACCAGCTATAATTGCTATTTTTGTATCTTGGTTTATTTGGAATAAAACGACTTTTGGTAAATATATGTATGCTGTAGGTGGGAATCCCGAAGCTGCCAGTGTTAGTGGGATAAGCGTTTTTAAAGTCACAATGGGAGTCTTTGCCTTAGCGGGAATTTACTATGGAGCTGGTGCGTTTCTTGAAGCATTTAAAGCTAATGCAAGTGCTGGAACTGGACAAGGTTATGAGTTAGACGCGATTGCAGCATGTGTTGTTGGAGGTATATCCTTCTTTGGTGGTATTGGTAAAGTCAAAGGAGCTGTTATAGGAGTTATCATTTTCACAGGCTTAACATACTGTTTAACTTTCCTAGGTATTGATACAAACCTGCAATTTGTTTTTAAAGGTTTTATCTTATTAGCAGCCGTAACGTTAGACAGTGTTAAATATGTAAAGAAGCGATAATTACTATTACCCATGTTATACTTGTAGTGTGAAGGACTTTATTGTGGTTAGAATTGTACAGCTGATATTATGCATTTGTTTTGTAAGTACTTCCTTATTGGCCAATGGGATAAAGGATTCAGACTTACCTAATATCGGCTGTGCTATCTACAAGTTTGATGACACATTTATGTCATGGGTTCGGGATTCTATTGTGACTGCGAGTCAGAATCGAGCCAAGGTCACAATAGTTGATTCCGAGAATAGCCAGGCTATTCAAAATGCAAAAGTGGAGCTCTTTCTCAACTTGGAAATGGACTGTCTTATCTTAAACCCAGTTGACCGGGTAGCTGCAGGAGTAGAAATAGATAAAGCAAAAACGCAAGGTACACCAATAGTATTTGTCAATCGTATGCCCTTTAAAGAAGATATGGCCAAGTGGGATCAGGTATATTATGTGGGAACAAAAGCCGAGCAATCGGGTATACTAAGTGCTCAGATATTAGAAGATTATTGGATAAATCATCCAGAAGCAGATAAGAATAATGATGGAATTCTTCAGTACGTACTACTCAAAGGAGAACCTGGTCATCAAGATGCGGAACTACGTAGTGAATACTCAATCAAATACTTAGAAGATAAGGGTATCAAGGTAATGAAGTTAGCAGAAGATACTGGTATGTGGGACCAGGTAAAGGGCCAGGAGAAAATGGCGTCCTTTCTAGCTTCCTATGGAGATCAAATAGAAGCAGTCATCTCTAATAATGATGATATGGCATTAGGGGCTATTGAGGCCTTAAAAGCTTATGGTTATTTTACCAATAGTAAATATATGCCCGTTATTGGAGTTGATGCAACAGAACCAGCCTTACATGCGCTTCAGGAAGGAACATTACTTGGTACTGTTCTCAATGATGCTCATAACCAGGCTAATGCGGCTGTAAATCTAGCTATCCAATTATCAACTGGAGCTCCTATCAATGAGGAAAGTATTGGCTATCCCCTGGATGGGCACTATGTATGGATTCCCTATAAAAAAGTCACTCAAAGTAATTATAAAGAATATATGTAATTAGGGCATGACAAAAAGTCTTTTTTGTACTTCTGGATCAAACATATTTTTCTTATTCACAATAGTATAATCAATCCCCAAGGGACTAATCTTTTGTTTATTCAAAAGTTTAACAGCCATGTTTATTGATTGATAACCAATAGCAAAAGAATTAATGACTAGGGAATAGTCCATTATTTCAGTTTCTATGGCTTCTATATTCATAAGAGAGTTGCCAGATCCTATCGTTAATATCTTATGATCAGGTTGATTGTCTTTCATAAATCTCACGAGAGCTTCAGAAGTTTCATCATTAAGAGCAAAAAATAAATTTATACTCTTATTTAAGCGGAAATTTCCCTTGATTTGATTATATATAGAATCAATATTTCGACCAGCCCATACGACACGGAATTCAACACCTGGTACTTTTTTAATAATCTTCGTAAATCCTCTAGCCATGTATTGCTCAGAGGTTACAGTATCAAAACTACCTAAAATTATAGCGTTTATATAAGAGAAGTGATACTGTCTTAATACTTCTTGAGCCATAGCGGCACCAGCGGGTTCCAAATCAGTCATATAAAACGAGGTAGAACTGCCTTTGCCTTTATCAAATTCATTATATATTGATATCACTTTTATTCCCGCTCTTTCCGCTTCTTCTAAGGGTTTTTTGAGAAGATAGTAAGTGCCTGGTGTTATGACAATACATTCTGTTCCTTTGTTTATAGCTTCATATATATAATTAATTTGCCCGGTGACATCTGACGCATCTGCGGTAGAGTAGAAATCAACAATACTTCCTGTATCAGATCTGGCCTCTCTTGCTCCATTACGCATATCACTCCAAAATAAACCACCCTCTTTCATTCGAATAAAAGATATATGATGATTTGTTGGGTGGGATTCAGACCATAGGGAATAACACAATCCAGCACCGATTATGAGAACTAAAATGAATATGAAAAAAAACAATATCTTCTTCATATCTTAACCAACTTGTTTACAGCTTTAATATCCTTCTGTTTGGGAATCCTTAATTCGAAAGTAGAGCCCTCGTCAATTTCGGATTGAATGGTAATTCCATAGAAATCTCCATAGGCTAACTTTATCCTTTTATTCACATTAAACACTCCTATACCATTACCATGTCTTTCATGTTCTTTTTTATCTGTAGTTAATAAAGTAGCCTGCGTTTCTTTATCAATCCCTACCCCATTATCAATAACTCTTATAATGATGTCTTCTTTATCTTCAAGAACTTCAATTCTTATATGGCCGGGATCCATAAGGTAGCGGATACCATGATAAATGGCATTTTCTACTATCGGTTGAATAAGCAATTTAATTACCGGTTTATGTTTTAATTCCTCAGGTAAAAGGATTTTAAAAGTAAGCTTGTCGACAAATCGTTTTTCCTGAATAGTCAAATAGCATTCCACATGAGTCATTTCCTCTTCTAATGTAATGACTTCATGATCCTTGGAAATAGATATCCGAAAAAGCTGAGCCAGTGCTTTAACCATTTCAATAACATTCTTATAATCATGGGACTCAGCGAACCAAACAATGGTATCTAAAGTATTATATAGAAAGTGAGGGTTAATCTTAGCCTGTAAAGCCTCCAACTCACTTTTACGGATTAGTTTTTGTTCTTCCACTATATCGTCCATCAATGTTTGCATACGTAATGCCATCTTAGTGAAGGAATTAGCTAAGGATCGAACTTCCATACTGGGTTGTTTCAAATCTAAGGATCGAAAAGAGGTAATAGAAAAGTTTTCCATCTCCCTTTCCAGTTGTCTGATAGGAGAAGTAACATAATTAGATACAATACGCGAAAGTAAGAAACCAGCAACAATTATAACAAGGATTAATAATGACACTAGACTCAAAAAAGATAAAACCAAAGGAAGTCGTTCTTCATTAGGATAGGATATTCCAATAATTTTCCAACCAGTGAAATCAATGGTATCAATAAAATTAAACCTTTTTACCCCCTGATAATTAAAATAGTACTTACCTAATATATGGACCTTAAGAGATTCAATGTCCTCTACGAATTGACCTAAGTTGATTAAAGTTTGTTTAGGATGAAAAACGATGTTATAGTTTTTATCTACGATAAAACAATACCCATTCTTTCCAATAGGAACAGATTCAATAATAGAATCGATAGAGTCTTGATTGATATCAATCAACAAAATAGCCGATTGTCTGTTGCCATTCGAATCACTTAGCTTAATGACTTCTGAGAAGCTAATCACCCAAGGGTATTTAAGTGGAACTAACTGTTGAACATGAGGACTGGAAAAATAATAACTGTTTGTATGGGTCTGTGAGTACTTGAACCAATTTTGATCTATAATTTCTTTAGGAGAACGTAAATTAAAAGAACTAGTTCCATACAGAATATTTCCTTCCAAATCAAAAATATCAATGGCGACAATATCGGATCGCGAATCCTCTATGACTTTCAAACTTTGATGGATCTGTTCTTTGTTAGAAGTATTATCAATAATATTCGGAACAGCAGATCCTATTTTTATAATACCCGTAATATAGGAGTTAACATTTTTTCTTAACTGATAAACAGTTTGCCTAGTAGAATCTTCTAAATTAGACTGAACTTGAGTTAAGAAATAGATAGTTACTACTATGGTCATGAATAAAGTTATAAGGCCAACTACAGATAATATAGCTGTTGCAAAGATATGTTGAATGCTTATGTCTCTAGAGGTCATGCACTATATGCTTTTCTTCTATATGTTTGTGGAGAAGTACCAGTAGTCTTTTTGAAACAAAAAGAAAAATAGTTAGCATCCGCAAAACCGACAGACTGGGCTATCTCATAAATTTTTAAATGGTCCTTCTTAAGGAGAGACTTTGCATGGTCTATTCTCGTATTGGTCAAAGCAGAGACAAATGTAATACCACATTCCTTTTTAAATGCAGAACTAAAGTAAGATTCACTAACACCTAATTTATCACTGATACTATTTAAGGTAAAATTAACATCTCCATAGTTAAGTTCAATTAGTTTTTTTGCTTCCTCAACAAATTTCTTATTACTCTTATGTCGCTTTTGTGTGATTTCTTTATTCAACAAAATACATAATTTATGAACTCTGTTTGATACAGTGTAAATGGTGTTGATATCAAAAACGATATCACTTAAAGAACTCCAAGTATCATCATTGCTAGTAATATCAATGTTGTATTCCAGTACAAGATTAGACAAAGTGGCTAATAACCTAAAGGTAAAAGCCCGCAATTGCTCCGTTTCCATTCCAATTTTACGGTTGAAAAGTTCCGTTACAGCTTGATCAATACTTGTTTCATTCCCTAACTTGACTTCTGTTACTAATTGTTCCATTCCCTCTTCCATAGCTTGAGAGGATAGTAATGTTAAATCTTCCGATTCTAAATCCCCAATATAATATAAGTTATAGTGAGGATAGTATTGTTTATAGTTCAAAGCACAGATAGCTTGACGTCTGGATTCAGGTAAATCTGCTAGATTATTAACAATCCGACTCACACCTATAGAGCATTCTTTTTTAGTATAGAATTCAATATTTTTCCTTAAATTATCAATTTGATTTAGAGTTTTCTTCATAAATTGGCTTTCAGAGTCTTCTTTGTTGTCTTCTACAGAACTATAGTAGGTGATAAGATTATGTTCTTTTAGAATAGCATTGAAAGAATTGTCCCCTACTTTCCTAGTAGAATTAATGATTTCATTCACAGAGCCTAGATCGAGCTTGTCTCCCCTATCATAGGTTTCAATGACTGCTGTAATAAACATGTCTTGATCATAAGGCAATTCATAGGATACTGCTTTAGACATTAACCCAGTTACAGTATGCTCAAATAATTCTACTAAGAATTGCTGTTTTAAATCATTTATTGCATTGTTATAAGCTTGTTCTAACTTTTTGTGGTTCGTTAAACTTTCTATCTTTTCATCCAGATGCTTTTTTAGGCGAACCAATAGATCAATGAAGTCGTCTTTTGATAAAGGCTTTAATGCATAGTAAGCTACATCTAACTGAATAGCTGTTTGGGCATAAGTAAATTCATCATATCCTGAAAAGATTATAACCGTCGTATTGGGATGGGAATCTCTTATCCGTCGTATTAAATCAATACCATCCATATATGGCATTTTAATATCTGTTATAACAATATCTGGATTTTTCTCTTGAATTATTTCTAATGCTTCCAGACCATTTTCTGCCTCATCAATAATCTGAAAACCATAGGCCTCCCAATCAATAGAAGTCTGAATCATACGACGAACTGGAACTTCGTCATCAACCAACAAAATTGAGTACATATCTTATTATATACCAAAATCTTCATATTCCAAAGAATATTATGAAGATTGATCAATGATATACGAGTTTAAATAATAAACAAGAATTAAATTAGTTAACTCTGTTAAACATTTGATAGCCCAAAACCTTATACCAATAGAAATACTTTTTAGCATTAACACAAAGAATAGATTATTACATAATTAGATATGGATAGATTTTAGCTTCGAATAAACAAGTGGTTTATTTTAATACTTAAAAACATCGATACACTTACGACTATTGATCATTTGCCTACAGGTCTTTAACAAAACGTAAAAAATAAACTTTTTTCAGCCTTCAAAAAACTGACATCATGAACACTTCTTGCTCATTGAATAGTTATAGTTCAATAAATAGCAATGAACGCAAAAATTGACAATATACAACAGTGATATTCTGATTTATACATGGATCAATACCGGTAAGGAGTGACAAAATGGGATCGATTGTTACCTTAGGAGAAATGCTATTGAGACTAAAAAGTCAGGACAATCTCAGACTTTTTCAGACAAATAAATTGGAATCTACCTTTGGAGGTGGTGAAGTCAATATGGCAGTCTCATTAAGTTTATTGGGAGCATCAACCAGATTTGTTACAGCCTTACCAGACAATATAATTGGTGATAGCTGTATCAATGAACTTCATAAATACCAGATTGATACCACAAGCATTGTCAGAACTGGTAAACGAGTGGGAATCTACTACTTAGAAGCTGGTGCGAATCAGAGGGCCACTAAAGTTATCTATGATCGTCAAGATTCCAGTATTAGTCATGTCACCCATGATGTTTTTAATTGGGATGCAGTATTTCAAAATGCTTCCTGGTTTATTATATCAGGTATCACTCCAGCTCTTTCAGAATCAGCTGCTGAATTAACAGTAAAAGCAGTTGACGAGGCCAAATCCAGAGGTATACATGTTTGTCTAGACTTTAATCATCGTAAGAATTTATGGAATTATGGTAAAAACATAGAAGAGGTAATGAGACCTTTGGTAAAAAAAGTAAATGTGATTATAGCCGGTACTTTGGATTGTCAGCAAACCTTGGGGGTGCCCTTAGATTCAGGGAGGATCAAAGGAGACCTAAATATGGAAGAACTAAAGCAATTAACCTCAAAAGTTATGGCTACTTATGATCTTTCAGGAATAGCTATAACTAAAAGAGATAATGTATCTGCCAATATAAACAACTGGACAGCATTCTATAATTGTGATGAAGGATTTTATACTAGTACTGAGTATAGGATTAATAATATAGTAGATCGTGTAGGTGGTGGTGATAGTTTCACCGCTGGTTTAATTTATGGATTAAATTACCTTAATTCACCGAAAGAAGCATTGGACTTTGCAACTGCTTTTAGCTGTCTAAAATTATCTTGTATGGGTGATTTTAATCTCACTACTCGTGATGATGTTTTAGCTTTGATATCAGGCGACATTTCTGGTCGGATACTGCGTTAATTGTATTACCTTTCCTTAGGCTCCCCCTGGTAGAACCACCTTCTACCGGGGGAGCTATTTCATATTGACCCTATTAAGTTATAAGTTTTACTATTTATCTATGAAGAATATTGTAGTTTTAGATGGTATAACCATGGGTGATGATATTGATTTCACTTCACTAGAGAAATTGGGACAGGTAACTATCCATAGAATGACTGAAGAAGAACAGATTATTGATCGTTGTATTGATGCACAAATAATTATCACGAACAAAGTCTTTATTAGGGAATATCATTTTAGAAGTTTGCCCCAACTTGAATTAATCTGTTTAACTGCTACAGGTTATAACAATATTGATATAGAAAGTGCTCGCAAACATCATGTCTCGATTGCAAATGTATCAGGTTATTCGACCAATGCTGTAGCACAACATACTTTTGCTATGCTTTTCTACTTATGGGAAAGAAGCAGGTATTTCGATGATTATACACGTAGTGGTGATTATTGCAATAGTGAAATATTTACACATTTATCAAGAAAATTTTATGAATTAAGCGGTAAAACCTGGGGTATAGTTGGTTTAGGAGCTATTGGGAAAAAAGTGGCTCAAATTGCAAAAGCTTTTGGTTGTAATATTATTTACTATTCAACTAGCGGAAAAAATAGTAATCAAGAATATACCAAAGTTGACCTGAAAACCCTATTACATAACTCAGATGTCATATCAATTCATTCCCCGTTGAATGATAGAACAAAAGATTTGTTCACCTTAAGAGAGTTACAGCAAATGAAATCTACTAGCTATATTATTAATGTGGGTCGAGGAGGAATCATTAATGAAGAAGATTTAGTAGAAGCTTTGAATCTAAACCTTATCGCCGCAGCTTGTATTGATGTATTGACAACAGAGCCAATGGCTATTTCCAGTCCATATCGAAATATAATTAATAAAGATAAATTATATATTACCCCCCACGTAGCCTGGGCACCCATAGAAACACGACAAAGAGTTATAGAAGAAGTGACTTTAAATATTCAAGCTTTCTTGAGTAATGAAAAAAGGAATATTGTTAATTAAATGTAAAATAAAAAGGACTCCGTGTAGGAGTCCTCTCATCAGTTCATATTTAGTTACTAGACTAATTATGGTGTTTGTGTTGGTGTTTCAGCTGCATTAGGATCTTCATCAGCAGACTGATCCATCTTCTTCTGTTCTAAATATCTAAGAACTTGAAGATTACCAAGTCTTTGCATTTCAGCCTTTCTTCTTTCACTCTCTTTCTGATCCAAGATTCCCCATACGGACTCATCATCAACATCAGTTTCAAGGTCAAGAACAGCCTTATCATAAGTTACTTTAATATCCTTTACATAAGTTACGAAATCACCACCATCATCTGCGGCATCTCGTTGAATCAAGATTCCCTTAAGTTTAACTAAGGGAGATGTTTTAGGATATAATGGTCTAGTATAAAGCTCTCTGTTTCGTACCTGATTAACATAATTTGGATTACTCCAAGATAGTGTTCTCCATCCATCAAACTCCAAACTAGCAATAGGAAGTATTTCATCTTCACCATCCTCATTCTCAAGAACTACGGATAATTTGTGAGGGAAATTACGACCCAATACACTAATAGTTAAGTTTTTCAGAACTCCCACATTCTTTACAACACCAAACCCAGTGAATTTCTCACCTCGTTCGGCTCCTTCAGTATTTTCATCTGTTGCATAAGCAGGAATTGTGAAGGGAGGTACAATCATTGCCCAAGAGTTAAAAGCTTCTTCTGGAAACTTTATCCTCACTCCCATAACTGTGCTTCCAGCGTACATCTTTGATGTTTCGCTTACAGGCGCTTCTTTAATTAGGGAGTTAGCTTGATTGTCGATGAAAGCTGAAGAGGAGGCTAAATCTACTTCCCAGTTTTCAATGGCCAAAGATATCTTCATCTCAGCTTTTTCTTCATCAGTGTAACTTGACCCTGCTACAGTACTGTAGTCAGTGACTGTTGGCTGATGCTCACCAGTATCGTCGGCTACAAGCTCGGCAAAGTCGATGAGAACGCTTTCCTCAGCAAAGGCCATTCCACTCAGTAGGAGAAACACACTCACTAAAATAAGGTAGAACCGTTTCATCCAGTGCTCCTTTAACGTAAAATCGTTCATTTTGTTTAAAGTATTACGGAAGGACAATCGTTTGTCAACGAATAAAAATATTTTTCCCTCTGTATTTTCAACGTAAAAAAATCAGCTACCATAAGGTCTTTCGAAGGGCGTTTGACCTTCAATTGTTATAACTATTTCCTTCACAGAAGGGAAGTTAAAACGTACTGTTTTTTCAATCCCATTGTAGACTTTATCTACATAAGAACTCTGATCCTCGTGACCGAGAATGACGGACTTTGATAAATCCAGATAGAGTTTCTTATCCCGTAATATGACAGCCTTCAGTTTTGATCCCCGGGGAACTAGCAATGTATTTTGATACTCAGCAGGTCCCAAGAACAGCTCTTTAACTACCAAACGGATTGCTTCTTCCCGGTCTTTCCTTTGTGGAACATACCGAACTTCTCCAATCAGTTCACGAGAAATCCCTCTAGGAAAAAATAACATCCTCCTAACCCTTTTATCGTCGGATATGTTCATAAAAATCACACTAATTATAAGAAAAACAGAAAGAAATGACAAAATTGTCCAAAAAAGCTTTTTATCTTTAATCACTCATTACTCCGTGAAGGCTTTTGATCGCTCAAAGTATTCCGTAAAATTAACGATGCCATTATAGAGGCCGGTACAGATTTTATTCAAGTACGAATCTTGATGTAGTTTTAAGGCTTCTTCTTTGTTACTAATAAAACCTATTTCTACAAGTACTGACGGCATATTGGCTTTACGGACAACATACCAGCTTTCTTCTTTCAAACCTCTATTATTTGAAGCTTGACCTAGTTGGGATTCCATATTCTCCAATATGTTTTGTGCCAAGATAATTCCTTCAATGAAGAATTGATCTTCCATCATGCTATTAAATATTGGGTAATAATCTTTAACCTTTTCCTCTAGACTACTAGGGTCCAAAACTTCTCGTCTATAATCAGTAGGTAAATGCCAAACTTCGAATCCAGTAGATTTAGGGTTCAGACTAGCATTCACATGAACTGATATGTATATTATTGCTTGATTAGAAGCTAGATTTTGCTTATTAGCTAACTCTACCCTATCTTCCAATGTTGGATAGACATCTTTATTTCTAGTTAACAGAATCTTTTTGTCCGGATACTTCTTTTTCAATCTATTAAATAGATCCAGAGATACTTGCAGGACAATGTCCTTTTCTTTCATTACCACTTTTTTGTGCTCTATCTCATAAGTTCTCATAGCCCCAGAGTCTTTACCACCGTGCCCCGGATCTATGATAATTACTGCTATTTCAGGAGACAAAGTGTTATTTGAATGGTCATTAGTAGTAATCTCACCTAATTGAAAATATTCACGAATCTTACTTTGAGTCCTGTCATCAATGATGATCCGCCCATCCTGGATCCTAACATTACTTCCTTCCCATAAGGTTTGCCCCATCAGTAAAAAAGGATTGTTCCATTGTCCATTCAATTGCTTATGACTATCAGATAGAGTAAACATATATGATAGGGGCTGAATTAACAATTCTAGTCCATTTTGTTGTGAAAAATATTCTAAATCTACATCAGCCCCAAAAACATTTCCTACATATAGTAGAAAAAGAAAAAAAGGGATAATTAACTTACCCATATTGATAATTTACCTTCTTTTCTTCCACCTGTCTATAAACCAAAGGCCCCCTTGAACACTTCCACGTAAAACAGATTGGCTAAATCCCACTGGTAATACAGCTCCTACTTTTTGAGGTAAACCAGTAATCCTAGATAATTGTTCCAAGGATTCACTAAGGCTTCTCCCTTGCCAATCCAGACGTCCTTCAGGTTTCATGTAATAAGGTATAAATTGTAGAAACGCATCCTCTTTTTCAACACATAATGAGAGAGAAAGAGGGTAATTAGGATGCAAAGGTCTTTTACTACCAAGTAAATATTCATAAGTCAAATCATTGTCTGTATCTAAACGTGGTACGACGCGACTAGCTAGTTCTTTAGCAGAACGAACATCAGCGCATCTAAAAATGAAATTTATACACTTTTGAACATTGTTAACAGGAAAATGAACATCACTACCCACTGGCTTTTGAATAAAATGATCCATATACAAATGATCTTTAGTAATCTCGTCTAACCCAATGTAATCAATGACCGTACCTGGTAGACTAATAATGGCTCTCTCCTGGATACTCTGATAGCTGTCCGCCTGAGGTTCTTCTGGATTTTTACCTAAAGCCAGGTCCATAGCAACTTCCGTAGGTGATACACCAGAATGATAAGGATACGTCCACCCAGACATATATCCTCCAGACAATCGAGCAGCGATCTCACCAATATAAGCTTTTCCTTTGTACCATTTTAGATCTCCTTTAGCTGCACCTCTACTTATACCTAAAGCAAGTGCCGCTTGATGAAGAGCTGTCCATAATTCCTTTTGTACAGCTTCATTAGCATGACTTGGGAAATTGTGACCCATTTCAATAAAATAAGGAGGAAACTGAATATCACGATCAGCCAAACCACAAGGAAGGAAATGGCCTTCATAAATAAGGCTATCCAGACTAAACTCAGGACCATCCATATATTCTTCTACGATGACTTGACCAGAAGCAGAGAAAACAAGGGCTTCAGAAATACCTTGTGATAATTCTTCATCAGAATTAACGAGTATAACTCCCCTAGCACCCATATTATCAACTGGTTTTACAACAAGAGGAAAAGGAATATCAACCCTATCGTTAGGCGAATAGACTATCCTATATTCCGGCACATTCAGTCCATTTTTTTTAAGAATCTTACGCATTATTCCTTTGTCTTTGGCACCTAAAGCCACTTCAAAAGGAATACCGGGCAAATCTAAATCTTCTGCTATCCATGCAACAGTAGTAGAGAAGTCGGTTCCTGCTGTAAACACACCATCTAAGGCATGCAGACGATGTAATTCTCTGGCTTTTAATAAACTAGCATCTCGATCACTAATATCAATTGTATAGAATTCATCAGCTTTATCCTTACATACTGCATTTTGATTACCATCAAAAGCTATTGTTTTATAGCCTTTACTTCGAGCAATATCATAAATAGGAGCTTGCATTGAACCAGCTCCAAGAACAAGTAAAATCACTTAATTTTTTCTCCATAAACTTCAAAAGTATCGCCTAGTCCAAATATTTGACTCACGGCAGACTTAAAAGGTATACACTTAGGAAATCTTTCAGGATGGTGTCCTGTAATCCTAATATGTCTAACTTTAAAGCCATAATCCATTAAAATCTTTTTACATAAAGAAGGTTCCCAAATAGTAAAATGATCGTCTGGGCTAGCTTGTAAAAAATTTTTCAGATTTATTTTTCGACTGATTCCTTCTCCATTTGGTGTCGAAAAACAAAAGAATCCACCTAAAGGAAGAAGCGACCTAACTTTATTAAGAAGAGCACGCAAATCCCTGAAATGCTCAATAACATACCACATCGTAACCCCTTGTAACTCTATATTCCGATTCCAATCTAATATATTGTCTTGATAAGCTTCTATTCCAAGACCTTTTGTCACATAATCTACAGCATCTTGAGCTATATCCATACCGACCGGGTTAAAACCCTGATCTTTTAAAGCCTTTACAAAGGGTCCATAAGCACATCCAATATCTAATACATTCTTTTTTTCATCTATAGTCCAAAATTTTTTTATAATTTGGATACGATCTAAACCCATTTTATGTATATGTTCAAAATCATCGAGATAGGTTTTTCCATATTGCTTTTCATAATCTTTAAAGAAATAATCCTTTGAATAAATCTTTTCTTTCTGTCCTAAGTAATTCAAATATAAAAAACCGCAATCACTACAGCGATAATAGTTTTTGACAGGGAAACGTTGTAGAACTCGTGCATTATTACTATGACAATGGGGGCAAGTATTCATGGTTATATTTAACTCTCCTATTAACTGTTTGATTGATCTATGATTTTTAAAAGAATCTTTCCATATACCTTCAGGAACCTCTAGATCATTCCATAATTGATAAAATTTTTTCTCTGTTGGTATAGACTGACCTAATGAAGGAATCCCCTGCATTTTTGTAATTTCTTCATGATAAGAAGAAGGATTTAAAGCCAAAACAGGTGTGTTATTAGCCAAACTATTAATCAAAGTCAAACCATAACTCATTATACCTCTACTATAATCACTAACTTTGTTATCTAAGTCTTTTATATAAGATAGGATTTCCCATTTATGCGGAAGGATATCAGGTTTATTCTCTGAAAGGTCTTTACTTATCCAGGTGACCTTTGTTTTCTTTAGTGGCCAAGAGAGAGCCTCATAATAAAGCTGCCGTGTTAATTGCTGATGATCTTCACCACCTAGAAAAACTAAAACTCCCTTATCGTGTTGCCCGTTTCCTTTTTTAATATTCCAAGATACTTGTATGCTGTTAGCCTGATAGATAAAGGGAGGAATCGTATCAACGACATATTGAGCCCAATATCTAAGTTCGGTATTACCTTCATCCAAAGCAACTAAAGGACCATGATTTCTCCATAAATGATAATCATCTAAAGGACACTCTCTTTGGTCCATTATTATAATATCACCTTCTATAGGGTCCCTTATTATATGAGCTTTATCAATAAGTTCCGGAAACCGTTCGTTCCAATAATCTAGTCCATATTTATCTTTCGTAGTCAATAGAGGTATGTAAATATACCAATGATACTTAGCTGACCATCGAAGACAACGTACTAAATGACCGGTCCCATTATCCTTCCTTATAGAAGGAACAAGTACTACTGTTGAATCAACCAATGCTGTAAATCCTCGAAACTTATAGGTTCTTTATGATACAAGGAGTTAAATATTTTCTTTATATAGTCATAGTCTTCCTGAGTATCCATAGTTACAGAACTATTCCACAAACGATATCTAACATCAACAAGTGGTTTGTGGATTCTAAACTTATCCGGATTCTCATAGAGATAAGGCATAACATGTTCGCGATGATAAGGTTGTGTGCTTTCCGTCCAGGCCCTCTTTAAGGCAGAGGCCTTAACAACTTCTACACCAGTACCAATAGGAAGACCTTGATAACCGCAGTAATCGGCGTCCTTTAATTGCCTTTGTTCAATAGCTTTGATAGCCCATTCATAACTGACAAGAGGATTGTCGCCCGTAGCACGTATTATCTCTTCTACTTCATAAGTTAATGAAGCTTTATAGTATCTGTCCAAAACATCACTCTTACTCCCAATATAGAGATCCCAGCCCTCATTATTAACAATATCTGCTAATGCGGATTGGGAATCTTCCGTTGTCAACACTACATGATAATCTGTTGGAATTAAAGATAAACTTCTCATGGCATGAACAACTGCTGGAATACCCATAATAGGTTTTAAGGCTTTATTCGGTAATCTTGTAGAATCTAAACGCACCTGTAAGAAAACAGCATTACTCATTATTTGCTCCCCACAACTCTACTACATTGCGCGAGTCTCTCATGAACCTATATTTATATAATTCGACCCATTTTCTGGTATTCATAAATAATTGCCAATCATGATACAGTTGTCCTTTAAGACCAAACAAGAAAGGCAACAGATTGTTCATATGTATAATACCATGATCTCCTTGATAGGATACGGCAAGGTTTTTTAGGTAAAAAAGTTTATATTCCTGATCTAAAGTTGTATCTTCCTGAAAGCTGTCCTCCATATAACTAAATCGTAGTTCACGTCCCCAGCGAATGCTCTTCCCCCACATATAAGCTCTAAATCCAAAATCCATCCTTTGCCAGTAAGAATTAGCAAATCGAACATCAAAACCTCCTAGTTCTATATAGTCATCTTTGTTGTACAGCCCAATATAATCAAAAGGATATAAGGTTGAGAAATCATTACCGCCAGGTGTGAGAAATAGTGTTTTAAGTTGTTTTTTGTAGTTAGCAGGAGCAACAAAAGAAGGGAGGAGTTCTTCTTTTGAATTAAATAATTGAGGCACCATACATAACTCTTTGTGCTTGATTAGACGATCAAAAATCTTATCTGTCATCAGATGAGGACGTATTTGAAGATCATTCCACACCACCAAAGCATAAGGTGCTTTTATTTCTAGAAAGGCGATATTTAAAGCTTCTCCAACAGAAATAACTTTAGGAATATTTACAAAACGTAATCGATTATAAGAGGATGATAATTCCTCAAGGTCAGTATGTATTTTATTTATTTCAATAGATAAGATTTCACTGAAACAAAGTCGATGTAGTTCTTCAAAGTAATCTTTTCTGAACGGGGCACCTCCTCTACTGAGAACAATTAAGGCAGGATTATTATTACTATCTTGTAATGTGAGATCACCAATTACTGTATACACAGTGTTCTCATTCTTAAAAGTTGAATGTATAATATTCATCACATTCCTTACATAATGAGGGATATTTTTTATTTACTTGAAGCTGATAATACTCATCACCTTTATTCCAAATATTAGTTAGGTTGTCGTTGAATATATTACCGAGAACAAAATCTCCTTCAAAGGAATCCTTACAGGGCAGACCAGAGCCATCAACCATAAAATACAATTCCCGTTTAACATGCCAACAAACTCTTCTTATTAAAGGAGATAAATCAGTCACTTTTCGCTCTTTTAATCGATGACTATAGTGATTATATTTTTGAATAATAATATTCTCTGTTTTCTCTCGCCATCGACGAAAGAAAGGTTCGAGATGCTCTTCATATTCTTGGAGCCTTGTTACCTGAATATAGAACTCATTAGGATTGTGGGTAAGCATATAATCACAAAATTGAATAGCCGCATCTAATTTACAGCCACGTATTTTTTCATATAAAGAAGGAACATCAGAATCA
Source organism: Spirochaeta cellobiosiphila DSM 17781 (assembly GCF_000426705.1). Lineage (NCBI taxonomy): Bacteria > Pseudomonadati > Spirochaetota > Spirochaetia > Spirochaetales > Spirochaetaceae > Spirochaeta > Spirochaeta cellobiosiphila. The sequence continues at coordinate 90,281 of NZ_AUFW01000018.1, forward strand.
AGATAAAGAATCCACTTTAATCTAGGAATTGATCCTCCTTTATATAATTCATTTAATAAATCTATATCCCAGGAGGTTCCATTCGTTTCAATAACTAGTTCAATCGTTGGAAATCCCAGAGTCATCCTAATAATGTCATAAATATGGGGATGTAAAGCCGGTTCCCCCCATAAACCCAAGGTAATAACAGCCTTCGGAGTTAGTCCAACTATACCTTCAAGAATTGTTTGCCATTGATCTATTGCTATATGCTTTTGCGATTTTAAATGATCAGGAAATTTCTTGTAATAGATATCATATTCCGGATCTTGATTATTGCCTTGATATATCTGAAAGACATAATGAGAGGGTAAACCTCTTAACAGATATTGATATTCTTCTAAATGATTAATAATTTTTTCATGGTCTTCATTAGTTGCAGCAGCCAATCGCTCAGCAACAGTAAAATTTTGTAGATTATTACATGTAAGATTTAAACGCAAATATCGATAGTCTATCCCAGATATCTTTGTTTCTATATCAAAGGAGTTGATATCAATCATTAAGGTTTCAAAAAAACTATTTCGTTCTATACTTCGCTCTTTCTTCGCTAATTTTTCTAATTGAGGAAGTATAGAAACGGATATTATTTCGGGAGAGAGTCCAATGGGATATCCATCAGCAAAACTATATTCTGCAAAATATTTAAAATGGTTATCTAACATCTCCTTAGTTAGATTGCTATCATAGAAAGGTGAATCGCTAAAACAGTACAAGATAGCATCATAACCTTGTGATATTTCCATCAGCTTTCTTAATAATTCGTCGAACGTTTTTATATTTTCTTCTAATGTCTCTACACCTGTTACTTGTTCCAGATCTTTGATATAAGAAAGAACCCTATCAAATGAAGAATCCCCCTTGTTAAACGATTGATGGATTAATTGTTGATTGAATCCTATGTTATTAATTACTGCTAATATTTTCATCATACTTTACCTATCGGTGTTTTCCCTTGACAGATTGATTGGTTCATTTCTAGACTCATATATATTCCCATAAGGGAGGTAAAATGTCACTTATATTGGCTTTTTTATGCATTTTTTTTATAGGATCCTGTCATCAGGACGGTCCTTCTTATGATCGACATGTTAAATATCAACTCAAAACCTTGGGCTTTCCTTATCAGATCGATGATGATGGAGATTTTCTTATCTATAGAGCTTTACCTGAAGGTAGGAAACAAAATGTTTGGGTTTCCTCTGTTCGAGAAAAAGATAGTGGTATTGTCTACAGAGAAATTTTTTCTATGGCTAAAGACTATAAAGGATTAGCGCCCTTAGAAGTCTCCAATAATTTGCTAATCCAAAATTATTCCGAAAATCGTCTTGGAGCATGGAGTCTACTACAAGTGGATAATTATTATATTTTACTTTATATAGTTAGGATCCCAGTGAACAACGACTCGAATTGGCTATATACAGCGATTACAGAAACAGCATTATCTGCTGATGATATGGAAAGAAGGCTATCTGATATAGATCAATACTAAGGAAGTTGATTACCTTCAATATTCATATTATTCTATATAAATGAACAGACTTACATTTACGCTCATTTTATTTTTTGGTTTTATTTATACAGTTTTTTCTCAAACTATTGAATTAGTAGATTACTCTATCTTACATCAGGATGAATACGATTATCTCATGACTGTCGATGTTACAATACCTGAAGGGCTATACCAAGGAGAGGATAGACAGTTCTTCAATATCTCTAGTCCAGAAAATAGTCCATGGTTGATCAAAAACATTGTGTATCCTTCAACAAATACAGTAAAACATGGTATTCCCTATTATGAAGGAACTATTAGTTTAGAAGTAGAACTTCGTTATATTCCATCAGATACTAGCTCAGAAACAAATTCAGTAAATCTCAATTATCAACTCTGTACAGATAAAGGTATTTGCTATTTCCCCAAGGGCTATGAAATAGCGATAGATATAAATCCTACCATAGACACAGGATCAAATAATCTATTGTACTATTTTCTTTTAGCCTTTATTGGTGGATTAATTCTTAATTTAATGCCTTGTGTCTTTCCCCTATTAACAATAAGAGTGTTGTCCTTTGTTAAAACAAAAGACGCCAAACCTTTAGAACGGGTTTTCCAGGCAAGCTTATACGGGATTGGGATTGTCATCACCTTTATACTTTTGGCTTTAATAATCATATTACTAAAAAACACAGGACAATTGGTAGGATGGGGATTTCAATTTCAAAATCCATGGTTTGTCTTTTTCCTTTCATTAGGAATATTTATTTTTAGTCTATCTCTATTTGATATGTATCACTGGGATTTTTCCCTAATGTCTAAACCACTACAAAAGAAAACATCAGGAAGATGGGGATCTTTTTTCTCAGGGATATTCGCAGTTATTGTTGCAACGCCATGTACAGCACCATTTATGGGTACAGCATTAGCTTTTGCTTTCACCCAATCAACCCTTATCATCTTAGGAATATTTATTTTTATGGGAATAGGTATGATGTTGCCCTATTTGCTACTAAGCTTTTTTCCACAACTGGTAAATAAGCTACCTAAATCTGGTGCCTGGATGGACATCTTTAAGAACATTATGGGTTTTATGTTGTTAGGTGTTAGTCTCTACCTACTAAACACCTTAATTTATCTTATAGAACCCAACCAATTTATCAAATCATTATTTTTTATCTTCATAATATACATGGAAATGTGGATAGGCAAACGCATATTTACTCCAAAGCATAAAGGAAGAACGAAAATAATAACATTTATTTTTTTACTTATAATAACAATAGGTTCCGCAGGAACTTTACTTAATTTTCATACCCTTAATGACCAGACTACAGATGTTGAATTAAGTCTCAGACCAGGCTGGAAAGTCTTTTCTGAGAAAGAATTTGACAGGTTAAGACAGATGGATACTCCAGTATTTGTTGATTTTTATGCTCAATGGTGTACTAATTGCAAATTTAATGAACTTGCTGTATTCAATACAGAGAGAGCAGATAATTTATTTAAAGTACTTGGAATACAACCGATGAAGGGAGATTTCACTAAATATGATCCAGTTATTGCAAAATGGTTAAATCAATGGGGAAAAATAGGACTTCCTGCTTATGGCTTGTATGTTCCAGGACAAGACGAACCAATTTTATTGCCTGAGATACTAACTTTTGATAATTTTGAAGATATTCTAAGAAAAGGAATGAAGCTATGAAAATAAAATATAATGCACCAATAACTCTTAATTTTGCCTTTATAGCAACTATTGTTTTACTATTGAACTCCTCCGTTTTACCTGGACTAACAGAAGGTTTATTTGTAGTACCCGGTCAAGGGGGGTTTGCTATTACAAATCCCTTAAGTTATCTAAGGCTATTTACTCATGTGATAGGTCATGCTAATTGGTCACATCTTCTTGGGAATTTTACTTTTATCTTATTATTAGGACCTGGTCTTGAGGAAAAGTATGGAAGTACAGATCTAATGGTTATGATTCTGATAACAGCTTTTATCACAGGAGCTCTTAATTCAATTCTATTCCCTACAGGATTATTAGGAGCCAGTGGAGTCGTTTTTATGATGATTTTATTAAGCTCATTTACCAATATTCGATCAGGAGAAATTCCCCTGACCTTCATATTGATTTTTTTACTATTCCTTTTAAAAGAAGTGATTAATGCTTTTCAAACAAATGACATAAGTGAATTCGCTCACATAGGTGGTGGTATTATAGGAAGCTTGTTCGGCTTTTTTAATCCTTCCAAGGAAAAATCAAATTCTTAATAGTTCGATGTCCAATCTCTTCTTTATCTTCCATTAATATAATTTTCCATGGGACTTTTTTAGAATTAGTCCCTGGATTCTCTTCTAAATAATCATATTTCTTCATTCTCATTTTTACGGCTTCTTGTTGAAAGTGGAAGATAGCAGAAATACCAGGAATTAATAGTGCAGTAAAGAGACTAACTAAAAAAATAAATATGCTTACAATAAAGACTGATATCGAAAAGAAAGTATTATCCATAAAAAAGAGGAAAGCCCTTTTTAGTACGGGTTTAGCTTTATCCTGTGCCTGTATATACATAGGAATATAAAACTGAAACACTAATGTAAATAATACAGCTAACCAAACAACCACTACAGCTGCTACTGCGGGCAATAAACCCTCCATTGAAGTATAAAAAGGAAGGCTAACAAAAGTGACTACAACAAATAAACCAATAAGTAATAGACTCCTAAAAGTTTTACCCATAGTTTGCTTGATATAAGGAAAAAGCTTTGCTAATTCGAATCTTCGGCCACCACCGGTAGTATCAAACATCATAAAAGATACACCGCCAGCATACAAGAAAGTAAAAATAATACCAGATACAGTTATAGCAACGGCTAAAGGAGGTATATTAATCACTAACCGTGGCACTAAAAATGTATAAGCACCAATTAGCATAAAACCTAGATTTAGGAATGCAGCAGAAAACAAGTTATCCCAAAAGTCATAAAAACTCTTCTTTATCAATAATCCAAACATAGGGGAAATATATCACGTCCCCCTATCGATGGCAAGTTAGACTTCTTTAATAATCCCTGATCGTTTCCAATGTGAAGATAAGTAAACAAGTGGGGTGTCCAATGCAGCAACTATCCACTTAAACAGATATGTTGTAATAAATATTTGCCAAAAAACACTTAGGGGATATACCCCCCAAAAAGCTATAAAGGTGAATACAGTCGTATCGATTAATTGACTAATCATTGTGCTTGCGTTATTACGCACCCATATATACTTTGTTTGAGGTAGCCTCTTTTTCCACATATTGTAGCTCCATATGTCATGAAGCTGTGACAACACATAGGCAATAAGACTAGCACCCACAACTCTTGGGAAAAAACCAAACAAGGTTACTAAACTCTCTTGAGAAAAGTCCGAAGATTCTGGTGTAAACCAAAGAGCGATATTCATAAGTAAAGTGATGCTTACCAACGATATGAAACCTAATATGACCGCCCTACGGGCATCTTTTTCATTATAGTTCTCGCTTAATATGTCTGTGACAAGAAAACTTGAAGCATAAACAATATTGCCCAAAGTGGTTGTCAAACCAAATAATTCAACTGTTTTAAGAACCTGAATATTTGCAACAATAGCGGATATAGGTACCCACATAAACAACCCTAATCGACCAAATAAACGGTACAATAATAAAATAAAACCAAAATTTACAGCTAGCATTATTACCCAAAGGACTTCATTGGGCATTGAAATGAGAGACATAAGTATTCCTCCGTCGTTTTGTTAAGGCGGGTAACTGCGACCGCCGGGGAATACTTATGCCATGAAATCAAAAAAGGTACAAGGACTCAACCCTTCATGGATAAAGAAATTCTATGACGCTCAACTTCTACAGTCAGGATTTTGACCTCGACTTTATCTCCCACCTTGACAATCTCTGTGGGATCATTGACATAAGAATTCGATAATTGACTGATATGAACTAAGCCATCTTGATGTACCCCAATATCGACAAAGGCACCAAAAGCAGTCACATTTGTGATGATACCTGTGAGAGACATTCCCTTCTCAAGATCTTCTATGGTATTAATACCATCAGCAAAAGAAATGATTTCAAACTCAGCCCGAGGATCTCTACCTGGTTTTATCAGTTCTTCTACAATGTCTTGAGCCGTATATTTACCAATTGTATCTGATAAAATATTCATTAATTTACCCTGTATCAACTCATTTTGACGAATATCGTCTAATGTAATATTGAGGGTATTAAGGGCCTTATTAATTTGTTCATACTGTTCAGGATGCACTCCTGTTTTATCCAGGATATTCAAACTTTCAGGTATTCTCAGAAAACCAGCTGCCTGCTCAAAAGCTTTGGGGCCGATGCCTGATACCTTTTTTATTCCCTCTTTTGAAGTAAATGATCCCTTATCCCTTCTATAATGAACTATATTATTAGCTGTTTTATTATTAAGACCAGCTATATGTTTTAATAAACTCTCACTTGCAGTGTTAATATCAATACCCACTCTATTGACACAGGAATCGACCACAAAATCCAAGGCTTGAGAAAGATCCTTTTGATTAACATCATGTTGATACTGTCCCACTCCTAAACTTTTTGGTTCAATTTTAACTAATTCGGCTAAAGGATCCTGAAAACGTCTACCTATAGATACAGCACCTCTTACAGTAATGTCATAATCGGGAAACTCACGACGGGCTTCTTCAGAAGCTGAATAAATACTTGCACCACTTTCATTTACCATTACACAGGGAACTGATAAGTTTAAATCTTTAAGGAATTTTTCTAGTTCACGACCTCCCGTTCCATTACCAAATGCTATTGCACTAATTTTTGCTCGTTTCATGAGATCTTCCAATATATTCTGTGCTTCAATTTGTTTATTATGTGGTTCTAAAGGATATATGGTTCTATTTGCCAGCAAATCACCATTATCACTCAATAGTACAACCTTGCAACCTGTTCTAAAGCCTGGATCAATACCAATAATTGCTTTATTACCAAAGGGAGAAGATAATAATAGGTTCTCCAAATTCTTCCTAAATATAGTAATAGATTCCAAATCAGCTCGTTCTTTTAGTATATTAAGATACTCTTTTTCCAAGCTGGGTTGTAATAGTCTTTTATACCCATCTTGATAAGAGGTTTCAATCAATGCCCAAGAAGGATGTTTTTCTCTCTTATTAAGATTTTTTTTAATTATTTGAAAGGCAAGCTCGTCCTCTGGGGATAATTTTAATTTAAGATAACCTTCTGATTCTCCTCTAAATAGAGCTAAAATTCTATGAGCTGGTTGATTATGAATGGATCCTTCATAATCAAAGTAATCTTTATATTTTTGGGCCTCAGGTTCTTTGATTTTCTTTTTATTGACAATAGCCTTAATTACACTTTCCTGTTGAAAACATTGTCTTAAATCATTCTTAATTATTTGATCATGGCTTATCCATTCGGCAATAATATGAACGACACCTTCTGATTCTTTCTCAGATAAAACAATCCCGTCTTTCTGTTGAAATATATCAATAGCAGATTGTTCATACCCAGCTTCCCTAGCTAAATCAGCCTTTGTTTTTTTACGTCTTTTATATGGAGCGTAAAGATCTTCCAAAGCATTTAGAGATTCTGCTTCATTTATTTGTTTTTTTAAGGAATCAGTAAGTTGACCTTGTTCATTGATTGCTTTAATTATTGCTTCTTTTCGTTTAACTAGAGAATGAAATAACTCTCTATATTTCATTATCTTTTCTAATTCTACTTCATCCAAGTTCCCTGTAACTTCTTTTCTATAACGGGCAATAAAGGGTATAGTACAATCCTCATCAAACAGCTTCAAGGATGCCTTAACACCTGATAGGGATAAATTTGTTCTCTTAACAATAAAATTTTCCATAAAAAGCATACTAACCTAAAAAAGACAGCTTCGCCAACGCAAAGTTTTTTGTTATTATAGAACTTATGTTCTCATCAACAAAAGCACTTCAGGTAAGTGAGCTGACGCAAATCATTCAAAAATTATTAGAAGAAAATCTAAACGATATATGTCTTGAAGGTGAAATATCAAATTATCGCCCAGCATCTTCTGGGCATGTTTATTTTACTCTTAAAGATAATCATTCAGTTATCAGTGCAGTTATGTTCAGATCATCAGCCTCTGCTTTAAGATTTCGCCCCAAGGATGGGGATTTTGTCAAAGTGACGGGACGATTAAGTGTATATCCACCTCGAGGATCTTATCAAATAGTTTGTGATACAATGGATTTGGCTGGAGAAGGCCAATTATTAGCCATATTAGAACAGCGTAAACAAAGATTCGCTCAACTAGGTTATTTTGATGCAAATAAAAAGAAGCAGATTCCTTCCTATCCCGAACGAATTGCCATTATTACATCACCTACTGGAGCAGCTATCAGAGACATTCAACGTGTTATTAAAAGCCGATATGATAACGTCCATCTTATTGTAGTTCCGTCGCTAGTACAAGGTAATGAAGCGGGAGATGCCCTGGCTAAAAGAGTCAGACAAATTAATAGACTAGGTCTAGCTGATGTCATTATTTTAACAAGAGGTGGTGGCTCCTTAGAAGATCTAATCTGTTTTAGTGAAGAAATCCTGGTTCAAGCAGTAGTGGACTCAAGAATACCTATTATAAGTGCAGTAGGTCATGAAATAGACTGGGCACTAACAGATTTTGCAGCTGATTATAGGGCTGCAACACCATCAGCAGCAGCAGAAAAAGTCACTGAGAACTGGCTAAATTTTTATGATCGACTTTATTCGGCATCTCAGGATATGAGGTATTTTGTACAAAATCAAATTGATCAAGTCCGTAAAATGACTGGAATATTTAGTAAACAAGATATTCAGCGTTCTTTTCAAATATACCTCCAGCCTTTCCAGCAACGCCTAGATGAAGCCAAAGAACAACTCATGAGACATATAAAACAAAATTTAGATGATAAGTGTAACTGGCTGAATATAAGACTAGCCCAACTTGAAGAATTTAACCCTCAAAAAATCATTAGAAGAGGGTATTCTCTTATAAAGGATGAAGAAGGAAATATTGTTTCAACATCAAAAATAGTTAATCCACAAGATCGATTAACTATTCACTTACAAGATGGTCATATTGAAACAGTTGTGCAAGGAGTTACAAATGAAGAACAATAGCTTTGAAGATAGATTAACACGGCTTGAAGAAATAAGTAATCTAATTAAGACAGGTCAAATCCCATTAGATGAAGCAGTTGATTCCTTTGAAGAAGGGATGAAATTAGCTACCTCTTTAGAAAAAGACCTAAAAAAGATTGAAAAAAAAGTAGAAATACTTATGAATCCGATTGAGGATAAAACAAATGATGCCGAAATCGGTTTATTTGATGATATTGTAGAATAGGGGTCATGATGTTTCATCATAGAGAAGATTTAACAGTTGATGAGATTAATAGCTATCTAGAAGAAAATCTAAGCCAGCTCTTTTCTTATTATAAATATCTAAAAGCAGGTAGAACCAGAATATTAAATAGCTTGTTAATATCAAAAATATTAAATGAATCAACCAGAATTGAAGAAGTTTTGGATTTGTTTGGAGCAAAAAGTAATACTAAGTGGTTTCCCTTTAGGGAAGCTAATAGTGCTGTCAAGCGCTTCTCAAATGTTCTCTATATTTTCTTACATGTCCATGCCAATTACAAAAGATACAAACTAAAGAGTGATTCAAAGGACTTTTATCCTTTGACAGGGCAATCGCTGCATAAGGCTGGCCAAATATTGCTAGACTCATTAGACCAATGGTATGCCTATGGACAAGAGATAAAATTAACTTTTTTAGAAATATCATTACCCAAGAATATTGAATCAAAATTACCACTTAACAAGTTAAATCATACTCGTAAAAAACTTAATATCAAATCCCCAGATAGATATATCGTAAACATGGCTACTTCTTTTTTGAATTTATTTACAAATACAGAGGTTTTAGAACTATGTCCCAGTGGAGAATGTGATTATGCAAGTTTTATCCCAGAACAAATTAGTGAAAAAGACTTAAGATCATTAGAAACAGAATTCCATAATTTACAAAGCTTTTATGACACAAATATTGGTTTTACCAGTGTTGAAGATTATGATGATGATCTCCCCTTAATTAGAGGGCATGCCTCAATAATCTTTCATCTCCTGGAAGGGGCCACAGATTTAATCCATTATTATGAAAGACATATGATGGAGTTTATTGGAAAAACAAAAACACATAATCCTATGAACATAAGTCAGGAAGATGTTCTCAGCTTACTTTTTGACTATTGTCTAAAGTATTCAAGGCTTTTTTTAGATCAATCCATTAGCCTGTGCCAATCTGTTATTGCGGCCTATGCACACAAAACAACTATAGAAGTACCTGTACCTGTATATAGAGGTTTTCATGTACGGCCTTCTACTCTTATAGCAAAGATTGTTCAACATTATGGTAGTCAAATATGGGTATATATGGATGATTTTAAATGTAATGCCGCTGTTCCTTTAGACCTATTTCGCTTGAATGAAAAAATAAATGCAGTAAAAAGAAAAAATATATCAAACACTATCATGCAATTAGACTCATTACATGATGATGAACTAATGCCATTAGAACAACGCATCCATAGAGCATTCCAAGAATTAATGGAAAAAGAGCTTATTATAAGCTATTCCTTAGTCCCACATATTCCTGAATGTAAAAAAGTAGTTGAAGAATCCTTTGGAGAATATATAAACAGGATAATTGCCTATATGTTAGCAGAAGGTAAAATAGATATTAGGACCGATATAAAAGTTAAATTTGAAGGAGATTCAAGAGTTCTCAAAGACATCAAAATTCTGGCAGAGAATGGATACGGAGAAGATGAATTCGGTAATAACATTATATTGCCAAAAGAATTGTCCTATCTTAGACGTTAGGGAAGATTAAACTCTAACCTATCTCCTACTTTGATACCTTTTTTTTCAAAATAACCTTGATTCATCTCCAGGGCATATTGGACGGAATAGGCAGAGTTAGTTGTTTTTTCCGTTAAAGGAGACATTGTATGTATTTCCTTTATAACTTTCTCTTTGTTAATATAAGCAATAGATAAGGGTAAATAGGTGTTTTTCATCCAAAAATGTAATTGCTTTTCAGTATCAAAGACAAAAAGCATTCCATGATCAAATTCCATCTTTTTTCTATACATCAAGCCTTTTTCTCTTTTGCTGTCTGTATCTGCAATTTCAGCTTGTATTATATTATCACCAATTTTTATCTCTACAATATCTGCATTGGTACAGCTATTAAGTATTAAACTAAAATTTATTAAGAAAATTACCCTTATTAACATCTTCATAAGCTTCATTCGCTCTCCCCTGTTGTAACAATTGTTGTTGAATTAAACGATCAACGTATTTAACAGTTAGTGGTCTTTCTAAACTTAAAATAATATTATCCCCAATCCAGCGAACGGCTTCAGGATCTAGTTCTGTAGATTCTCCATACTTTCTCACTAAAGTGGTGTACATTGTATAATGGTCTGTTTCTTCTGGATTTAATTCCAATGTAATTATATATAACTTATTATCTATAAATTGAAAAGAAGCCCAGTTGATATAGGAAAAACCACGACATTCTATCAAAGTTGTATTGGGTTCATCAAGTAAACTTACATCAGGAGATCCTCTATAGTTAAAAAGATTATTTTCAGTCAGTTTTTGTTGTACCAGCTCAAAACTGTCTCCCATGAAAATATTATCAAACCCTTTCGATAATTGATCAGAATCCTGGGCATGAATGGAACCAGTAAAAACAATAAACACTAGAAGAAGTAAAACAAATCTTCCCATATTACGACCTTAGGTATAATAATGCTAATAGAACAAAAAGAATAACTAAAATGGGTAAGGTTATCAAAAAGACAATATCCCTTTTATTCACTGCTAGTTTAGCTTTTTGTTGTTTTTGCTTAAGAGATAAAGCAGGTGCCATATGCCCACAAACAGGGCATCCTCTTGAAAAAAACTTAGCTTCATTTGAATAATGACATTCCGGACACATTACCTTTGTAAAAGAGGTACGACAGGAGGGACAAATTTCAGCATTAAAGGGCACTTCTTTACCACATTTTGAACAATAAAAATGCGGTTTCTCTCTGTCTTTTGTTTTTTTCATTTTAAATATTCAAAATCCTCCCAGTATAAAGTAATAATGAAAAACTCTTCCCTATAGCTGTCCATAGATCTTGAATAAGTCAAATCAAGAGATAAACCTTCTTTATTAACAATACTATCCAATTGAGATATATTGATTTCAATTTCAAGATTTTCAATCCCATCATAATAATATCCAATTATATCGTGGATTTTCTCCTTCACATTCCATAGATAGATTGGGCCTTGTTTTACTTGATTAGGAATTTCTATCACATATTTCGCTGATTCAGACCTATCATGATACAGATACAAATAGTAGGGACCTTCCCTAACAGCATCACTATCACGATTGACTAACATAAAGAGACTATTCTGAAATGTTTTAGCTTTTATACTATTTGGTAGCTGTTCACGATAGTCTTCAGCATCATTTATATCGAAAGTAGCGATATTATTATCAGACTCTCTAGTATAAACAGTAGGTATAAAATCTTCACTAAATATTGATAATGCAGGAATGGTCAGCCAATCGCGAGAATCACCGTCTAAAATAATGGGAGGATAAGAAACTGTAGGTAATTTATCCCAGAGAATATAAGAGGGGGTTACCTCTTCACTCCATAGATCCAAGACAATCATCTTATCTTTTTCATATTGTTCAAGATCAAGAATATAGACTTCTTGTTCTTTCGTTGTAGATTCTCCAAAATATCCGATTAAATACTTTTTTGCATTGATTAGATGTCGTGTTTCTCCTCCATAAATCCAATGCCAGCTTGAATCATGATCTAAACTATTAAGATTAATGTCATCAGTTAAGAAAAACGAAAAAACACTATCTTCAGGATTATTAATGTCTAAGGAGAAACTATTAACTGTCATTAGTATAAAGAGGGGTAAGAATAACTTTCTCATCATTTATTTCCTTTGTATTCCTAATATGGTTAGATCGTCATACTGTTCATCTTCTTTAATGTATGAATAATATCTGTATTCCTGTAAATCAGTATAATCAAGCGGATAACCAAAATATTCTTCATATTGAACAAAATGCTCTCTTAAAAAATCATCTACTTTCACATCAATCCTTATTTTATCATTAATAGAGGCTTTTGGATCGGGATATAACCTGAAAACCTTCTCCAATGAGACCATGGCTAAAACGACTTCTTGAATAGTACCATTGCAACTTGAAAAATCAAAGTCCAAAGGAGAATCCTCACCTAAAGGATTGTGATACTTAAATAATTGATATTTTTGTCGATTCATTACAGAATCTATGACTTGATGTAGACGTTCCAAACTAAACTCTTCTGTATCTTTACCTGCCAAGTGTGTAATTAATGTACCTTCTCTTTGATGATCAGGATTACTACACACTTCGATCTCATATTTAGAATTTCTTAAATGGCGTTGTGCCTCTTCGAGTCCATCTGTAAAGAAAAATAACATATCACCACGATTAAGTATAATCTTTTGTTGCTTAAAACCACTCTGCATTTCTACTAGCATTGATGGAAATACTCCTGCGGCAGGTGTTTCAGTCATATGTTTTTGGTAACTAATGCCTTTTTGAGCGTCCCATCCATGAATTGTTTTATCTCCAGCATGACAAAAATAGGCTTCACCAGTTCTGATATTTAATATCCCCAAATTGAATGCGGCAAAGCGTCCTTTAAATCCTCTTTCTTCTAAGAGATCATTTATCCTATAAACTAGAGGAGGCAAATTAACTTTTTGTTTTGTATTATACTCACGAAAATGATTAAGAAATATAGTAGCAACTTCTACCATAATAAGGGAAGCAGGAACACCTTTTCCAGCAACATCACATTTAATTAATGCGTAATGTTCATTATCTAATTTTCGATAATCAAAATAATCACCCGAGACCCCCTTAGCCCCTTCATAATACCCAAAAAAGTCAGCATACTTTGTAGATTCCCCACCAGTTGTCATTTTACGCCCAGAATCATCCGAATCTAAGGGAATAAACATTTTTTGCACTTCTTTACCAACAGTTAATTCTTTGTTAGCTTCTGCAGCTTTTACCAAACCTTTTGTCATTTGATTTATAGTCTGAGCTAAGAGTTCTAGTTCGTCTTTTGAAGTAATATCTATCTTATGGTTTTTAAGTTCACTCTTATCTTCTGTATCCCTTATTATTTCTATTCCTTTAACAAGTTTTTTAATGGGATTTACAGTTATTGAAGAGAGTATAATAGAGCCAACTATTCCTAATGTTATGGCAATAAGAGCTATTATACCTGTTCGTTTGATTAGCTCATTTCGGCTTGCCCTGATTTCTTCCCTTATACGTTCAGTGGATACAACAACACGTACTGTTCCTCTATAATAAGTATCTTCCCCTCTTCTAGCATAAGTTATGGGTTTGTAGAATAAATACGATGGAATACTTAGATCTAAGTGTTCTGTATCAAAATTAGGATAGGTGCCTGTATATTTTGATAAATTATCAAGAATATTATTTCTCAAACTATCTAATTCATATATCTGATCAAATAAATCACTTCTAATCCTAGTTGAATTTTGATCAGTTCCAGTATGAAGACTCGCTTCTTGAGTCAATCTATCGATCTCAGAGGATATATCTTGTAATGAAGCCTTTCCTTCCTGGTTTATCCTTAAAGCTAAGTCATTAATCTGATTAGTTATTTCATCTTCATAGGTACTTATTCCTTGAACATAATTATCTGTATTAATATTATCTTTGAGATAGGAGCTATCAAAGTTACTTACACCCCATACATGATTATATTCAGAACGGTTTTCACGACCAGGTCCAGTTATTACACTAAATTGGGCATCTGACATAGCTGACATTTGCTGAGGAATGAGACTCAATTCCAGCTCGCTTTCTGAAGGCAAATAATTAGAAGCGGACTTAGAAAATCCTGTCATCAGAACTTCAGCTTGTTGTTTCAAAGCACTGGCAAGATTTTCTTGTTGATTACCAATCATGAAAAAACCTAGTGCTAACGAAATCATCAATAATACTGTTGTCAGCAAAATGAGAATAGAGAAAGCAAACTTGAATCTTAATCCGAAACCTTTACGCTTCAATTCATTAATCCTTGTTCTTTTTTCTTCGGCAGAAAGATGTCCTTTCTGTACGAGGATAAGCATATCACCGGCTAATCTATTTTCTTTTATAGGATAGACAAATATTTGACCAAAACTAAAAAGAGTCACTATTGCCAATAAACACAATATTACAATAGATACTAAATAATTCGCATTTAAAACAAAACGATGTTGGGGAAGAGAGATAAAACCAGGTTCTTCCCAGGAGAAATCTCCAAATTTTACAGTTCCTGAAGGCTGAATATAAAGATAGGATTTAGCAAAATAGGTTCCTCTTCTTGGATGAACTAACCCAATTCTATATTTTCCCTCAGGGATATCACTTATAACTAGATCTCGTATTTGTTTATCTGAACTAATTTGGTAAGAACCATCAGATATATTATAAGTATAATCGAAAGGAGCAATACCATCCCGGTCTAAGTAGATAGAAGAAACAGCCCCACCTTCAAGAAATCCCCTTCCAATAATATGAATAGAGATTCTACCAAAATCATCCTGGTTTGAATCAATCCAGGAGATATAAGTTACTGGTTGATATTTATTAACTCGAAATAAAGTGGAGGCAATGGGTCCACTATTACCTACAGAGTCAAAAGCCTTGACCTTTAAGGCATATAAACCATTATCCATATTATTAAAAGTGATAGACCCTTTTTTATTATTAATAATAGTGCCAGGATCTGTACCTGAAAAACTAGGATTTATGATTGTACTAGGCTCTCCTAAATAATTAAGCTTGTAACTATAACCTTGTAGATAGGGTTCATTGATTGTCCAATTAATTTTAGGTGAATTATTGATGAGAAAGCCTTCATTATCATAATCAAGCTTACTAAATTTAACCATAGGTGGTGATGTAGTATCTCTGTATACAGAGAGAACCTTTTCTTCAGACCAATTACCAGCATAGTCTTTTGCTCTTATGTGGAAGTACCATTCACCATCTTCATCAGCAATGAATTTTCCTTGATTTTGATTATTTAAATAAGTTAAAACAGGAGGAACACTATCATCCGGATTTTGATTCCATAAGAAATTGTATCCTTCAATTCCACTTGAGTCAGGTGGAACTGACCATTGTATTTGATAAGTACTCAAACGACTTCTTTCAGTATTTTTAAAATTAACCGCTCTTGGGACAGGTGCAGACACAGACCTATCAGGCTCCAGTTGATATATACGGATAATGTTCCCTTGAGTATTCTCCCAAAACACAAAAATATCATTCTCATCATGTACAATTTTTGGAAAAGTTGAAGTTCCACTAATAATACTCAAATCACTGATTTTCCATGTGTACTCTTCTTTTGTTCCTAACTTTATATGGAAATCACCCTTTTGATTGTCAAACCAAAGGATATTTAACTTTTGTTTGAATTCAAAAAGTTGAGGTCCACCACTAGTATATAAACTACGAGTGACAGATTCCCAATTTTCTATTGTTTGATTGGCGATTATTCCAATATAAATTTGATTTGGATTACTTAATAAGTTTCTTTCCCATGAAATATAGAGAATTCCTCCATAGCTATATATATTGGGTCTCTGATTATTGTAGTTTGATGAATCATCGTTTTTACTTTTCCCATCAGAAAAATTAGTAATCCATTGACTGTTAGACCAACTTTGACCACCATCTTCAGAAGTTTTCATGTATAGTTGATAATTGGCCCTTTCCCCTGAATGTTGTGATTGAAACACAATATAGTCCTTTCCATTATGCTGGGTTCCATAAGGACTAAAATTTAAATTTAGATTTTCATCATCCTTTATAAGAGCTTGAGGAGAGGTCCAACTACTACCACTACTTGTATATGTATAAAAGATGCTAATACTCGTTTCGAATCCTTGGCTAAATAATAGATACATTCCCTTTTGGGAAGTGAATATTTTAGGAGATAGAGCATCAGTACCTGTTGAGATTAGGCTGATTTCTTTAAATTCGATATTATCATAATCAGAATGAAGGATAGCGATAATACTATCACTTTTTATGTAGGCAATATAAATACCATTATCATTCAAGGTTAGACTAGCTATAGGACTTTCTTCTCCAAAGTAAGGAATATTATTAATGATGTTATTAAACTTTTTCCATGATTGCCCTTTCTTTTTAATTGCTATCGAAAGATTTAAATCACCATTATTACTGTTTGCGTTGGAAAAATCCTGCCATAGCAAAGCAAATGTACCGTTGTATGAATCAACCATAGGAAAGCGACTTCTATTCCCAGCAAAACTTTCAGGGTTTTCCCAGTAATATTCTTGTCCATAAATCAAAGATCCTGTAATGAGTAAAAAAATGAAAATGATTCCTTTTATAGATCTATGTATCATAATTGAGAGTCAATTCGCTCCTGTAATTCTAATAAGGGAGAGTATTTGCGATTATTTGCATCCTCCATCAACCTATCAACAATAAGTTTAGCCTCTAACAAACGTCCCTGAGTAAATTTTTCTACAGCTTCTCGGTACTGTTGTTGCGCTAAACTGGACAAGGTTAAAGAGGTTCTCTCTCCTGCTTCTACACGTAAACGATCTAACAATCTGACAATATTCTGGTTATCAGGGTCAAGCTCATTGGCTTTTTTTAATTGTGATAATGCTACAGGGAATTGTGCAGATATATTACGCTGAACTATAGCATAAGCTTGATCATATAAAGCTTTGGCCTGCCTTATAGATTGAGGGTCAGGTTCGGGAACTCTAATGCCTAATAATATCTCAACTCTATAAATAGTATCTTTTAATCCTGGAAATTGAGAATTAATTTCTCTGAGATCTGTTAAATCAATATAGGCTTGTCGAGGATCTGCGCTTATCTCATTTTGGGCCTGCTGAAATTTTTGTTTAAATAATTCACCAAAAGCGTCTGCGTCTTTGATTTGTAATATCCGCAATGACAAAATACTCACCTCTTGATTAAGAGGAAAGGGCAATCTTACTTTTGTAATTTTATCTTCAGCATCCTCTAACAGTCTAAGAGCATCAACGCGCTGATTCTGATTAAGCATTTTTTTTGCTCCTTCAAAATCTTCCCAAGCCAAGTTTAATAATTGTCGTATTTCAGGATAAAGCGGATCTGTAACAGGGATATCCCTTCCCGTCTGTACACTAAGGGCTGTCCTGCTCAAACTTAACCAACGTTCTATTTCATTATTCTCTTCTGTACTTACAGATGACCACAGATTTTGAGCTCTAACAAGAACTTCTTCAGCTTGACCAAACGAGGATTGTAGATAGAAAGATTTACCTTTATTGATATCTTCACGAACTTGAACGACTGCGATTTTAAAACGTTCATCTATAATTCGTTTAGATAAAGAATTCACAAGTTCATCAATCTCTTCTCTAAAAGTAATATTTTCCTGAATATCAAGTGAGTCCAAAAACTTATCTCGTGCAAGTTCTATTTGTTGTTCAGCATTGTCAAAATCTAAATTTCTTAAAGACGTCTCTGTTTGCTGGATTCTAAAATATCCCTCATTCTTTAATTTAGTTGCAGTAAAAATCTGTTCTTCTGCTTGAGTTATTAAATTAGCTCTTTGAATTTGAAATGACCTCAATTGATCTATATCTTTATTAAGGGTATTAATCCATTGGATCATGTTAGCATCAGTCTGTATGTAATCATCTTTATCTTCAATTCGGCTTTGTAACTTAACCAGCTCTGAAATAACATCATTTAAAGAATCATTTTCCTGTATCAGAATGTCTCTAGAACGATCAGGATAATGTGATACTATTTGTTGACTTCCATTATTAATACTTTGAGGTACTCCTTCTAGGTAATTAACAGCTTGAGATAATTGTTTCTCTCTTTGATTGATTTTGGGTTCTAGAGTTTTATATACTAAATCAATTTCTTTTAAACTCAGATCAATAGCCCTGTTTTGCCATAAAGAATATTGAATATTGATATCTCTTTCTAAATTTGTATATATAGTATTATATTCATTTAAGGTAACAAAAGCCCCTTTATTTAATTGGGTCCACTGATTTTTCTCTAATCGCAACCGTTCTTTTAATGAGCCAAGATCACTCAATAATTTACTTACTTGTTCTTGCTTTTGAACAACCGATTCTTCTGTGTCTAAGGAATTCAAAGCCAATGCTTCTTGCTGGTTTGCAATTTGAATCACTGATAAGTACTCTTTACCTAGTTCATTATGAGCTTTAACTAAATATTGTAAAGGTAAGTATTTAATCACTAGTTTTTTATCTTTGTCAAATATATTATATTGGTCTTTTAACAAGACCCTACTATTCCAAAGATTTAAAATACTATGATCTATATCATAATTATCAAGTAAATCTTCAAATTTTCTTAATCCATCTGTATACTGCCCAAGTTCAAAGGCGTTAACCCCTGACGCATATAGCTTGTCACTCCTTTCAATTATTATCTGGCTTATCTCTTCCAAACTTTTATCATGATAACGCTCAATAACTCCTAACATCCCTTCTCTGTAGTCAACCAGTTCTCTTCCTTGTGTAAATAATTCAGCATAACTTAAAAAGAAATCTGGAGAGTTATCAGTTGAATTACTTTTAATTATCTGATTTTGTTCACTAAATACTAGTGCAGCTTCTTGAACTCTTCTTCTTAACTGTTGGATTTCCTGTATTTGCTCTATATAACGATTAATTGAAGTGGGGTCTAATGACTTAACTTCAGTCGCAACCTTTTCATAATTACCTAACTGATTTAGAAATGTGGTAATTGCTTTGTTCATATCATCCAAAGAAGCGATTACCATATTTTTGATAAGGTCTCCATAAGGATTTTCATCAAATTCAAATCGATGTAGCTCATAACCTTCAGAATATATGGCAACAGCTCTTTGATAATTATTTTTATCTAGTTCGATTAAAGCATTGGCCATTATCTCCCTAAATCTTTTTCTAGAAACGACCAACTCAACGTTTCTTTGGGCTCGATTGATAAAAGCTGTGGTTTCCTTGTTGGGGTTCTTATCACGATTTTTCATTTCTGCAATACTTTCTCTTGCAGCCTCAGCATCTTCATTAGCTAAATGATCCAAAGTTTCATAAGCCAAATCGACGTATTCACTTCTAAGTTTTTCGATTTTTTGAATATAAGGAATGGCCTGATCTCGACGATCAGGATAATTCTCAACCATTTCAGAGAGGACAAGTAGAGCTTCATTTAACTGTTGATTATTAATATACTCTTTTGCTAAAGCAATGGATTCTTTTGGCGATAGCTCTCCTGATGAGGTTTCTTGAGTACCACCACAATACAAAGGTCTACCAAGAACCATAATAAAGGAGAAAAACAATAAATTGAACGATTTTCCAAAGTTTATCAATCTTTCTCTTTCAATAGTCTACCACCTTCTACTAATATCGTCATAACTTTAAAGTCATATAGATAATTTGGTGGAGAAATTGTATATTTAAAGGGTATGAGATCACTACTTATAGGAATCATTTTGACTATTATGTCCTCAATTACTTTTGGTATCGACCTAGATTACCAGAATTTTCTTTATAATGTCATAGATGAAACCGGTATTGATCCCAATGCAGGTCAAACGACTTTTCTCACTCTTCTGGTTCCCATGGGTGGTCGTTATGAAGCCATGGGTACAGCCTATACTGCAGTACCCAAGGATACAGGTTTTATCAATGCTAATCCAGCTGGTTCTAGTTTACTTGAAAATACAGAGCTTTCTCTCTTTCATAATGACTGGATTGCTGATTCCTCAATGGAGTCTTTATCCTATTCTATTCGTTTTAACCAACTCGGGTTGGGATTTGGAGGAAAATGGTTCAGAGTTCCTTTTACAGCTTATGATGAATTTGGAGAAAGAAGAAATACTGTAGATGGTATAGGTAAGGGTAATTATATGGAATTTTTAGGCACAGCGAATATAAGCTATAATGTTCTGCATTCTTACTACTATAATGGCCTATCTATTGGAATGAACATTACAAGTGGCTATCGTTACATTCCCAAGAGTACCTATGCACAGGCTAGTGATAGAAATTCCGTTGCAATAGCTTCTACAGATCAAAATGCTTTAACAATCATGGCCGATATGGGGCTAATGTCCCAATTTAATCTATTTAAATTTTACTATGACTTAGGTAAAAACTTTACACTTGGTCTATCTATTCAAAATGTCGGACCAAATGTCGATGGAGATCCTCTTCCAACTCGAGCACGAGCAGGTCTTTCCTGGTCTCCAATAAAACCTGTTCTTTTAAGTTTTGATTATGCTTATCCCTTTTTTACCCCTTTGAGTTACTCTTCTGACAGAAATGATAGTATAACCCCTGAAGCACCACATATTGCTTTTGGTAATAGTATCAATTTAACTGATTTCTATAGTATTCAGAGTGGTATACTAATAAAGAAGGGGCTTCCTCGTATGAGTCTGGGTTCAGCCTTTAATTTCAAGGCTTGGGAAGTAATCGTCAATTATACACTTGATTTAACAACACAAATATCCTCCTTAGATAGATTCAGTATTGAAGCCAAGATCAACCTTGGAGATCTTGGCCGTATGGCACGTCAAGAGGAAGCACAAGATTTATATTTAAAGGGCCTACAGGAATATGCACAAGGTAACATTTATTCTGCTATAGATCTTTGGGAGAAATCTCTTGATTTGAATCCATCCTTTGAACCTGCTAAAGAAATACTAGAAACAGCACGTAGAACAGCAGAATTACAAAAACAGATTGAAGAGCTAGAAAAAATAGAAAACGAAGAATAGTAACTAATTACTATCCAACAACTTATAAGTTTGAATCAAAGGATTAGAGGGCTTCATTACTTTACTTGTTTTATGATCTTCCATGTATTTTTTTAATTTATTTTTATTTATTTTTAAGTTATGAACAAGTAAATGTTCGATACAATCGGTCAAATGCGTTTTATTCTCCTGATTCCATTTGTGAAGAAAATCAAGATCAAACGTTATATCATTCAATGTCTTATCTGGAGACTCTTCAAACTTTTGATATATTTGCTCCAATTGTTTCAGATATGGATCTGGAACAAACCTTATTTTATCTATCTTTTCACGTAATTTCATACGCCATTTAAGAGTCTCTTGTGTATTTTGTTGCCTTTGGTTTAAAAACACATTTAAACCTACACTAGCCAGAGTTGATACCAGTAATTCATCTAACATAGGAATTGGATCTCTAATAAAGAGAGATAAAAAAAGATATAGGATAACAAAAACAAAGGCAGATATTAAAAAATTAAAAACAAATTTCTGCTCATTTACAGAATTGTTTATTCCTTTATCAATTATCTTATATAATTCATTTTTAAGAAGTGTAAAGGCTTCAACTCGAGGTTCGTCTCCATAAAAACCGAAAATTTCATCAGATTCCATAGATTTTAATGAATTATTATCAGTTCCAATGCTATGTAGAAATAAGGGGGTGCCTTCTTTGGTTTTTAAATGAAATATATATAATGCCATGCCTTATAACATTAATTCCCTTCAATTAAAGGGTCAAGATATTTTAATATCTCATCATGTTTAAATAATTTACAATAAGTAAGAGCATCCATCCCTAACTTATCTTTTAAAAGATAATTAGCACCAGCATCTATTAATTTTTTAGCTATATCATAATGACCTTGTCCTATAGCCAGCATAAGAGCAGATTGCCCATTTTTACTCACATGATCTACTTCAGCGCCCCAGCTTAAAAGAAGCTCTAAAATGTCAATCTGATTTTCTGCGGCAGCATCCATAACCGGAGTGTTACTCCTATCTTCACTTGGTTGATTAAGCTTACAACCTCTATTAAGTAGAAACTCTACAAGTTGATAGTGACCTTTTCTTACAGCTTCATTGACAAGAAAAACACCTTTAGTATTTTTTGTATTTTCAGAGAACCCAGCTTCTAGAAAAGCTTCAACAACAGCCAAATTGCCACTGGCAACAGCTTCAAATAAGGAGTAAGAAGAGACTTCTATGCCCAAATCATGTAATCTGTTGACTCCTACTATCCTACGCTGTTCTTTTTGCCATTCTTTTTGAAGTGTTTTTAATTCGGTAAATAAATCCATTGTGTTACTAATAAAAAGAAACTCAGGCCAATTTTCTGGTAGTAGATCAGCTTGGGCAGGCATCATCATTATTATCTTACGAAGACGGCCGACAAAGACACCAATTAAGAAGTGTGATATATTACCTTGAATCTGTAATTGATCCGATATAATTAAAAGATGATCAACTTCTCTAATAAGTTCATCTAGACGGGTACGGGAATAGATATCCCAATCACGATCCCAAGGTAGTTTTGTTATCTTGATCCCCAGTGATTTGCAATTGTTTTCGACCAAATTGAGATTATTTAATTGTAAACTGTTATATATTACTAATAGATGCATATCTTTCTTATACATTATATCGACAAAAAGAAATATTAAGTTAATTCCCATAAGCGTTTTTTATATGTAATATATTAATACTATGGATAAAGAAATAACATTTGAGTTCGTCAAAGACCCTGATTACAAAATGATAGCTATTAATGGAGCTTGGGGAGGAGTAACTCCTCGTGGTGAAATAAAATTTGATCTATTTTTTGAACACGTTGATTTTCCTGAAGAAGTCAGTTATATGACGACACCAGACGGCTTAGGCCCGGAAGTAAGTCGAGATCCCGTTAAATCAAGTATTATAAGAGAAGTGATGATGGGTATCGTAATGACCCCTGAGAATGCAGCAAATCTTGGGCATTGGTTAATAGAGAAGTCGAATCAAGCAACCCCAAAAAAATGAAAAAATTAATTTATACCCTTCTTTATTTTATGTTGACAGCTTATTCTTGGGGACAAAGTTATACTTGGAATATTCAACCAGAATCACATAAATTTGAAAAAGGTAAAACGTTAATTGAAGTGGTTACTGGAAACTGGAATGGAAATAGTTTTAAGGCCTATAGAAACTTAGCAATGGTGAACAATAATTACCCTGATATCAATATTATTGTTTACCACTGGGGAGACTATTTTGAACTTTCTGATACAAGATCCTATATCAATGGAATAGGAACACTAAAAGTCATTCCAGGAGCTATAGTAAATAGAAAAGGACTAGACTTTAAATCAACAGATAATTGGTTAAGTATGGTAAAAGTAGCACAGAAAAATGACTACCCTATTTCCTTTTACTTTGAATCAGGTAGAGGTCCAGATTGGTCACTATATATAAAATTTGAACGGGAAATAAAAAATAGTAAACTTATGATTTTACTTGTTGAAGATCCGATATCCGAGATTATTTTGGAAAATCCTTATCCCTATGTATCTACCATGGATTACTTCATAAGTGAAGATAAAATTTTAACAACTGATATCCCTTCTGTTTTAAGAGATTTTATACTCCCTCCAGAAGGGGTATCATTAACTTTCCCAGAGGGATGGTCTCCAATACTTACTGTCAAATATAATTTTAATGTTACTCTAAGTCCCGATTGGGACAAAAACAATATTTCAATCGTGGCTTTTATCTTCGATCAAAACCAAGTCTATGGTTCAATAAAAACTCCTTTATTTAGTAAGGACTAATTATAATATGGCTCAACAAGATGACGCACTAAAAAGATATCTACATATTCTTAGTGAGGCTTATGAGACTAATAACAATATATCCATAGAGCAAATAAAATTACTTCAAGAAGATTTAGCAGAAACAGACCTATTTTACTTGAACAACCAAATATTAGATTGCTTAGATAAAGGGGACTCTTACAAACAACAAGGCCAATGGAAGGCAGCCAAAAAAGAATATGAAAAGGCAATAAAAACAGATATAACAAATCCAGATTTATATCATCGATTAGCCCAATTATATTGGGATAACTACCGAATAAAAAAAGATAAGTCCTTACTTAATAGAATTAAGGAACTGAATAGTCATGCCCTTTATTACGAAAAAAATCATTATCCCACCCAAAAATTAAAAAAGGACATGAGGAGAACCAAAGTATTCACACTATTAGTTATCCTTTTTCTATTACTTATAAGTTCTATAAGTGGTGCAATATGGTACAATTCTGAACACAAAAAGGAAAAAATATCAAACTTTGTCTTTTCGAAAGACTTAAAAGTAAATATACCCATTTATTATGATGAATCCACAAGTCCTAATACTATTGAATGGGAACAAGTAAGAAGTTACAGAGAATGGGTCGGTAATAAATGGACATACTCAGGTTTAGGATATTTTGTAAATCACAATGACCTTATTGATATGATACAAGGTACAATAAAAGGCTTTAGCCAATCAGGGATTACCATATTTACACAGAATTTCACTCTTGATGGACCTCTATTAGCAGAAAGTAAAATAAGCTATAATCCTTTAATACCTGAGTACCTTGACTTGACACAGGTATCGCGACTTTTGATCTCTATATCCCAACCTGACCCTTCTGTAATTAACTCATATGTAAAAAAAGAAATGTCCATCTTATCAGATAAACCTAGATTAGATGGAGTTAGTTTAAAAGGAGTGAGCTACTGGCAAGCACCAGAGGTAAATTTGGATGCTTACAAATTAAATCTAATACTTTCTATCAAGAATGAGGGAAGAAGAAACTTAACTCTTTTAGAAGGAAGCTTAGAATGGGATATTAATATACCAGGATACAATCAAGATTATTCTTTAGTGAGTAGTACTACACCAGAATTAAAACCAGGTGAAAGTGTTACCTTTACTATTTATAGAGAGTTTCCCTTTAATCAGTTCGCAGATCAGTCAAATTTACCAGAAAATATAACATTTAGATTAAAGGAGTTACAGGCAAAATGATTGATTGGACAAAATGGATCCCCAAAGAACAAGCCGTACTTTGTTTTATACGACAAAATGACCAATTATTATTAATGATAAAGAAAAGAGGATTAGGAAAAGGAAAAGTAAATGCACCTGGCGGGAGAATTGAAGCTAATGAAACACCTGTGAATGCGGCAATTAGAGAATGCGAGGAAGAAGTTGGATTAACACCACACAATTTACTTAAATACTGTCATCTATCTTTTGATTTTAAAGATGGATATTCCCTGTTTTGTTATGTTTATTTTGCTGATAGTTTTGATGGGGAACTGATAGAAACAGAGGAAGCCGATCCTTTCTGGTGTAAAATTGAAGATATCCCTTGGGATAAAATGTGGGAAGATGATAGGCATTGGCTTCCAGAGTTACTAAAAGGTAACACCTTAAGTTGTCGTTTCGTTTTTGAGGAAGATAGAATGTTGTACAAAGATATTTACAACGGTTACAGGGAAGAGAGCTTTTTATTAGATGATTAATATCTTAACGAACTATACCTATTGGTTATGGTTTGGGTTATTATTGTTTGTCCCCATTATAATTAGGAAAATTTTGATGATCATTATTTTATCTATAGGGGAAAGGTTTTACACCAAGCAATTGCAAAAAGATACAGGTCGTGAGTGGAAAACAGCCAAAGATAGAATGGTTTTAAAGGAAATGGTCCAACTATTAAAACCAAGACTAAAAGGCTCCTTTGTTTTGTCACAAGCCATTCAAGAAGATTCTTTTCAACTTATTCGATTGATGGACAAATATTGTGACGGAAATACAAAGCTAGACAATCAAATTCAGTTCAAATTTAGTCTGAAACGTTTATTACTTATTTCTTTTTTAGCTTTTGAAGAAATTTATGAATCAATTAAACTTCATCCGATGTTTAAGTTTCTCCAATATAGGAAAATTATCTGGTTTGATAGATTTATTGGATATGGTCAATTTTACTCTTCTCTTATAGGAAAAATCCCATTCATCAAAAGTCTCAGTAAGTCTCCCCTTCCGGGATTTATAATACGTTTATTGTTAACACCCTTGTTAGGAATACCTAGTTTAATATGGTATAATATAAGAACATTTCTTATTGGTTTTCTCTCTGAGGGTACTTTTCGTTTTTTTTATGTCATCACCTTCATGAGAATTGCCCGTTATGGACTTGTTTTGTATGGGGAGCCTAATCCACATATTGAAGAACAAATGAAAAAATATGATAAAGAAGGACTACGCAAATATTATAATAAGCTAGATTTTGAAATAACTATTTTTGACACTACTCCTAAAAGCACTGAATATGAAACAGCAATAATATACTATCAGGACCTACTCAACCAGTTTAATCTCCATCAGGACAAACAATACCAATCTATGAGTAAGGATAAGGAATGGTTAGACAAAATTAGCCAATTCTTTAATTCAGATAACACAGAAAATAACCTAAAACCATTTTTCCATAAATTATTACATTCCATTCCTAATATTTATGGCTATAAAAAGGAAAAATCCTATATGCACTTACGCCTAGGTGATTACCTGCGCTTCGGATATAGACTTTCTCTTCAAGGTATATATTACTTGATAACAACCCCAGGATTAGAACAGTTATCGGAGGTACCTATAAATATGATGATTAAGTTACAAACAATCACTAAAAAAGACATCTTCACCAATATCATGCCACATGCTAAATCTTTATATACTCATTATAAAGGTTATAGTAAAGTTCAAAAACTACTCAAATTCATAACAAGAAAATCTGGAGGACTATCATTAGCCTGGTCAGTGAGTAGTCCTATTATCATAGGACATTTACGTCGATACTATACTTCTTTTATTGCCCATAGGATATCAAGATTATGGATAATGAGTTGGGAAGAAAATAAACAAGGAAAATCTCCAAGTTTCAATCTTTATTATGAAGGAAATAATGATGAACCTACCTGAAATCAACCAAAAGACAAAAATAATTAAACAAGGATTACCACGTTTTTATCATGGAAACTCTACATGCATTATGCTTATTCATGGATGGACAGGTTGTCCAGAAGATTTAAATTCTATAGGTCAAAAATTAAATACGGAAGGGGGATATACTGTCGATATTCCAAGATTACCTGGTCATGGTACTAATTTAAAGGATATGGAGAATACGGGAGCTAATATTTGGCTTCGATATGTAATGGACCGTTACCTGGAATTATCATATAAATACGAAGATATATACATGGCAGGAGAATCCATGGGTGGACTTATATGTCTACTTAGTGCAATACAATTTAAAATTCCCAAAATAGTATTATTTGCACCTGCCATTGCAACAATATCAAAAGGAGTGTATTGGGCTCCATTACTAAAACATATAATAAAACGAGTCCCCTCCAAGGTAGATCGTCATGAACAGGATGATGAAGATACTCTACTCTATAAATCAGAATATAAACAGAACACCAGTGTTCAAACTGTGGCAGAATTAAACAAATTGATTAAGCTGACAAGACATAATCTAAGCAGGCTACAATCAAAAGCACTTGTCTTTTGGAGCAAAAAAGATAAATCAGTGTCTTCTAAAGCATTAGACATACTAAATAATAAAACCCCTAAAACAAATATTCAGTATGTAATCCTCGAAGAAAGTGGTCACCTAGTCACAAATGGTCCGGAAAAGGAAATTGTACTAAAAAAAACTTTGGATTTTTTTAAACAAGGTTAACCCAAATATCTATCAATCATCTTTCGAAAGGGAGATTCGTCTTTCTTTAATTCCTTAGAACCTCTTGTAATCTTACATAGACTTAGTCCCAGATTATCAGCCACCTTTCGTTGACTCATACCTGAATCTATAAGTCGAACTAAAGCCCAACGATCTGAAACAGCTTTCAACTCAGATGAGGTTAGTAAGCTATTTAAAAAATTTTCTATATCTGTAGGATCATCAGTCAAGGATAAGGCTTTACATAATTCTTTTATTGGGTCTTCTTTAAACACTGTTTGCATTGTATTATTAATATAGGAGTACGGGCTGTACCTGTCAATAGAAACAAATAAGGAGAAATGTATGGAATATAATATTATAAAATGGGACTCAAATCATAAGGTAGATTTAATTACGATCTCTAATTCTAACGGACTCACCATTAAAGTGATGAATTGGGGGGCTACTTTAGTAGATGTCCAATCACCAGACAGCCAGGGAAATATTGATTCAATCATTGCTGGTTATGACAATTTTGAAGATTATTATAAAACAAATTTTTATTTTGGATCTAGTGTAGGTAGATATGCTAACCGTATAGGTAAAGCTGAATTTGAACTAAATAGCAAACTATATAAATTAACAGCTAATGACAACGAAAATACTTTACATGGAGGGCCTCAAGGTTATCATCGTAGACTATTCGAATATACGATTGAAGAAACAAAGACTTCAATAAAGGTAACTTTCACGAGATTAAGCCCTGATGGAGAAGAAGGCTATCCAGGTAATGTCAATGTAAGCTTTTCCTATACATTAAATGAAGAAAATGATTTAATTCTGGATTTTGATGCTAAATCGGATACAGATACCTATATAAATCTTACAAACCATGCGTACTGGAATCTGGAAGGTTTTGGTACCGACATACTAAATCAAGAACTGAGAATTGATGCAGATAGTTATGTAGAAATTGACACAGACTGTATTCCAACAGGCCAAATATCTTCAACAACCAATAGTTCTTTTGATTTTAAAAGCCCCATAACATTCAAGCAAGCCTTCAGCAAACAATCTAAGGGATTTGATCATTGTTTTATTCTTAATGAAAGGCCTAAGGATAAAGTTCAGATAGAAGCTTACTCACCTAAAACAGGAAGGAAACTATCGATTTGGACAGATCAACCAGGGGTACAACTATATACCTGCTCAAATTTTGATAGAGCACAGTTACGAGGAAAGAAAGATCTTACTGTTAATGGAGCTTTTTGTTTAGAAGTTCAAGGGCTACCAGATAGTATGCATCACAATAATTTTCCACAATGTCTGGTCAAAGCTGGTGAAACGTATAGTAAACAGGGTATACACAAATTTAGCTGGTAACCATTTATCGATATATTTTTATTGACATTTCCCAAATCTACCTCTAACATGCTGTTAACTACGGGCAAGGACTACTGAACCCAAGGTGTAATTTGATTCTGATCCAAAGGTGTGTCTAATGGAAAAGAGAATAGGAATACTAGCAATACTTGTAGAAACTAAGGAATGTATACCGAGTTTAAATAAAATTTTAGGCCAATACTCGGATATAGTCCTAAGTCGACAAGGACTACCCTTACCTCAATATCACATCAATCTCATATCTATAATGGTAAAAGGAACAAACGATCAAATAGGCGCTTTGTCTGGAAAATTAGGTAGATTGCCCGGGTTAACAGTAAAATCTGTTTTAACTAAATTTCGGGAGAATAGTGATGAGAGTAGATTTTGATAAGTATAAAGAATGGACAAGTAAAGAAAGCCCAACAGAAGCAGAGTTTAATCAAGTATTAGAGAAAGCCAAGGAACTAAAAGGCTTAACTCTAGAGGAAGCCGCCGTTCTTCTAAGAATTGAGGATCACCAACAAATACAAAAGCTTATGGATGTGGCATCCTATGTTAAAAAAGAAATATATGGTAAAAGGATGGTATTATTCGCCCCTTTATATACTGGAAATGTTTGCTGTAATAACTGTTTGTACTGTGGTTTTAGAAAAGATAACAAAGAACTCAAGAGAGTTGTTCTAACACAAGACCAAATATCATCACAAGTACAATCAATATTAGAATCTGGCCATAAAAGATTACTCATCATATGTGGGGAGGAAGGCAAGAATACTCTTCCCAATATAGTAAAATCGATTAGAACAGCTTATGCTGTTGAATACAAAGGGCAGCATATACGTCGAATAAATGTTGAGATAGCCCCCCTTAGTGTTGAAGAGTTCAAAGAATTAAAGAAAGAACAAATCGGGACTTATATCTGTTTTCAAGAAACCTATGATCCTGAATTATATTCCCATTATCATATCTCTGGACCGAAAAAAGATTATCAATACCGACTAGATGTTATGGATAGAGCTATGGAAGCTGGTATTGATGATGTTGGAATTGGTGCATTATTCGGACTTGCAGACTATAAAGCAGAAGTTTTATCTTTGTTAGCTCATGCAGAACATTTAGAAAAAACGTTTGGTTGCGGACCTCATACAGTATCTGTGCCAAGAATTGAACCTGCACCAGGTACTCCCTTTTCCGAAGCTGTTCCCTTTCCTGTGTCAGATGATGACTTTAGAAAAATAGTTGCCATATTAAGAGTAGCTTTACCATATACAGGAATTATATTAAGTACACGGGAGAGTGAACAATTAAGAAAGGAATTATTTGCCTATGGTGTAAGTCAAATATCGGCTGGAAGTAAAACCAATCCTGGAGGATATGGTAAGGAAGATAGTTCTAATGACAATCAATTTTCTTTAGGAGATCATAGATCTCTCGAACAAGTTATCGAAAACCTAGTAGATCAAGATTTTATACCAAGTTTTTGTACTGGTTGTTATCGTCTAGGACGTGTGGGTAATGATTTTATGGATATGGCAAAACCTGGATTAATAAAATGTTTTTGTTTACCCAATGGAATGACTAGCTTCGCAGAATACCTGCATGATTTTGCTAATAAAGATTTACAGAAAAAAGGATTCGATGTCATTGATCGGATGATGGTTGATTTACCAAACTCAGAATCTGTAACCCATATGAAAGAAGCGTTAACTAAGATGGAAAAAGGAGAAAGAGATATATATCTCTAATTCATATGTTATCAACCTCCTCTGCAATAGAATACTATAAAAATGACCCATCACTTTTATATAAAGAAGCTTACGATATATGCCAGGAAGTTTTCCAAGACAAAGTATATATAAGAGGTCTGATCGAATATACCAATTACTGTACATGTGATTGTCAGTACTGCGGAATCAGAAGATCAAATTCTAAAGTTAATAGGTACAGACTATCTATTGAATCAATTCTAAACGTCATAGATGAGGGTGTGAAGAAGGGAATTAAGACTTTTGTGCTTCAAGGAGGTGAAGATCCTGAATTTAATACCAAACAAATGCTTTTACTCCTGACTCAAATACGGAAAAAATATGGTAATAGTCTAGCAATTACATTAAGTTGTGGTCAAAAAACAAAGCAAGATTATCAAGATCTTTTTGAAGCTGGCGCAAACCGTTATTTGATGAGATTTGAAACGTCAAATCAAAAGCTATATGAGAGAATGAAGAATGGACAAAAACTCAGCTCTCGACTTAATGCTTTGGAGAATCTCAAAGCAATTGGCTATGAAACAGGTTCAGGATATATGACAGGTCTGCCTAGTGAAACAGATGAGGTAAGAATCAACAATGCCCTTATGTCTAAAGAATTTGGTTTTGATATGTTAGGAATTGGGCCCTTTATTCCTCACCCAGACACTCCTTTAGGAACAGCGAAACAGGAACCTTTGGAATATGCTATAAGAGGAACTGCTTTATTGCGAGTTTTATTACCATATAGCAATATTCCAGCCACAACAGCAGCAGGAACACTAGAACAAAATGGAAGAGAACAAATGCTTAAAGCAGGAGCCAATGTTCTTATGCCTAACTTGACGCCTACGGATAATAAAAAGGATTACCTTTTGTATCCCAATAAAATTTGTATCGATGAAAGTGGTTTTCAGTGTATTGGATGTATGACAATTAGAACCTTGTCAATCGGTAAAAAGATATCTCTAGATAGAGGAGATAGCCAAGAATTCCATAGGAGACAAAATGTTCAAGAGCCAAACTAAAGCAGCAAATCAACTGTATGGAAAGGAACAAACTCCAAGACAATTTATAAGATCCTTAGGATATGTAAAATTAGCGACCTTTAAAGCTAGTATGGAACTAAATTCATCTCTGCCACCAGAAACATGTCTACATATAGAATCTATTATGGGAGACGTGATTAAAGGTGTCTATGATGAATATTTCACCCTCCCCCTTGAACAGGGGGGGGCTGGAACTAGTCTACATATTAATTACATGGAAACAATTGGATCTATATTAAAGGAAAAATATAGTATTGATATAGATATTTTTGAAGCTCTAAATATATATCAATCAACAAACGATGTTATACCATCAGCTTTTGTAATCATGATATTGGAAGGCTTGGAAGAGATTGAACAGAAAGTTATAAAACTACAAGAAAACTTAGTTTTGTGGGAGCAAAAAACATCTAACCACCTTATTTGGGGGTATACAGAATTACAAAGGGCATTGCCTATACAATTAGGACAAGTATTTGCTTCTTGGGCAGGTGCTATTGAACGTGATAGATGGAGAATCAGCAAATTACAAGAAAGATCCAGAATGATCCCACTAGGAGGAACAGCTTTAGGAACTTCTTTTTTTGCACCACAGAAATATATTTTCAAAGCCGAACAGTATCTACGACAATTAACAGGATTAGCGCTTAGTAGGAGTCAGAATCTACCTGATTCTATTAGTAATTGGGACTGGTTAACAGAAGTTGTTAATGGCTATTCTCTTATTGCAGATAATCTCTATAAAATATCATCTGATATAAGTCTATATATGCAATCAGATATAAACATATTGCAACATCCTAATATAACATTCGGTTCCTCAATCATGGGGATAAAACAAAATCCTGTAATACTTGAATTTGTAAGAGGGTTATCTTTGTCCATTTCAAATGGAAGTAAATTAATCGGAGAATATAGTAAATTGGGGCAATGGCAATTGAACCCCTTTCTACCATTTATGATATCCACATTTATTGACATACATGATAAAACTAAAAAGACCTTACATTCTCTCAATGATAACCTTCTTCCGCAAATGGAGATAAATACATTTGAGGAAGATTCTTATCTGTTTTCTAAACCAGAAATTCTAAATTTATTAAGACCTGTATGCCATTACATTGATATCAAGAATATTCAAAAGTTATATAAAAGAGCAGAAGTTAAAACTAAAAATGATCTGGTTCAGTTTCTTCAAAAACATATACCGAAAGCTGATGATTTCTGGGAAAAATATTTTAGCTACAACCATATTACAGGGCCATTGAGGTATGATAAATGAAATCTATTAAAACCCCTTTAAGTGAAATACCCAATATTACTATTGTTGGTATGCCAAACGTCGGTAAGAGTTCTCTTATTAATAATATTCTGGGTAAAGAAGTATCAATAATGAGTTCAATACCTGGAACAACTACAGACCCCGTTTATAAAAGATTTGAACTAGGAAAGGCAGGAGCTGTATCAATAACTGATACAGCAGGTCTTTATGAAGAAGGTCATTTAGGTCAAAAAAGAGGAGATATAAGCTTAAAAAAGATAGTCGAAGCAGACATTATAATCTTCGTTACAGCTATAAACACACCACTATCGGATTATGAAAAACAAATTTACAACAAACTATTAGAAAACAAAGAGACAATTATTGTGGCAACATTTTATGATTGTTCACCCAACCAGGAAAAGTTAAAATGGTTAGAAGATAAATATTTTTTAAAAATAGCAAATGTTAATAAATCTGGTATTACGGCCTTGATAGAACAAATGGAAAAACTACTTGCCAAAAAAGAACCAGAGTTAACACCTGTAGAGAATTTAGTAAAAGAAGGCGATTTAGCAGTATTAGTCACCCCAATTGATCTAGCAGCACCAAAAGGAAGATTGATACTACCTCAGGTTGAAACAATTCGAGATTTACTAGATCGAGATTGTATGAGTCTTGTTGTAAAGGAAAGGGAACTAAAATTTGCATTCTCGAATCTTATTAAACCTCCCCGATTAGTAATTACAGACTCTCAATCTTTTCACAAAGTGGCTGCAGATATACCTAAGGAGCAAGCTTTAACTAGTTTCTCTATACTTTTTGCAAGAAAGAAAGGAGACCTTAGTCTTTTTATCAAAGGAGTCAAGGCTTTAGAAAATTTACCTCCAAAACCTCATATTCTGATGATGGAAGCATGTAGCCATCACCGACAGGCTGACGATATTGGTACTGTAAAAATACCAAGATTAATAAAACAATTAATTGATATAGACAGTCATTTTACTTTTACTCGTCAACTTCCATCGGATGATGAACTAAAATCTGTGAATTTGATTGTTCACTGTGGAGCCTGTATGATAACTCGGAATCAAATGATATCTAAAATAAAGCAAATAGATGAATTTAAAATTCCCCTTGTCAATTATGGTATGTTTTTAGCTTGGGCCAATGGATTATTACCCCGTGCGTTAGAACCTATTCCTGAGGCAATTGATATATGGAATACCTTGGAGGATAGCCAAATATAATGTATCCTAAGTTGGGAGGGCATTATGTCGAATCTAACTTTTTATCTTGATTCACAAGACAACTCGTTACCTATTCAATTATGCATAGACGAAGAAATTACTGTGGGGAGACTTCCAACAAATACGATCCAAATCACAGAAAAGTCAGTATCCAGAAAACACGCACACATAATATACACAGAAGGAGCCTTTATACTTACGGATTTAAAAAGTACAAATGGAACTTTTGTTAATGGGCATAGAATAACGGAAATACAGCTAAATTCTCAAGATAGCATTAGGTTCGGCACGAGAGAGTATATATATAAAATAAAAGAGAAAGATGATAAGAGAGAAAAAACTCTCCCACCAGAAGACACAGTAATATTAGAACAGAAAATTCAGGAACTAATAAAAACCGTTAAAGACAAAAAAACTGTTGAAAAATTACAAGATATCAAGAAGGGTTTTGATAGACGTAAAAAAGATCTAATGGATATAGCGTATAAAGATGGACTAACAAATCTATATAATCGTAGGTATTTCGATAAAGTAATTAGTGACGAGTTTCATAGAAGTCAACGATATAATCGACATTTAGCCTTAATCATGGCAGATATCGATTTTTTCAAAAAATTCAATGATAATTATGGACATCAAAAAGGGGATTCTGTACTAAGAACAACAGCATCTATTTTAAAAGAAAATTCACGTAACACAGATCATGTGTGTCGTTATGGTGGTGAAGAGATTGCCATAATATTACCAGAAGCTGATATTAACTCTGCTTTACAAAGTGCAGAAAAGCTTCGTTATTTATTAGAAAAAATGTCTGAAGAAATTGAAGATGTAAGAATCACAGCCAGTTTTGGAGTTAGCCACTTCACTAAGGGGATGAAGAAGACTACGGACCTAATAGATCAAGCAGATGCAGCTCTTTATGAAGCCAAAAAAACAGGTAGAAATTGTGTTAAGATTTATCAAAAAGGAGCTATTGCATATGGCAGCAAGGGGTAAAGGTTTAGATCTAAAAGCAATATTCGGAGAAAATCCTTCAGCTCGAATTTTGGCTGAATACCGAGGTTCAACAAAAGGAGAAAATGTTGGAGTTACAGGAGTAATTCTTAGGTTTTCAGAACGTTTCGTTTTTTTTTCGCCTTCTAAACAAATAACGTTTGTGGGTTTTCCTATGAATATGGAAGGATTCGAAAAAGAACAAATGATAATCGAAAAGCCAATTAATAGCCTAAAGAAAATAGGCAAGATTTCGGAAAATCTGGCCTACTCTTTTATTGAATATAACAAAAGGATTCCTTTCGATATTCCTCAAAGTAAATCATGGAATATTTTTATCAAACATCTCCACTATTTCACTTTTGAAGATGAGGATCTGATATTTTCTATACCAGAAGGGAATAAAGCTTTATTCCCATTCAATAGTTGAAGGAGGTTTAGAAGATATATCATATACGACTCGACCGACCTCTTTGACAGAGTTAGTAATCATGTTACTAATCTCAAGCAGGTCTTTCGTTGGGAAATCGTAAACGTCAGCAGACATACCATCAGAACTTGTAACAGCTCGTAGTGCGAGAACAAAACTATAATCTCGAGCATCTCCTGTAACGCCTACTGAACGCACTGGTAATAGCACGGCAAAAGCCTGCCATATTTTATCATATAGCTTTCTTTTTCTAAGCTCATTAATGTAAATCCAATCAGCTTCACGGAGGATATCACATTTTTCCTTACTCACTTCACCTAAAACCCTAATACCTAAACCAGGTCCAGGGAATGGATGTCTATGAACTACTTCTTTATTCAAACCAAGAATAGCTCCTAGCTGTCTTACTTCATCTTTATATAACATTTCAAGTGGTTCTATAATTAGACCAGCGTTTCTCTTGGCTTCCACAAGTGGTGAACCAACATTATGATGACTTTTGATAACTTGTGCCTTTTTTCCAACTCCTTTGCCAGATTCTATCAAGTCTGTATAAAGAGTCCCTTGTGCTAAAAAAGCATCCGATGGAATTTGATTTCTAAGAACTTCTTCCTCTTGAACCTTAATGAACATATCGCCAATTATTTTTCTCTTCGCCTCAGGATCTTCAATACCGCTAAGAGGTGATAGAAATCTATCTTCAGCATTAATAAGATAAAGGTTTTCAGCACCTAACATCTTTAAATTATTAGCAACTTCTTCTGATTCATTTTTACGCATTAAGCCTGTATCAATATACATAAGATGAACTTGCTTTGAAGGCAAAGCCTTTAAAAGTAAACCACCTGCAACGGTAGAATCAACACCACCTGATATAAGTAGTAGTACAGACTTATCCCCTACTTTTTGCCTAATTTTATTACATTCTAACTCAATATATTTATCCATATTCCATTCAGGATTAGCTTTACATATTTTTAAAGCAAAATTACCAAGAATATCAAAGCCTTGTTCACAGTGAGATGTTTCAGGATGGAATTGTATAGCGTAAATGTTCTTTTCAGAATTATAAACAGCAGCTGGATGATGTTCCGATACACCAAGCAGTTCAAAACCAGGTGCGACCTCACTTATAGAATCGCCATGACTCATCCATGAAAGGAATCCGTCTTTAATATCCTGAAACAAAGGATTTTTTTTAAGTAATTGAACAGGAGCCCTACCATACTCTTTAGTAGATAAGGATTCAACCTTCCCTCCAAAGAATGTATTAATTCTTTGGAAACCATAGCAAATACCTAAAATAGGCAAACCTAAATCAAAGATTCTATAATCAGGTTCTGGAGCACCTTCTTCATAAACGCTATAAGGAGAGCCAGACAAGATAATGCCTTTAACATCAGTCAAATCCAATTCTTCAAGTGTGATCTCACCATGATAGATATCTGTAAATACACCTTTATCACGTATTCTTCTACCTATAAGCTGTGTTGTCTGTCCACCAAAGTCGAGTATAACTATTTTATCCATTTACAATCCTTATTTAGAATTATTGATTCACTGGTTGTAAGCTTTTCCAATTACAATTTTACCAGAATATGGAGCAATTACATATATAATTTGTGATTTAAAAAGATATGATTTTCCATAGGCAATATTGTCAAAAAGCTAATCCTTTGTCAAAGGCTCTAACAAAAAAAGAGTTTTTTTTTTAATCTAGAAATATGCTATCCTATTGTTATGACTACAATACCAAAAGACTTTTATGAAGCCATTCAAGCTGGTAAAGATCGCAACTATACAAAATCTATTAAAATTCTAAGAACAATGCTCAATGGAGACAGGATTTATCCTCCTGTTTTATTATATCTATGTAGAAGTTATTATGCCATAGAAGACTATGAAAGCTCTCTATTCTACGGTAATCAATTCATAAATGTAGATTCTAGTGAGAAAGCAGGCTATTACTTCGTTGGTAGATCTCTACTTGCCCTAAACAGATATAAGCAAGCCTTATTATGCTTTCGCAAGAGCTTACAAATTGATCCTGGTCATGCTCTCAGTTATAGTATGGCAGGATTATGTTACCTAAAATTAAAGAATCCAGACAGAGCTTTGCAGCATTTAGAGGAGGCCGTTAATCTGGAACCAAATGACACTCAGATCTATGCTGCCTATATTAATTGTCTACAAGTAAGTGCTATCAAAGAATATAGACAAAGGAATTATGACGTCAGCAGGCAAATGTTTAGATTTTTATTGGAGAATGAAGCCCCTCCACTAATGCCATTAACCTACTTAATACATTTGGCCAGAAAGGATGAACAATGGCAGGATCTTATAACCTATTATCAAAAAATTTTGGAATATTCAGAAACAGATCCTATATTAGTCACACAGTATATTGAAGCCCTTCTTAAAACAGGACAACAGGATAAAGCTAAAAGTCTGTATGAAAGTCTAGGAGAGGATTTACCCGATTTAGATTGGAAAAACCTAAATGACCCTTTGTATCAAAAGTATTTAGCTTACACATTTTATAAAGAGAATGACCTAATCAATGCTAGAGAAATAGCTATAAGAATATTAGATGATACCCCCAATGATGGTGCCATCAATTTCCTATTAGGAGAGATATATATAAAACAACAGAATTGGGTGTATGCAAAAGAATGTCTAGAAGATGCAATCCAATCTGGGATAAACGACAAAGAAGTCTATATCGCTCTTGTGGTATGTTACTGGGAACTCGGTCAATATAAGAACTCATCCAAAGAATTACAAAGACTTATTCGAAAGTACAAAAACGATAAAGATCTCAATTACTACCTAACGTTAAGTCTGGCCTATGAAAATAATAAAGATTATAATTTACTAACTGATTTAACCTCGTTGATAAAAACACGAGGTCCAGATGAGTTTCTAATAAAAGCTTATGCTCTAGAGCTTTATAAATGGCAATTCTATGAGAATTCCTATAAATGGTGTAGAAAATATTATGATACTTTTAGAGCTCTTGATCTATCTGAATACTTGTATGTTCTTTCCAACGAAATGGGGACTATTGAAGAGAAAATTACTTATACTAAAATATGGTATGAGTTACAGAAGAATGACAAAAAACTATTAAAAGAACTTATTGATCTATTTATTGAAAATAAAGAATACAGGAATGCATTAAATTACATACCTTCCCTAAAAAACAATACAGATATACAACGTTTAGAAGCTTTTTGTTATAGAGAAATCGGTGAATATGCAAAAGCTATTTTGTTATATAGAAGCTTACTAAAGCAAAATCCTAAGGACTTTGACTATCTCATGAATTTACTTCTCTGTCTAAGCAAAGATAATCAGAATACTTTAGCCGTACGTATAGCAAAAGAAGCAAAAAAACAATTTACACACCATACTGAATTAAATTATTTAATAGGTATATTGTTATTCAAAGCAAAAGATTATGACAATGCTCTTATAGAATTTCGTAATATTATAGACAAAAAGCCTACAGATTGGAGAGCCTTAAGCTATATAAGTCAAATCTATACGGAAAAAGGTGATACTATACAAGCAAGCAAATTTAAGACGCATTCAGATAAATATAGAAAATAACTTGATAATATCAAGGGTCTATTAGATACTATTCAACAGGAGGAGAAAATATGCCATTAAGAGCCCAAGCTTTATTCGATGCATACCAAAATGATGAACTACCCAAAGATGGAGGATATATTGTCACATCGTTTTTTGCAGAACATTCCAGCTATTCTATCTATGAAATCGTTTCCTACAATGCTGTGAAGTCTATTTTTGTAAATGACGAAGGGATGACGTTTCAATCTGATGGTAAAAAAATATTTATCCTTGTTGAACCACCGAGTTT
Organism: Spirochaeta cellobiosiphila DSM 17781; assembly: GCF_000426705.1. Classification (NCBI taxonomy): domain Bacteria; kingdom Pseudomonadati; phylum Spirochaetota; class Spirochaetia; order Spirochaetales; family Spirochaetaceae; genus Spirochaeta; species Spirochaeta cellobiosiphila. The sequence goes on from NZ_AUFW01000018.1 coordinate 130,628, forward strand.
TCCTAGAAAACACATAGAACCGTATAATAGATCTGATCATGAAAAGATCCCACATCGATTCAATGAATTAGAAATCTTCACTTGTAAAAACCAGATGAAAATTATGGTTAGTAAGGAACCTATCGTCACTTACGGTTCATTTACAATCATGCGTCCAACTAATATCAATTTTAGTTTTGTATTTTATGGTTTACCTGATGTATTCGATTCTATGAATTTATTTTTCCAGAAGACTCTCAATAAAGAAGCAGGGATTCCTCAGATAGAGGCTAAACAAGCTTCTCGGACTATCCAGGACATTTTACCAAAGTTAAACTTTACTTTTTAAAAAAGAGCAATTATTAAAAAAGCCCCTTACGGGGCTTTTTTTTTTATTCTGATAGATTCATTTGAGCTATAGCTAAATTAGCTATAGGTACAGAATAAACAGAACAAGACACATAATTTAATCCTGCATCCATACAGAATTTTATATTATCCGGATTAGCTCCATGTTCTCCACATAAACCTGTCTTTAAATCAGGTCTAGTCAAAGAACCTCTTCTTACAGCTATTTTTATCAGCTCTTTTACATTACTATCCAATTTCTGGAAAGGATTACCTTCGATTAAATCAAATTGAGTGTAATCAGGCATAAAAGCGTTAAAATCATCTCGACTGAGACCTAAAGTAGTTTGGGTTAAATCATTAGTTCCAAAACTAAAGAATTGAGCGTACTTTGATATTTCACCAGCTCCTACAGCGGCCGCTGGTAACTCAATCATTGTTCCAACCTTGAAAGGAATAGGATCATCACCAGCCTTGGTCTGTACTTCATCTGAGACTTCCAACAAGCCTTTATAGGTCAAACCTTCAATTTTCTTACCAAACACAAGTAATTTGATCTCATTGGAATTCATTATAAGGGGAACCATGATTTCTGGTAGAACTTCTACACCTTCTTTCTTAGCCTTATGAGCTGCTTCAAAAATGGCAGAGATTTGCATCTCATATATTTCCGGATAGGATACTGCTATACGCGATCCACGATGACCTAACATGGGGTTGACTTCTTCTAGTCGTTGAGTCCTCTCATCTAATTGAGACTTTGTCAGATTGATTCCTGCGGATGTGAGATATTCCTTAAAACTATCTAGCTGCTCTTTTGTATGGGGCATAAACTCATGTAATGGTGCATCGAGAAGTCTTATAGTCACTTCTTTTCCGCTCATCACTTTAAAGATTTCATAGAAATCCTTTTTCTGAATAGTTTTTAGTTTATTCAAAACTTTTACCCGTTCTTTTTTATCCTCTGCCAAAATCATGTGTCTGAACAGGTTAATACGTTCTTCCTGAAAGAACATATGCTCTGTTCTACACAATCCAATTCCTTCAGCACCGAACTTTAAAGCTAGGTCAGCAGATTTTGCATTATCTGCATTTACTCTGACAAAGAAATCATCTGTGACATATTTTTTGACAAGTGCTACCAAATCAAGTAAACCAGATTCTTTAGGATCAGGTTCTATCAAATCTGCTGTGCCCAGATAAACAGTTGGATCTCCATAATAGGGAACATCAAGAGTGATATAATCACCCTCTTTTATAGTTACATTACCAATAGTGGCTTTCTTGCCGGTAATTTTCATATCAGGTTTTACAAGGGATACCTTCCCATATTGCCTTGCTACAACAGAAGCATGAGCGGAGTACCCGCCTTCACAGGACAATACACCATTGGACATCTCCACAGCCTTTACATCATCAGCATATGTTGCAGCCATACAAAGAATCAGGTTTTTATCACCACCTGTCTTTACAGCCTCTTTATACGCTTCAGTAATACCCTCTGTAGTAAAATACACTTTACCTATAGCGGAACCAGGAGCCCCGGATATACCACCAGTGATACTCTTGAACCCTTTAACGCTTGTCGTGTCCACCATGGGGTGAAGTAACTCATTTAATTGTGAAGGTTTAATTGAATTAATGGCATATTTGTCATCAATCACTTTATCAGCTAATAAATCCAAAAGGACTCTGATATCTGCTCTTGTAGATTTACCATGAACAGGTCTTTGATCTATCAACCATAAATTATCATCTTCTATAGTGAACCTAATAGATCGTATTTCTTTAAACTCTTTTTCTATTTTATCTCGGATCTCTTTCAAGGTTTGGATATGCTTTTTACTTACTTTATTCACATCCATGCCTTCAGAACCTAATTCGTTAAATGTTTCCTTAAAAAAAGTACCTTGTAATACTTTCTCTCCAGTTACGATATTTCTAGTAAAAAACAGACCACTACCGGAATTTTTTCCATAGTTACCATAAACCATAGGTTGAATCAGTAATGCCGTTTCAGAATCACCAATAGCCCCCTCAGCCTTTTCTTCAAGCTGAATAAGACACTTAATTCTTTCAAGAATATAATTTAACTGAAAGAAAGCATCCTTAGAAAACTCATCTGGAAACAATTCCAGAGCATTAGATATGGTTTTTTTCTGTGTAGCCGCTGGTGGCATTTTACCATCGGAATTCTCTTCAGTAATAATCTGCTTCTCAATTATTTTAAGAACATCACTAATGGATTTTAATCTATCCTCATTGCTTTCTAGTTCAGCAATCTTAGCTTCAATATCAAGAACACCTCGCAATAAGAAATGAACTTCATGTAATGCAAAATTATCACCAACATGCTTTATAAAACCTTCAAGTGAAGGTTCGACCAATCCAATATTATGAATGGGAGGATAATTACTGAATTGTAAATTAGGACTAACAACAACCTTTAAGAGCAAAGGATTTTCTTTGGAACCCAACTCTTTATTCAGTTTTTTTTCTAATTTTCCAAGATTACTTTTCAATACAGGCTCTAACTTCTTACTATCGAATGTACTTGAGACCTCAGAATCAATAATAAAACCAGGAAGAATAGGCAACTTCATCTTATCAAGAGCAACAGCCTGTCTTCCTCTATATCCAATATTTTCAAGACAATTGTCTTGAATTTTTGTTTTACCTTCTCCAAAGAAGTGAATGGAACTTTTCACAACGACTCCTCTAAAATAAGTTTAAGACTTTACCAACCGGTGAATTAAGAAATACTTCAAATCGAGAGCTAGCACCTTGTGATAAATATTTCTTCAACTTTGATACGTCTGTAATGTTGTCACCTGTAACAGCAAAGAGTATGGCACTACCATGCTTCACCTTACCCCATTTGAATAGAGTATTAATGTCATGAATACGTTCACCATCATACAATATAACGACATCAGTACCAGCATGACTGACCTTGTAGCTTTCAATAATACGTTTCCATGCTTCCACATTACCATTATGAAATAATTCATTAGTTACAGGTACAGCATAAGGACCAACCATTTTACTACCCTGTGGTGGAGGAGCAGTAGGAGAAGGAGCGGAAACGGAGGAAGAGGACTTAGTATTTGAGACTTCAACGGTAGGTGTTACAGAAACGGTTTCAACTACAGGAGTGGCTTTCTTTTTGCTAGTAGTCGATTTCGTACTGGCTCTCTTTTTATTTGTGCTAGAAGTAGTGACAGTCTTTGGTGCTGATACCTTTTTCATTTTAACTGGCGGTTCCTGCATAGCCTTAGTCGCATTTACTTTCTTTTTATCTAACAATTCAAGAAACTTTGATACAGCGCTTTCCAAAGCTTTAATATTTTTATTGTCTTCAAGCAGCTTTACATTTTTAGGACCAAAACCAAAATAAATAGTAACTAATTCAAATTTTTTTAATCCCCCAATTAACGGTAACTGCTTTGAATCTTTTGGGTTAATCAGTGTAGGTCCCAACTCGGGATGATGGTATACTAGTAGTAAATCAAATCTCTTCCAATTCTGAAAATTTTCAGCGAGAAAAGAAATATCATCATAATTTTCCTTTAGATTAACAGAAAGAACTTTGTACTGATATCTCTCTACGATAAGAGCTTTAAGTATTGGAAGAATTTGATTATTTTTAATTTCTACTTCTTTTGAAATATTGATGTAATCAGCGAGATTATAGCCTTCTTCAATAGAATTAACTAAGGATGACACTAATTTAAAGTGTCTTAGATTAGTATTAAAACTACTTCTAGAAGAAAGTTGTTCATAAGCATAGGCAGATGGAATCATTTCAACTCCTTACAAAGATGCCTCCCTTAGGGAGGCATTTCTTTAAGATTTTATTTAAAACTTAGATTTCCTGTAGACCATTATCATCAGATCTCTTTGGTCTTCCACGTCTTTTTCGATCAACTACACCTTTTCTTGATGAGTTTTTACGACTTGTCTTCTTAGGTGCTGTTACTTCAGACTCAGAAGGTTCTGCTAGAGCAGGAGAACTCTCACTTGGCGTATTTAGCATATCTAAATAATCACTACCAGCAGATTTTTTATCACCATCTTCATCTCCAGAATCTTCTTTAGGACCAAAAGATTGGGCAATGTCAGCACGGACAGTTGACCTACGTCTACTAAAGGAGGCAAATGCTGCATCCTGGAACCCTTTAGAGACACCATGCAAGAACTCATTAAGTACATTAGCCATCCCATCTAGAGTAGCCTTTTTACGCTTGATAGAAGTGATATCTACATCTAGCAATAATCCAGGCTGTATATGGTATGGATTTATCATATAATCGAACCTATGGAATTCATTTTCTAAAAAGGTAAGCCTTTCTTCCATAACACGTCTTTGGACAGGATACCTAAAAGAATACATAGACTGTAATTTATCTTTCATTAGGATTAATCGTTTTTTGATTTTGTCCTTTTCAAATAAATAAGTCCGATTCATTTTTTCGACTTCTGTATCACCAGGTCTTACAAAAGAAATCTCATCCCAAGTTTTTTCGATATCCTCGTATACAGGATCACCTGAAATATCTTTTATTTTCTTCTGAATCTTCTTGCGATATTTATGGCTTAAGTCTTTAAAATCAACAACGCCCTTCATGAACTTAGAATCTTCATAGATCATGTTCAGAACATCCCAAAGATGTTGAACCTCGACTTCAAAAGACTTGATCTGAACGTCGTATGCTCTTCTTTCTTCGATTAACTGAGCATTATCATAATATTTGAGTTTAACTTGATATCTTTCATCAGGTAACTTAGATATATCCTTGTCTTCGTACTCTCTAATAACTAATTCACGAGCATTTTTAAGGTTCTCAATGAATTGATAACCCATTTTTGATGTATCAAGTATACTGGTGATAGAGTTTACAGCAGTGTTGTATCCTCTGTTACGGATATTTTCGATATCAATGATCTTCTTCAAGTTTTCTCGAACATTCAATTGATCAAATTCAGAAGGGTCTATTTCCGCTCTTAATCCTTCAACTCGTTTCATTAAAGATTGAGCTAAAATTGAATATCTTTTAGATTTTGGAGAATCCTTTTCATCATCTGTATAATTTTCAACACGATTCAATTTTTCAAAAAGGATTTCGGAATCATTCATTTCCTCTTTCCCTTCATCCATTAAAGAATCTTTTAACACATCAATTTCTCTATCTATCTGATCAATGATGTGCTTGGAAATTAATTCTTTAATTAAGAATTCTACTGTAACTTGATAATGAAATATGGGACTGATTAACTCAGAATCTAATATATTTACTGATAGCTTAACATCAGTAACTGTTTTTGGCTTATAGGCATTATCCTGGAAAGCACACTTAGTGATTGAATAAGCATTCTCACCCCGGATAAAAGCCCCAACATCTGTTTTCTGACGAAGTAAAGAGTTTGTGACATTTTCGAGATCATTCATACCTCGCTGGATGTGACCTTGTAAGTGGCCATACATATTGATAATAGATTTCTCTATTTCACCAGTATTGAACTTGTCTGCACCACCAACTTGATCCAATAACTCTGAAATTTCTTTTGGTGTGTATCGAGCAAGAGCTTTAGCTTCCTCTTTATCAATAAAGTTACGAACCTTTTTAACCATTTCATCTTCTGATGTTACAATAAAACGGTTAAACATGTTCTGATAGTTTTGATTAAAATAATTATATAGCTTTTCTTTTAATCCACCCATCACATCCAGTCTTTCCAGAACCTCTGAGGGAAGCTTTGTGTTGATGTGATTCATAACCTTATCAACTTCTTCCTCCAAAAGTACGTCGACTTCCAGCTGTTGATCTCTATATTCTTGTGCCAATGAGTTTCTTGAACCGACAGCACTGGGCTTTTCCGGGTGGAAAACGTTTGGACTTTTAGGTAAGTCAATGCTTCCCATATCATACTCCTTAGGAAATTTTCTTTCTCATTAAGATTATTGCTAAGCATGGAAAAAAAGTAAAGTAAGTTTTTTTTTATTTTAATTTTTTTTCATGAGGGATTTTTATTTGCTTTTCTTTTTATCTTTAATTCTTCTATAATAAGATCTATGAGAAAAGCTTTTATCTATCTATTTGTCACCTTTTTTGTTTGCCTTTCCTATGCTGATGACAGGGATTCTAATTTAGATTTATACATAGTTATGGACAAATCCCTATCAATGGAAGAAGAAATCGACCAGGTCAAAGAGTATATTGAAAGTTTTCTAATCGACAAACTGCTAATACCTGGAGATAAACTCTATCTTGTCCCTTTCTATGGAGAGGCTTATCCTCTTTTTGATGGACAAGAAGTTACATCTAATAATTATAATGTTATAAAGAACAAAATAACGGCCATTAAAGCAAACGGGCAGTATACAGATATTGGGAATGCTTTGGATAAACTTAATACGATAGTAGATAAAAGCTCCACTAATAGAAAATATTTCCTCCTATTAACGGACGGAAAACAGGAAGCTCCCCCTGAAAGTCAATATTATAGCCCTGATGGGACTTACAACCATCCTTTCCTGGATAATATTAGAATTATACGCGACCAAGGTTGGAAAGTTATAGTATTAGGATTAGGTTCTGATGAAGATGCAAAGGAATTAGCAGAACAATTATCTGCAGGGTATTCTTCCTTTGCAGACGCCACAAAAACAGATCCTTCAGATTTTGTTGGGATATTTCAATTAAAAGATAGTCCTGAATTAAAAATATATAAAGATAAGGCTCATTTAATTCTATCCATTGAAGGAGAAGGAATGGATAGTCCTAAAAGCATAAATATCGATAAGATCATTGCTGAAGATGAAAACAACAATACATTTACTATTTTAGAATCTTATGAAACAGCATTACTGGATCCCAATAAAATGATTGACCTAGATATTGACATTGATGTCAGCAAAGTAGCAGGGAAATTCAATGCCAACAACAATTACTCTCTTAGACTTTCTTTTTTAGGACAACAGCAAATAGTACCATCCGTCTACCCCTTGGTTGTCACTAACATTGCAAGTGATACAAAATCAACAATTTCAGAAAGTGAAAAGTCTACTCAAAGTTCAGAATCTCGAAATAATTTAGCCTTGTTTATTATATTAGGTCTCCTCCTTGTTATAATAATCGTCTTTATTATTCTTGTGATTAAAAACAGAGTACCTTCGGATGATGAAAAGAAAAGGAAAAAAGTTATAGATGGAGATACTGAATAAACAACAAAAAAAGTTAATAGATTTTTTATTAGAAAATGACAACTATATCATTGCTGGTCATGAGTCTCCTGACGGAGATGCCCTTGGGGCAGCCTATGGTCTGTATTGTATTCTAAAGCGATTAGGAAAAGACGTTCATATAAGAAACAATGACGAAGCACCTGCAAAATTGACTTTCTTTGATAATGATAAATGTATAAAAAGCTGGAACGATAGTCCCTTATCAAAAGATTACTTAATGAAAAGTCATCTTTTGATAGTTGATACAAATGATCTGGAAAACATAGGTCTATTGGGTAAAGATTATCATAAATATTTTAAAGGAACCTTTATCATTGATCACCATGAACATCCCCTTCCCCATTGTGATTTTCAATTAATCGACAGTGCAGCCTCAAGTACATCTGAAATGATTTTTTATCTAGCAGAAAAAATGAATATTTCATTGCCATTAGAAGCTGCAAAAGGTCTATTCCTAGGCATAATGTACGATACAGGCTCTTTTATTTATCCCAAAACCAGTGCAAAAACTTTTTATGCTGCTGAACAACTACTCAAAAGGGGAGTTATTCCTTATGAAGTTTATACGGTTTTATGGGAGAGTAATACGATCGCTTTTCTAAAATTGCAATCAAAAGTCTTATCAACATTACAGTTACTATACAATAATAGAGTTTCTTTACTAGTGATGACAAAGGAAGATCTGCTATCCTGCAGCGCTCAGTTTAATGAAGCGGACCATTTAATAAATATTCCTCTGAAAAGTCGTGACATCATTATAAGTGTGTTTTTTAAAGAAAATGAAGAAGGTTTATTGAGATGCTCATTACGCTCAAAAGGTAACGTTAATGTCGCCGATATAGCCCAATCATTCGGAGGTGGCGGTCATAAGAATGCTGCCGGCTTCAAATGTAACCATCCTCTTGATGAAATTAAGCAAAAAGTGTTAGATAGTGTATCATTGCTCTTAGATTGAGAGGCTTATTATTGCGTTCTACTATTTTAATTTTTCTTATTACAATTCTGATGGCCTGTTCTCAAAATAGTCAGACAGATGATCAAAATGATTTGAATAATAATACAATAACAACAGATATTGATAATATAGAAGACAGTCCTGTCCTTATAGACAATGATAATGATAATTTACTACCGTCAGATGAATCCATCCTTCTTAGTTATAGTGTAAATTTAGATCTGGACCCCTATGAGGAGCAAGTAAAAATAACGATAAAACCTTCAAGACATGATACACCAATAAAATTATGGGTTATAGATTACGATAATGTAAGGCAAAAATCACAAATATCCTATTCTAGTTATTTGGCAGCTACAAGTAAGGATGACATTACTGTTGAATTTGAAGATTTACTTGGAGATTTCTCCTTAGAAATCATAGCAAGAGGAACAAGTACAAACTCAACGAGAACTATGGATGTATGGAAAAAAAATAGTAATGCCTCTCCATCAACCGACTATTCTAAAATTTTTACGATTACAACAGAAGGTAGCATTAATATTGATCGGAAAGAAAGAAGTAAGGGATATACAGAAGGACAGAAACCAGGAATTAGTTTTCCCATAGAAATATTAGAAAAAGCTAATAAAGAAGCAGATAATTTTGACTTAATGAAAAGGACTTATTACTGGAGATATAATCAAGATAAATATGCTTTATCCAAGGAAGAACAATTATCAGGTCAACAAATTGAAGCTCAACACTTAAAAGAATTATATAGAGCAAACGCTACTGAATATATGACCTATCTATCAGGGATATGGGTCAACCCTAATACAAACCGACAGATATTCATTGATAATACATCAAATGGTATTTCTTTTATTGGCGATTCTTTACAAGAAATATACTCCATAAATCGTAAATACAAAGGGATATATAATCTAATTGAATTATATGGAGACAATGAATTACTCTCTAATGTACAAAAATATATTACTGTTAGTCTTAATGATTTAAATAGTATAACGATGAAAGTTGAAGAAATAGACGGATGGAAACGAACTCCTGATGAAGTATGGTCCGGAATGTATCAGAGACCTGATACAAAACCAGCCCCAATTGATCAGCTTCCTCATCCTAGTGGCTCCTATAGTAACTCTCTGGGTTTACAAATCTTTTTTGACTTTCCACACTTCAGTATGACTCAGAATAATCATGATACAGTAACTGGAATAGCAAATATATTTAAACTCAATGATGATCTTGTTCTACAATTGAAGGAAATAAAGCAAAATGGAACAGAAGGGGTTCAATTTGCCTATAAATTAAAATATGAAGAATCCTCTGACAAATATAAAGAGATACGGACAATCATTTTACAGGAAGGCAATCTTACTACATCAGGGATGAAGTTATATGATGATACCCCACTACGCTTGGAGCAAATAGAAATATTTGGGGAACTAAGGTAATATCAAATATTCAATATTATTATTGCTAAGGACATTTACACTTTCATTAAGTTTATTATCGATTACTTTGATCATTACCTTGTAAAAAGAATTACTTTGTCTAAGCTCTGGTACGAAACCTAACTTCTTAAGAGTATTAATCATTAAGTCAGCATAATTTTTATGACTATAGACCCCAACTTGAATTATTACTTGATTGGAATGAACTGATGAATCAAACTCCTGTCCTAAAAGAAAAAAGGGAGTGTTACTATTCATCAAGCTATTATTAACATAAGAACCTCTTACTATATTAATCAAGTCACTACGGCCCTTTAGTTGACCATCTAGCAAATTTAAGTCTTGCTCAGAAATATCTGTACCTAAATAGACTCTATGTAACAATACCTGATACCAATATCTTTCTTTTTTATAGGTATTATATAATTCCAACCAAACTAACTCAGACTTAGAATAGTCAGGTATCAAATCATATATTTGGGCTTCAGCAACCTTTGACTGCTCATCTTGATGAGTAGTTAGAGAAGAGATCTTTTCTTGATAATTAGTATCCCCAAAGAGAGGAAAAGAGAGTATCAATGGAAAAAATAAAAGATACCTACTTCGGCTCATCTTCCTTTACCTTTTTCGTGCTCTTAACTTTATGCTTGAAAGTAAAGGGTATCATAATTATGCCACCGAACAAAAATGAAAAAAACAAGGCAATAAACACAGGAACATTTTGAAAAACATAAAATCCAAAGGAAATATTAACACGATTCTCCAAATTCAAAGCTATAAAGATAATAATGACTCCTAGAGATATAAAAAACATAAACATACGCCAAGGCATTATCAGCCTCCTTTTCATCTTTCTACTTAATTATAGTATAACTCTTTATAGCCTCTTCTCCTTGATAAGAAACTAAGAATTCACTAATAGTTTTATCGTACTCAGCGGTGTGATTGAAAGTCTCTTTAGCTAGTTCAAACCGCGTGTTAAAAGAAAGACCTCCCTTATTCTCAGTTAATTCTTTAAGGATATTATTATACTTGGAGGGATTACAAACAGAAGCTACTCGTAAATAATTCTTGGCTGAAGCTCTAAGCATTGTAGGGCCACCAATATCAATATTTGAACGAGCTTCTTCTATAGTTACCTTTTCTTTGGCAATAGTTTGCTGAAAAGGATACAAATTAACGACAACCATATCAAAGATAACAGCATTCTGCTTTCGAATATCATTTACATGATCTTCATTATAGGTCTCACTCAACAACCCTAAATATATCTTGAAATCAAGTGTTTTGACTAAACCGCCTTGCATTTCAGGTTGTCCTGTGTATTCTGAAACAGATACTAGGTTATTGGAATGTCTATCTCCTAATATTTCTTTAATTTTAGAATACGTGCCACCTGTACTATATATTTTAATATCCTTATTCACCATTATAAGACCCTCTATTAGTACATCAAGATGGCTCTTATCAGATACTGAAATAAGAACATTTTTTACTTTAACAGTATCATCAATTTTATCTACAATATTCACACTCATCTCCTATCAAATGTAATTTCTGCTGACTTAATAGTGTTAAATAACAACATGGTAATAGTCATAGGACCAACTCCACCAGGAACAGGAGTTAAAACGGAAGCCTTATTAAGCATTCCTTCAAAATCAACATCCCCTACTAATCGATATCCTTTTGCCTTAGTACTATCTTCGACCCTGTTAACACCAACATCAATTATGACGACTCCATCAGATACCATGTCAGAAGTAAGCATTTGAGGAACACCTACAGCAGCAATAATAATATCCGCTCTCTTCGTGAAATCTGATAAGTTCTTAGTTCTGCTATGACAAATGGTGACTGTTGCATTGCCTGTGGGAGTCTTCTGAATGAGTAATTGTGATAAAGGAGAGCCCACAATATGACTCCGCCCAATAATGACGATATTCTTCCCTTCAGTCGAGATATCAACACTTTCTAACATTTTAATAACACCATGGGGAGTACAGGGAATAAAGGTATCCTGTCCTAACATTAATTTACCTAAACTATTAGGATGAAAACCATCCACATCTTTATTCGGATCAATAGTCTCAATAATAGTACTTTCATTAATGTGTTTTGGTAACGGTAATTGCACTAAAATACCATGGACGGACTCATCCCTGTTTAATTCCTCAATAAGGAGAACCAATTCCTCTTCAGATGTAGTACTCGAAAGCTTATAGTCTCTGCTTAAAATACCAACATCTCCACAGGCTTTTTCTTTTCCCCTAACATAAGATTGACTTGCGGGATCATCCCCCAGAATAATGACAGCTAAACAGGCTGTAATACCCTTTTCTTTCAAAGCCGAGACTCTATTAGCAACATCATGACGAATATTTTGTGCTAATGCTTTACCGTCTATAATTATTGTAGACATTTTGTTACCTCCTAGCTGTTGATGTATTTTTATCATAGAAGAGGCATACAGGCAACGTCTCTTTTTCAGTATAATGAGGTTGGATTTTATTGAAAAAAGAGATAGTGTTAAGCTTATGCAATTACAAATTAAGGATTTATTGTAAATGAGAAAGACTCACTTTAGAATTCTGTTATTAATACTTGTATTGTTTCCCTCAATGTTATTTGCAGTAGATGATGACAGGATGGAAGAAACTTACGTACTAGGCAACAGAACTTTTTCAATTAATTTAGGAGCAGGAGTTCCCCTGTTCTTTCAGGACTTCGATGGTAAATCTTATTCTGCGAATCTAGATTTAGGAATGCATGGTTCTCTGGAAATGGATTTTTTTCTAAATAACTATTTTAGAACAGGTATCTCCATTGGTGGAATGATTAGCGGGGGTCCCAATGATGATAATTTATATATGGTGCCCATTGTCTGGGAAAATATCTATGAACTAAGAAGATACCCCTTTTTAATCCCCCTTTCTTTGGGTATTGGAATGAACGTAAGTCAGTATAAGGATATTACTCAAAAGGACCTTATTGTAAAACCTGGACTCGGAGCTTACTATTACATCAATTCTGAATGGGCCTTTGGTTTAGATCTAGATTACTGGTGGGTTCCGCAAATCTATAATCGTGACGATATAAGTAATGATCAAAGTCGTATAGGAAATTTCCTAGGTGTAACAATCGGCGCCCTTTACCACTTTTAAGGAATCACAAAATGAAGAAATATTTTTATATAACAATTATTTTTACAACTTTTATTTTATATAGCTGTAATGATGGGAGTGTAGGTTTATTTTATCAGATCGAAGAAGAAGAAACTCTTGCTGACAGTATCTTTGGTAATCCAGCTTCCATTGAGGACATGTTGGAATATACAGATGGAACGGCAAATCGCGCTTTTTTCGTAAGCTCTGGAACACGTCTTTATCGAAAAACGACAAACGGTAACTGGATCAAGGACACACCAAGTGATAAATATCCTATGGGTGGTCCTCTAGCAAGTTATAACAACGATATTTATGTAATAGCGAAGAATAAAGATGCTCAAACACAGTTATTAAAGAAATCAAATATAACAGGAACTTGGACAGCTATTGTTGACTATAAATCACTTTTAGGTAGTGGAGAGTATCTAAGTCACATGTATGAAATGTCTAATGGAATTTATTTTGTAAGCTATAATCCTAACAATACAAACGATCAAAACAATACTGTCATATACTATAATGGATCTAGTTTTACTCCTGTCACTTTTTCAGGAAATACTCCAGCCAATATTCTTGGATTCTTTTATGATACAACCAATTATTATATAGTTACTAAAAATGGTTATGTATCTAGCACTGTAGCAACAAGTTTTGATACATCTACTTCTTTTAAAGAATTTGGTTATACAATTAACGATGTGTCTCAGAGTACCTTTGACGGTTCTTTTCTAGTGGCAGGCGGAGACAAGGGAATTGTTTCGTTTTACAACAATGGTAATGACACATGGACAAAGCAAGTTATTAATACAGGATATGACTATAACCGACCCTATGTATATAATAATTATCTTCTATTACCCAGCGACAAAGGTTATATGTTAATAAGTGGCGTCATTAACTCTTTTAAAAGCTATTACCCAGATGATGAGATCTTAGGAGACTACAACTCCTATTTAACAGCTGACTTAGATGATACAGAAAGCCGTTTTTTTGCTGAGTTTAATGGGACGCTCTATCTAGGAGCTTATAATCTTGGATTATGGCACATAAAATCTGGTAATTGGAATCAGGATTAAAAAATGGTTCAATAAAAAAGGTTGGATTTTTTTCCAACCTTTTTTTATTTAAAACTCTTCTGCCCCTATATCAGGAATATGTGTTGAACCATCAGGTCTTACATCTTGATGCCAGTCTAAATCTAATAAGGGACCTTCATAAGTTATGCCACCATTAACGCTATCTGAATCAGAACGCAAATGATAGATACTATTTTTGGACAGTATACCATTGGTGAAAGTACTATTAAAGTTCTGGTTTATATTGCTATCTACATGCCCACCAAAAGCCTCATCATCCCAACGGTTTAAATCATCTATATTTAATAATTTATTATTTAATTCTATTATATTCCAATCACTTATGTTGTTATTTTTAATCTGTAAATCTTTTGTATCTACTATATCAAAAGCAGTAGACGATCCATTATTGCCCATATAGATATTATTAATGATATGTAATTGGGTAACATCATGAGACTGTAGACCAATAACCTTTCTATAATTTTGAACATAGATTGTATTATTTATCAACTTTACAGAATCTCTTTTAAAATTAAACAGATTAATCATAGAACTCTGATCCAGGTTGACAAAAGAATTTACCATATATACCTGAGAAGAATAAGAAGAGATAAGATTGAAAAAATCTACATTCTTTCCTCCATTAAAGGAAGATCTATTAATAGTAAGATTTGATTTATTCAAATCTATCCATCTTTGATTCATCACCTCGTTTGACACATATTGATTATTAGATAGATCAACAGTTGTACCTGAAACTTTAATAGCCGTACTATTACTCATATCTTTATTCATAAATAAAGAGGAATTTATAGAAAGTTGAGAATCACTTAGGAGAATCCCATTGTGCACCCCTTTAGCATTGCTTTGATTAAGGCGTGATTCCTCAATGCTTATGGAGGTATTAAAACCTTTTATAATATTACCTGTATTAGTATGATTTGTTGTAATTTGACTACTTGCAATGGAAAGGGATCCCTTATTCAACAAAGAAAACAAAGTAAATTGTCCAACCTTTTCCAGTTCGAAGCGAGAGTCAGACACAATGACCTCAACATCCCCTAATTGAAAGACATCATCCATCTCTTGTGAATTTGTAATAACAAAATGACTATTTTTAATGTCTATCCGACCACCAGTAGCCACAAGAAAGTGATCATATTCAGGAGAATCCATCACATATTGATAATCCTTAAAGATTATTGATCCAGAAGACATATTATACAGATATTCAACACTCTTTTTTTTCAGTTTAAAATCAAGATTCTGTACAGTTAAATTTCCTCCCTTCACCTCAAATAGTGCTCGTGAAGTCTTAAAATATGGACCTGTTATGAGTGTGGAGGATTCAGAGGTATCAAACCAGTTAGAGACATCTAAACCGCCGCGGATATAGAAATTATCTTTAGTTATTTGAAAGGGCTTGTTTAATACAAATTCACCCTTACTAAGAAATATTGCCGATTTACCCGTATCTCTAATAATGGCGAGAGCCTTATCAATAGATCGCACTGGATAATCTCTTGTACCATTATTATCATCCTGTCCTGTTACAGAAACATAAACAATTGCTCTATCAATTGAAAAGTCGATATTTCTCATATCGCTCTTGTTCTTTGCTTGATCTATGGCATAATATTTTAACTGGTATTCAGCAATTACCCCCTTGTCAACATTCACATAAAAGGGTTCTTTATAGACCTGTTCTGTCTCCTCACCTGTCGTGGTATTGGTGAGAACATAATGAATATCTCCATTACCTTTGAGCTCAATTCTCACTTCCTGGCTATAAATGCCTTTATCTTCAACACCTTCTACAATAGGTGTTGAGGGAGGTAGTCTATCGATAGTAAAACTAACTTGCTTAATATCACCAATTGTTTTATTTGTTTTCAAAAGTATAGGTTGAAGTAGAAGTTTAAAACTTTTTGATTCTCCTGGATTAACATCTATATCCAGCTTATCTTTCATAAGAGGAGAATATTCCGATACGCTAACATCCTTCATATCAGATAAAAACAACTCATAGCGAAAACCAATTTCAGGATTTGTGGCTCTTAATGTTATCCCAGTATTACTAATATCTCCGTCCTGAACACCTTCCAAAGGGAGTTCATTGATTTGTTTGGAACTAATCATAAAGGTTTGAGGAGAGCCCTTTCTTCCATTTGGCAACTGGGAATACGCTTCAATATATCGATCGCGAATATTTTCCAAGGAGAATACAAGGGTTTCTTGTACTGGCTGATAATCAGAATCTCCTTGAACACGATAGTATATCAATTGATCATCATTACTATTGAAAGATATTCCCACTTTGTCACCATAATATATGATACTAGGAGGATTAACAGGTTGAGGTAATCTTCCATCTAATACAATGGTAGAAGATCTTGAGGTAGGACTCTTATTCCCACTATTTTCAACAAAGAAAGACTCAACTTGTAATTGCTCAATATTATCTGTGGGATAAGAAATAATGAGAGGGCTATTGTACAAACGGAAAGGTTCATTCTCTGATTTGGTATAACGATAATAAAGCTTTCCCTCTGAGGCTCCACTTATTGCGACTGATACGGCTTCCTCTGTGTGAGATAATGTGATATCAGGAGGTAAGGGAATCGTCTTATCAATTGTGATGTGATAAACCCTCTGCTCTGTTTGTATATTACCTGCTTTGTCCCTCACAGCAACACGTAAGAAATAATGGGTATCCTCATTATCAACACCAATAAGAGATATACTGTTTGTATAGATATTTCCCTTTTCTAGAGGATTACTCAATGATTCTTCCGTAGAGGCAAGACTATAGAAAATAAGATCACCCGTTTCTACACTACTCATCTCGAGTTCAAAATCTTTATTAGTAACATAACTTTGATCGGGAACGTTAATCTGAGGAAGTTCGGGAATCGATCTATCAACCTCAAATTTTATATCTTTAATAGAGCTGGGTTCGTAGTCTTCCCTAAAAGCTTTGAACTTATACCAGTAGTTCTTTCTTTGATTAAGATCAGTTCTAATGCTGATTTGCCCGTTATACTGTAAAGAATCGACACTGGGAGTATCAGGTTCCGTACCATCATCAGTAAAATTGTATCTTATAACTGTGTTTTGTCCGGTACTGCTCAAGAATAAAGATAAAACTTCTTTATTATAGACCCCACCATCCTGTACTCCCTTAATATCCGTAATACTAGGGTTGCGGTTATCGATGGTGATAATATGTTCGTTACTTACTTGGCTTTTATTGTCATTGTCATCAATACTATAAGCCTTTATATGGTATTCATTAAACTTCAAACTTGGAGTGTTCAAGGAAAAAGGTGACACATAGGGTAACGTTTTTTCGCTCTTACCGTCATTAATGATCAGAAAAAGTTTCCCCTGTCCAGTTAAATTAATGGTTCTTCCTATAACAGAAATACTAGGTGTAGAATAAGGTTTATTATTTAGTTGAGCTTCAATAGAACTTTGAAGGACTTGATCTGCCTCTTCTGCTCTAAATTGAAAGGTAATATTTTTAGCATATCCAAGGGGAATCTTAAAATCAATATTCTTAGTAAAAGGTATGTATCCACTATCTTCATCATTAGAAATAAAACGAACAAAAAGAGAATCCAGTTTGCTTAGCTTATTGAGAGTATATCTGCCCTGGTCACCCCTTTCAAAAGAAGCTAACTCTTGATCGTCAATAACCTTCAATGGAGGTATTTGTTCCTTCACAACTTCTGTTCTTCTACCCTCAGAATACTGAGCATAGAACTGAATGTCATGAGACACCCCATCTACGGTAATATCCAGAGGGGTCTTATAGATTTGATAACCCTTATTATCCAAATTGAAAAAAATACGACTACCAGGATGACCAATTATATTAAGAAATACTTCATTATTACTTAGCCATGTCTTATCGAGATAAGGTTTAACATAATCCCTATCGTCAACAATAAAAAAGTATCGATGAACAGGGCCAAAGCGATTATCTGACTTTTTAACTTTAAAGGAAAAAGGCGTATAGTATAAGGCCTTATTATGCTTAGGTATATTAATGGGACTTGTAAAAGAATAATAGTTATTATCTGAACTATCAGAAAAGGAATAAAATATTTGCCCCTTAATCTTAGACATATCCAGATCAATCTTATGATTATAAACACCGCTATCGAATGACACAGGCTCTTCAATTGCTGTATTAACTTTATATAAAACTTCTTTTCGAATAAGCTGTTGATTTGAAATGGTCATCCCAACAACTTTCAAACGAACTAGGCCAATTTCATCCAGCATTATAGGTTCATTATAGAATAAGCCATTTTTCTCTGGGTCTGTATTATCAGTGGTATATTTAATCCATTCAAAATTAGAATGGTCTATGTATAGCAATTGTGCATTAACATAATCCCCCTGCACGGGGCTGAGAATATTAAGATCAGAACTTAAAGAAACAGCTTTTATATTATATCTTAACTTGATCAAATCACTTTTATTGCCCGAAGAAGAACTATAAACCAGTAATTCATATAGTTTCTCCCCATGGGAGGGAGCTTTTAATTGAAGGCTTTCTCCGTTCTTTAAGTAATGGAGATCATCGTTATTACTATTTATAGTGTAATAGAGGCCTAACGGATTAGGAGCAAAGCGAAGTTCTTGGTCCCCCCAATAAGTACCTGAAGTTAATAAAGGGATAGGAGCTTGGGGAAGACTACGATCAATCACATATTTATGGCTAATTATTGTTGATTCTAATTTTGCATAAACGTTGTAAGAACGCTTTTCACCGATAGCAGCACTTAAGTTAATGGGGCCAACATATCGGTAAAAAGGACCATCCTTATCAAAACTATATTTTACATTACCATAGTCCTGATTTGCCGTTTCAATGATTAAAGTTTGGTTATCTCTGTAGATTCCCTCTTTGACACTAAAATTAATGTCATCATTTTCCTGAGCAAAAAGTAAAGTGCTTGAGAGTAATAAAACTGTAACCAAACTTCGTATTTTCATGATTATTCACCGAGGAAGTCGAATACCTCTCTTAATTTTTCATCTTTACTAAAGTAATTTTTTTCTAATTCATCCCTTGTTAAACCTACTAGCTCATGACTCATGTAGTGAATCCATTTATCTTCTTCTGGTTTCTCAATTATATGTTTACGACAATAGAAATCAGGATGTATTGGTTGCTGTAACTTCCCTTCAGTAAATATCTTATAATCATGAACAGCGACTTTAATATCTTCACGAGGGATGCCCTTCTCAAGGATGATATTAACTAAATGATTAATGGTATTACCGGAGTCAAAAATATCATCAACTAATAAGATCTTATCCCCATGTCTTAGATGATCAGGACTATAAGTCCAACCATCTACATGAATACCTTCTTGTTGTCTGATATCAGTGTATGAACGAGCTACAACTGCAGCATAGAATATAGGACGTTCCCCTTTACGGGCTATTTTAAAGTACTCACTTAGAATATTCCCCATATAAGCTCCGCCTCGTAGACTTACATAGATAACATCAGGGACAAAACCACTCTTTATTATTTGATGTCCTAACTTTAATGTGTTATTCCTCATTTGATCATATGACAGAAAGTCTTTATGCATTTAATATCCTTTATCTAGTTCAATGGAATGTTTATTTCCATATCTGTATTTTCACGTACTATCTTCATAGTTATGGCATCACTATCAATATCGTTAAGAAGTGTGTAAAACTCTAATAGAGTTTTTACTTCTCTTCCATTGATTTGAGTGATTATATCATCAGTTCGTAATCCACTTAGCTGGAATAGCGTTCTAGGATACACCTGTAAAACCTGTACTCCATTCAAATCCTCTTCCTCATAGATGTCAACCACAATGCCAGGCCATAATGAAGGATTTAAGGACGCTAATTCATTTTCATCCTTTCGTTCACCAAGGGTGATGTTTAGATTTTTCATTTGCCCCTGTCGTACCAGACTCAGCTTTATCTGGTCCTGAGGGCGTAATTTACCAATGTCAAAAATCAATTCATCGACTGAATTAAAATTCTTATCATTCAAAGCTAAAACATAATCCCCAGGTTTTATACCGCTGGTAAAGGCTGGAGAACCGATAAATACCTGGGATACAAAGGCACCCTTTGATTGACTAATATTCAAGCTATCTCTTGTCTTTTTATTGATATCCAGGAAACTGACTCCTAACCATCCGTAACGTACATGGCCTGTTTCAATAATATCATTAGCTCCATTAAAGACATTATTTATGGGTATAGCAAAACCTAGTCCAACACTAGAACCGGTAGTTGTAGCAATCCAGGTATTGATACCAATGAGTTGGCCTTTCAGATTGACAAGAGCCCCCCCTGAGTTACCTTGATTGATTGAGGCATCTGTTTGGATAAAATCACTAATATTACCGCCAGGACCACCCCGACGCCCTGTAGCACTAATGATTCCTGAAGTCACAGTAGATTCCAACCCTAAAGGGCTCCCGATAGCAATAGCAAAGTCCCCGACCTTTAATTTATCCGAGTTACCGATCGAGATAACTCTTAATTTTAGTTGAGTCTTAATATGAAGAACAGCAATATCTATTCGAGAATCAACGCCTAAGACTTCCGCCTCAAGAAGAGGGCCTTCATACAACTTAACATGAACATCTTCAGAATCAGCTACAACATGGCGATTTGTAACAATATAGTAATCAGATCCGTTGTTTTTAAAAATGACTCCCGATCCTAAAGATGTGCGTTTAGGATCAATTTTATCATTTAAATCATCTGGATTATTATAAAAATATTCCCATGGAGTACTATTGTCACCCCCAGAAGTAGAAGACAAAACCTGTACAACAGAAGGGCGAACATCTGAGGCTATACGTCTAAAAGAGCTCTGTAAGCTTAATATAGATACAGTTGAAGTACAGCTCGTCAAAAAGCTCACCATAATGAGGACAAGAAAGAAAATTGTTTTATTCTTCATCAATAACTATCCTAGTTTTGTAAGTATTTCAGGTCCATTTTCTGTAATAAGAACGGTATGTTCAAAGTGGGCTGATGCTTTTTCATCAAGGGTTACAACAGTCCAGTCATCATCTAATACTTCCACATCTCCCGTACCAATATTAAGCATAGGCTCAATAGCCAATACCATTCCAGGTCTCAGTCTAGGATTAGGACCACGGCCTACATAATTAGGGATTTGAGGATCTTCATGAACTTCTAATCCAACACCATGTCCACAATATTGATGAACAATACCTAAATTATTCTCACGGGCTATGGCCTCAACAGCTCGAGATATGTCTTTTACCCTATTTTTGTTCAAGGCTTGCTCAATACCAAGATAAAGAGATTTCTCTGTTATTTCCAGCAACTTTTTATGTTGATCCGAAATCTGACCAACAGCCAGGGTTATAGCTGAATCACTAATATAGCCATCAAGATTAATACCGCAGTCAATACTGATAATATCCCCTTCTTTCAATCTCCTATTCCCTGGAATACCATGAATGACTTCATCATTTACACTGGTACAGAGCGTTCCTGGAAAACCTTGATAGCCTAAAAAGGCAGGGATTCCCTTATGCTTTGATATAAAGTCATAGGCGAAAGAATCAAGTTCCTTTGTCGTTACACCTGGTTTAACCCTTGAGGGGATCACTTCATATAAAGAAGCCAATAATTGACAGGACTTTCTAATTCCTTTTATCTGTTCATCATTCTTAATGCTAATCATATATACCTCATCTATTTAAGCTGGTCATAAAGCATGGAGGCTTTTATATTGGTCTTGTCCAATTCTATGGCCAGTGCAAGTTCTAATTTTGCCTTATTTGTGTCTACTTGATTAATATAATACTCACCTAATGAAAGGTGAATTCGGGATAGGATTGATTTATCCTTATTATCAGCTTCAGCTATATCTAAAGCTTTATTTAGGTAAGAAAAAGCTTGATTCCATTGTTCATTTAACTGAAGCACCTTTGCTAAGGTCATTACATTGTAAAAGTTTTCCTGAAGTTTAACAGATGCACTTAAGTGCTCTATAGCCTGTTCAAAATCCCCTTCTAAAACATAAGAAACACCATAATAAAACTGGGTCCACCATTTTATTCCTAATCTCTTCTGGGAAATATCTAGTGCCAATTGGGCATCTTTTATATCACCAAGCTGAAGAGAATTCCATGCAAGATATTCAGCTATACTTTCTTTTTTCTGATCTTTATTATACAAATCCCACAATTTAGCTGTTCTACGTTTTGGAGATTCTAAAGAAGGATACCATTTCAAATTTATAAGAGCGACTTCTGTATCGTCAGAATATTTATTTATCAAGTCTTTTGCTTCTTGATTTCGTTCTGTGTAAGCTAACATCTCAATCAAAAACAAATAAAGATCAGCTTTATCAGGGTAATATTCTAAACTTGTTTCTAAGATGTTAATACAGTTGTCCAATAGATTTTGTTTTTGATAGATGACAGCGAGGTTATAATAAGGTAACCAAGAGAACTTAGGATCCTTCTGTAGGACCTCATTATAAATAGCTACAGCTGTATCCAGGTCTCGAGTGGTAAAGGCCAAATCCCCACGCATTACTAGTAAGCCAAGCTTACTGGGATATCTTGATATGGCTTCAGACAAATATACAGCAGCGCTGGTATAGTCTCCTACATCCAAATAAAGTTTGGCTACAGGTTCAGAAAAGGCCCTCTTATCATTCATACTATTAAGCATATCAATAATGCCGTCTTTATCCCCGGCAAGAGCCTTAAAGAAGGCTGCGTCCAACCATAATCTATCATCATTTGTTTTCTGGGCAGATAAATAAAGCTTGTCATAATCAGAGTTTAGTTCTTGATCAAATAAAGGAGACAAATCGTCTCCTTTCATGGATTCTGCAAACTTAAGGGGATCATTATTAAGATAAGCCAGACTCTTTAAGTTGGCCCAAGAGTCATTATTGAGTTTTGTAGCCCACTCAGAAGCTTCCACATTTCTATTAGTCTTTAAGGAAGCGACTACCATAAATGGGATAATTCGAAAAGAATTTTTGTGATGGCGAATTGCTACTTTGCTAGTATTGTATAAAAGCTCAGGATCATCTAAATAAGAACCTATATAATAGGTGCGCTTCAAAATCCGCTCCCATTCTTTATCATTCTTGGCTGCTTTAAACAGCTCAGGTAGCTGATCCTTTGCTTTAGCAAAAAAACCTTGTCCCATTAAACTGTCAATTCCTTGAATTTGAACAAGAAAACTAGGACTCTTCACTTTGTTCTTGCTGATAAAGTAGGCTACCGTGAGGGCAGAACCAGCAATTAGCATGATACCGATAACAAGAAACAAAATAGTTTTTAAGCTTTTCTTCATACTTTATTAGCCAACAATCTCCTTATGAAGATTGTCTAACACTCCATTTACAAACTTGAACGCTTCACCAGCACTGTATTTCTTAGAAATATTAATTGCCTCATCAATGACAACTTTATGGGGGATCTCTTTTTGATAGATCAAACTATATGCTGATAGTCTAAGTATAGCTAAATCTACCCTGTTAATTCTATTAATATCCCAGTTTTTTAAGTGCTTGGATATTCCCTTATCGACTTCTTCAATATTATCAATAACACCAGCAATTAATAATTTGGCAAAAGCTTTTATATCTTCAGAAAGCTTACTATGCTCGTCTTCATTCATCCAATCAAAACTTAATATCGAAGCCTTATCTAAATCATTCATTTCCCAGCTGTATAAAGCTTGAAAGGCTATCTCTCTCGCTTTGCGACGAGCTCCCATCTATAAATTCTCCTCATAAATAGTAATCTTTGTATTTGGATCTTTTTTAATTTCATTTACCAACTCATTTACAGCTTTCTGTAATTGATATTGTCCTTGCTGATTCATCATTTGAGCGCGTATATATTGTTGGACTGTAGTTTTATCTACAGGAGAAATAGGATCTGTTAACTTCAAAAATCTTTGGCTTAAATGTTCATTAAGCTGAACAATATGGTAACCAACATTTGATTCCATTACCTGAGACAATTCACCAACTTTCATGGTAAATAACTTCTGAAAGAAGACACTACCTAAGGTTTGTAGTACACGTTTGTCATTTCGAGCGATGTAACCCATGTCCCCACCACGAGATCTAGAGTTATTATCCTGGGTATACTGTTGAACCATCTTGTAAAAGTTATATTTGCCATTGGCAATATCTTTTTGAACCTGGGTAGCTTCTTTTAACATTGCCGCTTTTTCTTCTTGAGACTTACCCCTAGTATCCCAAAAAATATGGTTAGCTCTAACCATCTCCGGATTAACGAATTGGGTCGCATTAGTCTGATAAAAATTATTTATTTCCTCAGAACTGGGTTCGGGGACTGTTAAGTATTCAGAACCTTTCTTCTGTTCTAAATAAATCTTTTGAACAAGAGTTTTACGGGCAATCTTCACATATTCATCCCATGAGACCTTAAACTTTTGAGTTACAGCCTGTTTTAACTTGTCATCACTTAAATTTTGATCAACCTGTTTACGTATTTCCTTAAGAATATCCCCATCGGTCACTACTATTCCATCACGTGTGGCAGCTTGATTTATCAGTACTTCTGCTATCATAAGATCCAAGAGATCCTTCTTGGCCTTATTATCCAAGGGAGCATTTCGTACTTTTGCCAAGTAGTTAGCTTGATTTTCATACTCTGCTTTTGTGATATCAACGGACTCCGTTAATTTAACTTTAGCGACTAGCGGATTGTCCTGTGCGAAGACAACTGAGGCCAAACAGAGCATTGTTATAACAAGAATTTTCTTCATAAGTATAACCTTACTGTACCTTTAATTTTGTTCCTAAAGCTTCTGCTTCGTTACCATCTTTTATTACTTCAGAATATTTTAAAAACATCCCTTCCGATTCCATGAGCTTCATCAAATTAGCTAATGTCTTTCCTGACCCAATGATAGTTGAATCTACAAAGGCAAAAGATTTTTTGCCGCCCAACATTCCACAGCCACGAAGGAAGTTTTTTAAAGGATCTGAAATTTTCCCCTTAAATAACTGGGTAGATTCCGTACCAATAGCAATATAGGAATAGATTGTTAACTTACTATTAACATCTTTTGCAACATCAATAATATCCACAAGGTGTCCTTGTTTTTCAAGTCCCTTGGCTAAGCCTTTTGCCAGGTCAGCTAATTTTTTACGTTTCTTATCTGCAAAATAGACTACAGCTACCTTCAAATTTATCTCCTTACAACTACACTGTATTGTGTCAAAAAAAAAGGCGCTCTCTTTCGAGCGCCCTCAACACAAAAAATATTTGTCTTACTCCGTTACTGAAGTATCGTCACTTGAATCTTGTGTATTCCACCATTCACTAGCTTGAGCTGTCGCTTCTTTACGTGCAGCACCTGCTACATCACCAACATCAGTGGTTCTGTTTATCCAAGCTAATCCAAAACTAACGATCAAGAAAACAGCACCTAAAATGGAGGTAAGTCTAGTTAAAACGTTACCACTGTTAGTACCAAAGGGAGTTGTTGAACCACCACCGAAGATACCACCAATACCATCGCCTTGATCATCTTGAATCATTACAATAAGTATTAAAAATAGAGCTGTAATAACGAAAACTACAAGTAAAAGTGTACTAAGAATTCCCATCCAAAATCACCTTTTCGATTATTTATCAAAAAACACAATGGACTTGAAGGAATCTGTCTTAAGAGAAGCACCACCAACAAGGGCACCATCTATATTTTCCATCGCCATTAGCTCTTTGACATTATCTGGTTTCACTGAACCACCATATTGGATGATAATAGCATCTGCGGCAGATCCTGAATAGAGGTCAGCTATAACTTTTCTTATATATTTATGAACAGCATCAGCATCATCCGGAGTAGCAGTTTTACCAGTTCCAATGGCCCATACAGGTTCATAAGCGATAGTTACCTTAGCCAAATCAGCTTCGCTAACCCCTTTTAAGCCTTCCTTAACCTGAGTTAGGATTACTTCTTCCAATTTGCCAGCTTCTCTTTCTTCAAGAGTTTCACCGACACAAAGGATGGGTAACAAACCTTTCTCAATAGCAAACTTAACCTTAGTATTGATCAAGCTATCAGTTTCACCATATATAGCTCTTCGTTCAGAGTGACCAAGAATAACATACTGAACGCCGATATCCAAAAGCATATCCGCAGATACTTCACCAGTATGAGCACCTGATTCAACAGACGCCATATTCTGAGCACCAAGCAATACATTGCTTCCTTTAACAACTTCAGCAACTCCTGGAAGGGCTACAAAAGTAGGAGCTACTAATGCTTTTGCATTAGCTCCCTTTAAAGCCTCAACAAGCTCCTTCGCGAAAGCTACAGCTTCGGAAGGAGTTTTATTCATTTTCCAGTTACCAGCCATGAAAGCAGTTCTCATGGTAGACTCCTTAATTATTTTTCTAGTGCCACAATACCAGGAAGAGATTTACCTTCTAAGTATTCCAAAGAAGCACCTCCACCAGTTGATACGTGATCGATCTTTGATGCCAAACCAAATTTGTTAACAGCAGCGACAGAGTCTCCTCCCCCTACTACAGTAACACCTTTACATTCAGCAACATATTCTGCCACAGCTAAAGTACCCTTAGCGAAGTTGTCGAATTCGAATACTCCCATAGGACCATTCCAAACAACACCTTTAGCGTTAAGAACTTTACCTTTGATAGCAGCTAAAGTTTTTGGACCAATATCCATAGCAAGCTTATCAGCAGGAACATTAACATCATCAATAACTTCCGCTTTAGCAGTTTCGCTGAACTCAGCAGCTACGACATGGTCAAGGGGTAATATAATTTCAACACCTGCTTTTTCAGCACTTGCCAGAAGAGCTTTTGCAGTGTCTAGATAATCTTCTTCAACTAAGGACTTACCAACTTCAAAACCTTTTACTTTTAAGAAGGTATAAGCCATACCACCACCAATTACCATGGTAGTACATTTAGGCAACAGACTTTCTAAAACGCTGATTTTAGATGATACCTTAGCGCCACCTACAATGGCTACAAAAGGCTTGTCTTCATTCTTAAGAACTCCACCTAAGAAGTTATCCTCTTTTTCCATTAAAAATCCAGCTGCAGTCTGAGCCACATATTTTGTCACACCTTCTGTTGAAGCGTGAGCTCTATGGGCAGTACCAAAAGCATCATTAATGTAAACAGAAGCTAAAGAAGCAAGTTCCTTTGCAAATTCAGGATCATTTTTTGTTTCTTCATTGTAATACCGAACGTTTTCCAATAGCAGAATTTCACCTGCTTTAAGGGCTTCGGCTTCTTTTTTTACTTCAGGACCGATAACGTCTGAAGCAATCTTAACTTCTTTCTTCAACAATTCACCAAGTCGTTTTGCCACAGGAGCCAAGCTCAATTCAGGCTTTTTTTCTCCCTTAGGTCGACCTAAGTGACTCATAACAATTAATTTAGTATCAGGTTGTGAAAGAATATATTCTAAAGTAGGAAGGGCAGCTTTGATTCTGGTGTCATCAGTAATGACCCCCTCTTTGAGGGGGACATTAAAATCACAGCGAACCAGTACGCTTTTACCCTTAAGATCTAGATCTTTTACAGTGCGTACGGCCATGGACTATCTCCTAGTGTATGTGATTAAGCAAGTTTTTGAGCTAGGTCAACAACTCTGTTAGAGTAACCCCACTCGTTATCATACCAAGAAAGAACTTTTACAAATCCATTTTCCATTTTCATTGTTGATAATGCATCGAAAATAGAAGAGTGTGAGTTACCTTTAATATCCATAGATACGATAGGATCTTCTGTATATTCAAGAACTCCCTTCATTGGACCTTCAGCAGCTTCTTTCATAGCAGCATTGATTTCTTCAACAGAAGGATCTTTAGCTAATTTAACTGTCAAGTCAACAATAGAACCAGTAGGAGTAGGAACTCTCATTGCCATACCGTTAAGTTTTCCTTTTAATTCAGGAATAACTAAAGCAACAGCTTTGGCAGCACCAGTTGTAGTTGGGATGATAGAAAGACCAGCGGCTCTTGCTCTTCTAAGGTCAGAGTGTGGCAAGTCCAGGATAACCTGGTCATTAGTATAAGCATGAACAGTAGTCATAAGACCTTGTTCGATACCAAACTTGTCATTAAGAACCTTAGCGATTGGAGCTAAACAGTTAGTTGTACAAGATGCATTGGATACAGCATCACCAACTTTTCCAAGTTCGCTTTCGTTAACACCAAGAACGATAGTATCAATACTATCTTTAGCAGGAACTGTAAGGATAACCTTCTTAGCACCAGCCTTGATATGGTCTAGGTAACCACCTCGAGGACCTTCAGCAGTTCGGAATACACCAGTGGACTCGATGGCAACATCAACTCCAAGAGATTTCCAAGGTAGTTCTGCAGGGTTTTTGATGGCATAGATTTTAATTTCCTTACCATCTACAACAATAGCATCATCTTTAGCTTCAACAGTTTTGGAATAAACACCAAAAGTTGAGTCATATTTTAGAAGGTGAGCTAAAGTTTTTGCGTCAGTCAAATCGTTAATTGCAACAATGTCGATGCCTTTTTCAACAGCAACTTTGAATACATTTCTTCCGATTCGACCAAATCCGTTAATTGCTAACTTCATTTAATTCCTCCGAATTCGAGATTTTTTTACCCATAAAAATAATACTCATTTCATGGGGCAATGTCAATTATAAAAGAACCAGTTCATTTAAGCTTGAGGACCTGTTCATATAATGAATTGGTGCTCCTCACAGTCGGAATACTATCCAGACTTTCTTCAGATATCTTTATCACATTATCATCAGGGTTGATGAGATCAAAAGTAGTAGCCGATTCCAATGTTCCAGTTGCTATATTCTCCCCAATGTTGGTAATAGTCAACTGGCCCAGGATGTTTTCATTAGTAATTGAATATCCTAGATCCCTGGGAGATAATTCCAAGCTCCCCTTCTTAAGTACTTGCAGGTTATCATCCATAGTAAGACCATCATTAGCCCCCAGATTAATAAGAGCCATATTATTGTCACGTTTTATGATACGTCCATAAAGAGGAAGAGCTGAATATATTAAGTCTGATAATTTCCTTAAGGACAAGCCTATCTTTTCATTACCACGGCGCAGAACAGAAAGTTCTGTAATCTTGGTGCCCGTTCTTGTTAGGTATAAATCGCAGTAAACTTCAAAAGATCCACCATCATCATTGAAGCTAAGTATAACAAAATAATCACTGCCATTAGATAAGGACTGACGGAAAGCCTCATTGAAACCAGATACAAGACCTCCCTTACTAACCAAAAGCCTGTTATAATATAATAATTCAGCTCTTGCCAGATAAAGCAGTCCCTCCTCACTATTATACAAGCTCAATTTACTATCTGAATCACTATAATAAAGATCTAAACGATAAGGATCGCGGGGGACACTAAATTGATCAACATCCCAGGACTCAAAGGGACTATCACTTAATAGACTTGTATAGATTTCCAGTTCATCCTTCTGATCCTGATCTAACAGATCTTCCTTGTTCATAAATTCTAGTTGACGAAGGTAGGAAGCGTCCAAACCTAAACTTTTGAAAGCCTCTGCATAATAAGTATTGCCTTGAGTATCAGTGGGAACAAGAAGTAATCCTTTTCTGTACTCTCTCAAAGCACTCATGAATTGATTATTAATATAGTTATTCTGGCCAGTTTCAAAATGATAGCTGGCTAAATCCTTCCGATAATCATTATCAAAGCCAAAATTATCACTCACTATTTCTTCCAGACTATAGCGTATGATCTCACTATCTGGATTTTGCTTCAAAGCACCCTGCCATTGAATCAAAGCTTTATCAATATCCCCTAATTTATAATAACAAAAGCCAAGATTATATCGTAACTCTATATTGTCCGGTTCTTCCTGCATCAGCTGAAGGATTACCTCTTGAGCTAATAAAAATTCATCTTTATGCATGTAAAGAAGAGATTGAAGATTTAAAAAATCAAAGGAATCAGGAATAAAGGATAAGGCACGCTTAATATAAGTAAGAGACCTATCCCAATCACCAATATTATAATAATAAACGGCAGCTACATGATTTACTTCTGGCAGGTTATCAAAGAGCCTAACAACCTTGCGTAAATCCACAAGCGCTTTATCCTGCTCACCTAAACGCTCATAGATCAGTAAACGGGCCAGCAAAGACACTCTGTCTGAGGGATTTTGATTCAAAATCGTTGAATAATAGCTCAAAGCCCTCCGAAGTTGGTTATCAAGGAGGGCAATCTCACCTTGAACCTTGACAGCGTCCAGGTTATGAGGCTGATCTTGAAGAATTTGGTCTAATTGTTTCTTAGCTTCCTCTGACTTACCCTGGGCAGCCAAAACACGGGCTTCCCATATCATAGGAGGGATACGTTTGGGTTCTAGATCTCGAGCTTTTTGAATATAGAAAAGGCTTTCATCCCATTCATCCAGATAGAAGTAAGCCCTTCCCAGACCTAAATAGGCATCCAAATAATAAGGATTGTCTGACAAGGCGTCATTATACTTTTCGACTGCCAGGAGGTAATCTCCCTGATCTACAGCTTTACTAGCCTCTCTGTAGGACAAAACCGATGCGGATTGTCCCCAAGAGGATATACAGAAAAAGAGGAATAAAAGACTACTCCAGATTCTCTTCATTATCACCTGTCAACTCTATTTTTATTGTTTTAATTTTATGACCTACAACATTCTGTATGATAAAATTAACATTCTTATAATTAACCTTTTCAAAGCGTGAAGGGATTTTTCCCATTTGTTCAAATACGAATCCACCTAAGGTATCCACTTCCGATAAGGGTAGATCCAGATGTAAGGCCTCATTGAGATCTTCTAGGCTGACACGGGCATCACAGAGGTAGACGTCTTTTTCAATAGCAACAATGTCTTCTTCTTCATTGTCAAATTCGTCCTGGATATCTCCTACGATTTCTTCAATGATATCTTCCATAGAGACAATACCTGAAACCCCGCCGTACTCATCAACAGCAACAGCAATATGAACTCGTTTTTTTTGGAATTCCCTAAGCAAACTATCTAAACGCTTACTTTCAGGAACGAAATATACTTTACGCATGATCTTATCTATGCATAACTCATCAGTATTAGTTTTCTTTTTAATTATATGATGAAGGAGATCTTTGACATATAAGATTCCAATTACATTATCAATAGTAGAACGGAATACGGGCATTCGTGAATGTCCACACTCTACAACCTTATGCAGAAGTTCATCTATATCCATTTCAATGTCTAAGAAAATGGAATCAATTCTGGGAACAAGGACTTCCTTAACGGTTCGTTCAGAAAGTTCTGTTATTCCACGGATCATGTCCTGTTCATAAAGCTCTAACGACGAGGCTTCCTCATCATCTTTTTTGGCTTTAAATAACTGACTCAGGAAATTACCTGATTTCAAAATATACTCTCTCCTTCTATCTCTCTAAGTATTTTTTCTTGATATATTAACATCTCCTGTTCAGGAGAATTATCACTGTGATCCCATCCGTTTAGATGGAGTATACCGTGAATGATTAATCTTTTAAACTCTTCTTCTCTATCAACCTTAAAATACTCAGCATTTTTAGCCAAAGTGTCCATAGAAATAACCAAATCACCCGCATAAATTTGTTCTGTGGGGAAGGGAAAGTCCTCCACACTCTGTTCAAAGGACAAAACATCAGTTGGTTCATCTTTTTGCCGGTAAACTCTGTTCAATTCCTGTATTTTTGTATCATCACAAAAAAGAACAGACAACTCCCAGTTGCTTATTCCTATATGGGTTAAAACTATATTGATAAAATGATCGACCTTATCTAACCAATAAGGTTCCTCAATATTCTCATATCCAATATCAATTATATTCAATTATTCGTCTCCCGGGTACTCAATTCGCGTATGGAAGTAGCCTGCCAGAACCTTAACAAAGGCGTCACGTATCTGTTCCAGATCTTGAAAGTTCAGACTACTCTCATTAAGTAAGCCCTCTTCCAAACGTCCAACCATCAATGACCATACCATCTTATCTAATTTGGACACAGTTGGTTTCTTCAATGTTCGTGTGGCAGCATCCACCGTATCAGCCAGCATGACTATGGCCGCTTCCGGGGTTTCCGGATTAGGACCGCTATAAGAGAATTCATCCTTACTCACTTCGCTCCTGTCTTTCTTAGCCTTTTCATAAAAGAAATGCATTAACCCCTTGCCATGATGCTGGGCAATAATATCTATAACCTTTTGTGGTAAACCTAATTCTTTTCCTTTCTCAATGCCAATCTTTACGTGAGATTTAAGAATAGTCGCCGACATTGAGGGTTTTAATTCATCGTGTTTGTTAACACCCTTCTGATTCTCAATAAACAAATCAGCCTGATCTATCTTACCAATATCATGATAATAGGCGCCGACCCTGGCTAGTAAACTATTAGCGCCTACTTCCCGACAGGCAGATTCTGCCAGATTGGCCACATTAACAGAATGACTGAAAGTTCCTGGTGCCAAATTAAGCATTCTCTTGAATATGGGTGCACCTAGATCTGATAGTTCCCGTAACCGGAAAGGGGTGGGCCAATTGAAAAAGTGTTCTAAAATGGGAAGCAAACTAGTACTCACCAAGCCCCAGAATAAACCTATAATAAGAGCAACGCCCACACTATCCCCATAAAGTGATGGTTTTTCCGAATCCATCAGCATAGTGAACAGCAAGAGAAGCACTTCAACGATACTCAATATGGCGCTAGCCCTTATGATATGTATCCTTTTTGATATACCTTGAACCAATAAGGCAGCACTGAGGGATGCCAGTAGGATAAACAAGAAGGTACTCAAAGGGATATCACCAATAGCCAAGGTCACTAAAGACAGGGAAAAAGCCATAATGTATCCATTACGCTCCCCTTGAATTAGAGTAGTCAGCATACAGAAAAGTGGTGCTGGATACAGTAGCATAAGAACATGGTTAGAAACCCAGCCAAATTGGTTTTTGATAATGACAATAAAAATTATATAAATAAAGGAAACGATCAAATAATACCAGTATACCTTGTCATCCAGACCTACATACCCCACCATATGATACAAGCTAAGGGTTAATAAGAGAGATATCACCAATATGACAAAACAATAAAGAATATGATACACACTCAGGCTTTTGGACTGGTTAATGATCTGTTGAATAAGAGTATGGGAATCCATAGTAATAATGAATCCCTTACGGACTATCACTTCCCCTTTCTTATAACTTTTAAAAGAAGGACTAAAAGAATCGAGTCTTTTGTTGATTTGCTCCTGAGTTGCTTCCTGATCAAAATGATTCGTCACTTTAAGAAAGGGACGCAAAAGGGGATTATATTCGTCTTCCAATGTTTGTATAGAACCAGTATCAACAGAATACAAACCAGAATCTGTCTTTACATATATATTATCCAGAGCCAGATGAAGGGGGGTATCAATAAGAAAGATCCCCTTTCTTAATACTTGATGAAGTTGTTCTGAGAGCTTACCTAACTCAATCGGATTTACCAAAATGTATTGGTTATCTTCCACCGTTTGTATATCAAAGTAATTAGGAAATTCAGCCTGGAGCTCTAAATAGATTCTATCCGGAGATATGTCAGAAGTCACATTGAGGGATAACCAATCCTGAAATCTGTCGAAATCATCAAGTATGCTATCAATAACAATCTGATTCTTATCATAGACAGGAGGGGTTAATGCGATCAGAGCTTCTCGACGTGTTTGAGTGCTTTCAGCATCAACAACCTGCATATCCTGTTTGAGGATGAGATTAAAAGGAGCTTTATCCCCTACTTCCCATTGATCCTTGTTGATACGGGCAGCAAAAGGACTTTTATTACCAGACATTACCAATAGTATCCAGGACAGTACCACAAAGAGAACAGTAAATATCAGGTTCTGACCAGAAAAGGGTACATAAAAAAATGCAGGATTAAGAAGTTTTTTTCTCGGTCTCATAGGCTCTTATAATTTTTTTAACCAAGGAACTTCGCACAACATCACTATGGGTGAAATGGCTAAAATGTATGTCCTCGATTCCTTTAATAACCTTCATAGCGTGAATTAGTCCAGAGTTCTTACTATTAGGCAAGTCTATCTGGGTAACATCACCAGTTATGATCGTTTTCGATCCTTCCCCTAATCGAGTAAGGAACATCTTCATTTGCTCACGGGTTGTATTTTGAGCTTCGTCTAAGACGATAAAACAATTCTGAAGAGATCGTCCCCGCATATAGGCTAAGGGCGCTATTTCGATGAGGCGGTTCTCTTCCATTCGGTTCAGGATTTCCGCAGGAACCAAAGCTTCCATAGCATCATAAAGAGGTTTGAGGTAAGGGTTGAGTTTTTGAGATAGATCTCCTGGTAGGAAACCAAGGCTTTCTCCCGCTTCTACAACAGGTCTGGTCAGAACAAGCTTTCTCTGTTTTTTGCCCAATACTTCACTTAAGGCCTGAGCTATGGCAAGGAAAGTCTTACCCGTACCAGCCGGGCCGATACCGAAGGATAGATCATGGGTTTGAATTCCTTTGATATACATGGTCTGATGAAAACTACGGGGAAATACCTTATAAAAACCATGAGGAATAATAATATTACTGTTGAACAAATCATCCAGTCCTTGAAGATCATCTGCTCTAAGGGCATCCACGATAGTCACAATCATATCCCGACTAACCTTCTGTCCCTTTGAGATCTGTATTTGAATACAGTTAATAACCTGACTGAAGAAATTTTGAACCTCAGTATCTTCTGAATCCAGAATTAATTCATTACCCTGATTGTATATCTTTATACCAAAGATATCTTCTAATGTTTTTACATGGTTATCGTTAATCCCGCAGATCTCCCGCAAGGATCTAGAATCTTCAATAACTACGCGAAAATAATCGCTCACATACCTTCCTTTAGCAAAAGTTTAGTCATAACACCCTCAAGTGGTCAACCTATTTCTGCGTTTTAAACTCAAAGCCATCATCCTCAGATTGTTCAATCACAGAATGAAATTCCTGGTGTGGCTTCCAGCGAAGCTGGATGACAAACTCATTAGAAAACTTCCAACCTGTGCCATCTTCTTTTTCGATAGGGGTACTATCCAAAGCAAAGGATAATACCCAATCGGGCATATAATGATCAATGGATAAATTCAAGGAATCAATTTTATATTGACTGGATTTACGTTTTTCTGTATTTCCAAAGGCAAAACCGGTCAATATATCCTCTATAGGAGAGGTATATTCCTCCATAGAACCATTAATTTGTTTATAATAATAAGGAACATAACGGTAAAGGCTGTTATTAGAAGAAGATGTTTTAAATCGGACTCTGAGAAAATCTACTATATCAAAAGACAATGATGTATTCAATGAAGAGGCGGAATCAATAAAATTATTCAGATAAAGATCAGCGGTGAAGTCAATCTTCCCTCCTAAAGAAATTCGACCTCCTAGAAAATCCTTCTTGAATTCTGCTGTATTTAAACCTAGAGAAGCTTCCACAGGTTGAAATTTCTTCTTATCACGAGTAATCAGAGGACCATTAGAAGCATTAATGTCTACATCATAATGATAGTCTCTTTTCATCTTGTATAAGGCTTCCAATCTGAAGAAATCAATACTATAGATCAGTGTATCCCAATCTTCTTCTTCCCAATTATATCTCACATCCTGAGCAAAAGTTAAATAGGAGAATGGTTCATAAGCTAACTGTACAGACAAAGGATCAAGGATCCAATCTTCCTCCTCTTTTTTATCACCATCTTGGGACACTGTCACAGACAACGACCTTTGCCCCCATTTTGTAGTTGTATCAAAACTATCTTCTTCTGCTTGAGGAGGAAGATTTTTCTCATAGGAGAGACTACTTTTTATGTCACTATAGGGTAAATAGTATGCGTATTGAGAGCCTACTAAGTGTTTTAGAATATAGTCATCTGTGAATTGGAGGGTTTGCCAATCATAACGGACTTCCTGATTCGTATCATAATAATCATCATCGAATTCTCTATCAAAGATTATCCCCTTCCATTGGTAATTCACAGTCCAGTCCGTATATAAGGGATAAGGTGTGGTGGATACACTTAGGGCATCGGTTAAGTATCTAGTAGAATCAGAATAATCATCTTCCTTATAACTTTTAATTTTAGAACTCGTCAAAGTATCTTCATTCAAATAAAGATATTTTGATTCAGAATACATGAAATCCAGACTATTAGACACAGAACCGAAAGGTCCCAAGCTTTGGTCGATAATCAAGGCAATACTGGAGGCGGACAGTACGGATCGACGTGTCTCCTCATCAAATTCTATCTCCCCAGGGACACCTGAGGGATCTGTATAAACACTGGTGAGATCATAATTTAAGCCCTTCATCTTATAACTCAATTGGGGACGGTAATCATATTCAGGAGAGCTATTAATATTAATGGGACCCAGATAGGAGGGAGGGATTATTGGGTCCCAGTCCTCTTCATCCTGTATCTCCGAAGTGTTTGCCTCTTCTGTTGTTTCTCCTTTGTTCCCCCAAGGAGGAATAATATCTCCATCTTCCACGACTTCAGAACCTTTTGAGCTAGCAGCTTTATAAGGGAATAAAGCTCCTCCTAAACTAGCTGATAAAGAAGTCCATTTCAGAGAGTTTGGATAGTAATAAGAATCCTTATAGTTCTTTTTATCATCATAAGACCAAAGGAGTTTTGTGTTAAAATCTGATACAGACAGGGAAGACAACCAAGGATTAAACTTAGTCACATTAGGCTCGAAAGAACTTTTTATACTCCATTCTAAAGTCTCAAATTTAGAGGTGGAATCGACATAACTAGAGAATTTATAGCTTCTCTCATCATCCTTAGTTGAATAATCTTTTTCTAATTGATCAAAACCAAAGAGATTGAGAAACTCAAAATTTTCATTTCTATCTAGGAAATCCTCTGGAAAATCAGGATCACTTGCCGCTTCAACCTTGAGAGTAATGTTTTCTAAAATCTTTAAATCAATGGAAAATAAATAGCGAAAAGGAACATCTGTATTCCAGAACCATCCCGTCTGAAAGGGTTGATCATAGATCTGCCTTGTATAATCAAAGGGAATACCTGTGCTATCCAGATCATGAGAAAAGGCAATACCCTCATAATAACTAAGAGAATGTATATGAGGAATGGCATCAAAGATACCTACAGACCCAAAGGAAGCTAGAGTCTTATTAGTCATATCACCATAAAATTTCCAATACTGGGTGCGTCGAAGATCATCCTTAGGGAGAACATCACTAGTACGTTGTAAGTACAACCCATGACGAACATACTCATAAAATTCTTTACTATCACTATCTTCTTGAACCTTTAAGAAGCTAAAACTGGAAGAAGAGGTTTCCTTCTGACCATAGATATAATAAGTAGTGTAAAAGAAAAAGCCCTCTGTAGAATCAGTGCCTATAACAGGATTAAAGAGCATCTCATCACCGGGCTTAAAGTAAAAGGGAATATAAAATACAGGAATCTCACCAATATATAATACACCATTAAGGATAGCCCACTCATCGGGTGTTAATATCCATACTTTACTGGCTTTAATCTTATAATAAGGTTCTTCAGGTATAGAAGAAGATCTAGTGATGTTATTAAGAATGATCACATCGTCCTTTGTCCGTCGAATGGTATCAGCGGTATAGAAGTAATCTAGTTCCTCATTATAACTATTCTTAGTAGAAGTATTTGAACCACCATCGATAAATCGACCTGACCAAGTATCAACATTAAAGAATAAACGGCTTCCTGTGAAGTTTTCAGTACCATCCTTTTTTGTTAGGGTATAACTAACATTCCCTTTCCCATAGAGTAAATTCTTCTGTTGATTATAGAGAATCTCCTGAGCTTCTATGGTATGAGTCTGGTCCTCTGCTTCCTGATTAAGAACAAGCTTAACCTGACCTACAAGGCGAAGATAGTTTTCATTTTTTTCTGGTATAGAAAAATATTCGACAAAATCTGCCCTTTCAATACTGACCATATCCTCTAAAGAATTTATATCATCACTTTCTTCAATATTATAATACTCAGAAAGCCTTGATTTCATAGTATCAAGGCTTCCTTCTGTTGACAGCCCCAATTGACTTAACCAGTTAACAACTTCCCGATAACGGGCTGTATCGATGTCTTTGGCCAAGGTATCAGTAAACAAATCCTGTGACCATAAACATCCAAAACCAGCGAAAATCAAGGCTAATAGGATAATCCTTCTCAAGGATTATCCTCAAAGGCCTCTTTTAAATAGTATCCTGTGTAGGATTCTGTACATTGGGCTACTTCTTCAGGAGTTCCGGCGACAACAAGATTGCCTCCTTTATCTCCTCCTTCCGGTCCCAAGTCAATAATAT
Organism: Spirochaeta cellobiosiphila DSM 17781; assembly: GCF_000426705.1. Taxonomy (NCBI): domain Bacteria; kingdom Pseudomonadati; phylum Spirochaetota; class Spirochaetia; order Spirochaetales; family Spirochaetaceae; genus Spirochaeta; species Spirochaeta cellobiosiphila. The sequence goes on from NZ_AUFW01000018.1 coordinate 169,304, forward strand.
AATCAGCTTGTTGAATAACATCGAGATTGTGTTCAATAAGAATGGCCGAATTACCTTGATCAATCAACTGCTGCAAGACCTCCATCAATTGCTTAACATCTGCAAAATGCAATCCTGTTGTGGGTTCATCTATGATGTATAAGGTCTTCCCTGTGCTCCTCTTAGCGAGTTCCAGAGCTAGTTTAACCCTTTGAGCTTCCCCACCGGATAAGGTTAGGGCTGATTGACCCAGGCGAACATACCCCAATCCTACCGATTCCAGTGTGGATAACTTACGGTGGATAGCAGGAATGGCTTGAAAAAACTCAACAGCTTCACTAATGGACATATCCAGTACATCATGAATGTTCTTCCCCTTGTATCTTACATCAAGAGTCTCTCTGTTATAACGCTTACCTTTACAGACATCACAAGTGACATACACATCGGGAAGAAAGTGCATTTCAATCTTGATTGTACCATCACCTTGACAGTTTTCACAACGTCCACCCTTAACATTGAAAGAAAATCTTCCTGCCTTATATCCTCTGGCCTTTGAATCAGGCAAGCCTGAGAATAATTCCCGGATAGCAGTAAAAACACCTACATAGGTAGCAGGATTAGAACGGGGCGTTCGTCCAATAGGACTTTGATCAATGCTGATAACCTTATCAATGTTATCAAGCCCTTTAATCTCCTTCACCTTACCCACTTTATGGGTCTTACCTCTTCCGACCTTATTGAATATATATGGATAGATGATACCATTAAGTAAGGTTGATTTGCCCGATCCGGACACCCCTGTGATAACCGACAGAGTTCCTAAAGGAATCTTGACATTGATATTCTTGAGGTTATTCTCCTTGGCCCCCAAAACTTCTACAAATTGTCCATTACCGGGACGGCGAATCTCACGGGTTTTAATAGATATCTTACCTGTTAAATACTGGCCTGTTAAGCTATTAGGGTTCTCCAGAACTTCTTCCAGTGTCCCTTTGGCCACAACTTCTCCCCCATAAATACCAGAACCAGGACCTAAGTCTACAATATAGTCAGCGGCTCTAAGGGTTTGCTCATCATGCTCAACAACTATCAGGGTATTCCCCAGATTCTTCAAATGAACCAGGGTATCAATAAGACGCTGGTTATCACGTTGATGAAGTCCGATGGTAGGTTCATCCAGAATATAAAGGACTCCCATCAGACTAGAACCTATCTGGGTGGCGAGACGAATACGCTGGGCTTCTCCCCCACTAAGGGTCCCTGCTTTACGTTCCAAAGATAGATATTCTAAACCTACAGAACGCATAAACCCTAATCGATCTTGCACTTCCTTTAAAATCTGCTGGGCGATATGCTTTTGATTAGGTGACAGCACAAGAGAATTAAAGAAGTCATGAGAATCAGCAACACTTAGGCAAGTGGTCTCATGGATATTCTTATCCATAACAGTCACAGCAAGGGCTTCGGGTTTCAATCGTTTTCCATGACAAGATTGACAGATCTCATCTCGCATAAAACCTTCAAGCCAATCCTTAATGCCATCAGAGTTTGTTTCTCTGTATCGGCGCTTTAGGTCATTGATAATTCCTTTGAATTGACTGGAATACTCAAACTTCCCTGTCCCTTCTCTATTAGTGTATTTCACATCAATAGGTTCTTTGGTTCCATACAAGATGGCATCAATCACCTTTTTGGGGATATCTTTGATAGGTGTATCCAAGGTAAATCCAAAATGTTTGGCTAAGCCCTTAAACCAGCTTGTGTACCAATTAGCTGAGGGGTTGTAGGGAGCAAATCCCCCTTCATTATAGGATAATTCCGGATCAGGAATGATGAGTTCCGGTATAAATTCCATAGTAGATCCCAGACCGGCACATTCCTCACAAGCACCAATAGGATTATTAAAAGAAAAAAGTCTTGGTTGAAGTTCAGGAAGACTAATCTGACAATGGGGACAGGAGTTTTTCTCAGAGAAAAATTCTTCCTCGTCACCCTCTTCCTGTAAACGAAGGGCTATTATCTTACCATCTGAGACCTCAAGAGCGGTCTCAATCGATTCGGCTAGACGTTTACGAACGCTTGCACTGATTTTAAGACGGTCAATAACGATATCAACAGAATGCTTCTTCTTTTTGTCGAGTGTGATACCATCTTCTATATTAAGGATCTCACCATCGACACGGACTCTCTGGAATCCAGCCTTTAGGGCATCTGAGAAAATCTTCTGATGTTCTCCCTTACGCCCCTGTACAATAGGAGCTAATAATACAAGCTTAGTACCTTCTGGATAAGAGGTTATATTATCTACAATCTGATCAACGGATAATTCTTGAATCTCCCTTCCGCATTGAGGACAATGAGGAATACCGATTCGGGCAAATAATAAACGAAGATAATCGTATATTTCGGTGACCGTACCAACGGTTGAACGGGGATTACTGTGTGTAGTCTTCTGTTCAATGGAGATGGCAGGACTTAGGCCTTCGATATAGTCCAGATCAGGTTTATCCATCCGCCCTAAGAACATACGGGCATAACTGGAAAGACTTTCTACATAACGACGTTGACCTTCTGCAAATATGGTATCAAAGGCAAGGGATGACTTACCGGAACCACTTTTTCCGGAAAATACTATTAGTTGATCCCTTGGTAATTCCAGATCAACATTTTTGAGGTTGTGCTCACGAGCACCCTTGATTATTAGCTTTTTCATACTTATCAAAAATTAAGCTATTTTAAAATATCTGGCAAGTAGTCTGGATTAATTCATTCGGTTAATCTGTCGATCAGCCATTCGTCCCCACTGCCCTGAATCGGTGGTAGAAGTCAGGATAGACCATACTTCTACAGCTTTGTTGTTCTTCTGGAGAGCCCATAGACTGGCCCCCATATAATAGAGGGCTTTATAGAAATCTGAATCCCTTAAAAGATCTCTGAACTCCTGATCACGATCAGCTTCTTTCAATGTTTGAACTACAGAAGTGAATCTAAAATCGGGATCATTTTTCCTTAGATCATTCAATAATGGGGTAATCTGACTGATAACGGCATAAGAATCATGTAATAAGGCCCTGCTGTAACGCTGTTGACGATAATATAATTCACCAAGGCGAATATGAGCATCCAAGGCAAAGGTGGGCTCCATACGATAAAGGAGTAACAGTTTATCTATACCCCCCTCTTCCAATGCTTGCAGATAAGCAGTCTGTAACCGCATATTATCACTATTATTATAATGAGGATCTTCCTGAAGAATATCGAGGAGGATGTTATTGTATTCTTGTAGTCGGTTTTGCTTGTAGTAGAGATTGGCCAAATCGTATTGTACTTGATAGCCGAATTCGGAATTGTAAAATTGGTTCTTAAGATTAAGAGCTTTAACGTATTGCTTTTCAGCTAAACCCATCTCAGCTTCCAGCTCATAGATGCGCCCAATATAATAGGCGGTTTCGGGCCTATATTCATCGGCGGCTTCCAAATCCTGGAAATATAAAAGAGCCTCTCCTGGGTGACGATCATCCAAAGCCTCTATACCCCGTTCAAGAGTAAGCCAGGCAGGTTCCGCAAAGAGAGGAGAGACTGCTATAATAAGTAAGGCCAAATATAATCGCTTCATAGTTTTAATGTCGGCATTGATTATAAAGGGCTTAGTTAACTTTGTCTATTCTACATCAAGAACATCTTTAATAGCTTTCTTTAAAGTGTCCTTAGGTAAAGCGCCTTGAGCCATTTGGGGTTGGCCTTCCATGGGTACAAACAATAAGCTAGGAATACTTTGGATACCAAAGGCCTGAGCTAGATCCTTTTCCGCTTCTGTATCTATCTTATAGATATTCATCTTACCTTCAAGTTCATCAGACAGTTCTTCTAATATCGGAGCGACCATTTTACAAGGACCGCACCAATCTGCATAGAAGTCAATAAGACAGGGCTTGTCCCCCTCGAACTTCCATTCAGAGTTCTCAGTAAAATTAAAGACTTTTTTTAGAAAGTCGTCTTTAGTTAGATGTACTGCAGCCATATTCTGCTCCTTAAAATTAGTTTATATATAGAAATTAATATATAAGAATTGGAAAGTCAAGTTTTGCCAACTTTGGCCCCCATTCTGGTACTAACATAAGGAATGCTTATCATAAGACAAGTACTTCGCCTGTTTTTTTGAAAAAAAGTGCAAAATTCCTAAAAAAAGTTCCAAAAAACTTCTCGATATTCCAGAAACAGCTGAGAAGAAGCTTATGTAAGGGGATGAACCAAAGCCCACAAGCCAAGGACCCAAGCATACCGGCTTTCCCCCTCTCCTTACCCCCAGGCGTTGCCCAGGGAACTAACATTAAAAAGAAAAGGAACAAGGTAAGCAAAGCAACCTTTTAACAAAGGCCACGGAAAAAGGAAGTCAAGCTACCAAGTTCCAAGCCAAAGTAGCAAAGCTACAAGGCCAGGCCAAAAGCAAAGTTCAAAAAGGGAACATGTCGGAAAGCCGAAAGTCGAAAGATTTGTTCGAAGAGCAAGGAAGAGTCCAAAAGACAAAGCGCAGTGTACTCTGAGTACATGAGCATTTGTCTTCAGGTCGATGACGCCTCTATTCGGACAAAGATGAGACGCCCCAGGAGAGTTATATTTATGATTAATTATTACCTTCACCAAAACAAACTAGGAACTGCAAAAGAAGACAGCCTCTTCCTTGCACGAGTGCAATCCAATCTTAATGTCAACCATGATGACATGGTGAACTTAATGGCGAACAAGAATACAACCGTATCCCGACAGGATATTGTGGTTGTTATGGATCTATTAAAAGAAGTGGTAGAAGAACAACTAATACTAGGGAATTCGGTGAAATCGAATATCGCTCGCTTTGGTCTATCACTAGGGGGAGGATTTACGTCTACCTCGGATGAGATTGATTCTACAAAGCATAGGCTCAGGGTTAAAACAACTCCTAATAGCCAATTAGTGAGTACTATACAAAATAAGAGCACCCTATCTAGAGTGCGGTATAATCCTGTGACTCCTGTTATAGACACGATCTATGATATGACAAATCAGAGTTACAGTTCGGATTTAGAAGCAGGATCCCTTATTGAGTTACGAG